>CAZUTM010000040.1:0-32334 GCA_964623665.1 uncultured archaeon
GGAAAAAAACCTTCTTTATTTTGTGCTCCCCCGCGAGGGGGTTAGACAAAAAAAATAAAAAGATGAAAGGGGGCATTCATTGTAGTTCAGAGTTTCATCTCTTTAAGCGTATTTTATGTCTCGAATCGTGCTGCGACCAACCCATTGACTACATTGATGAATTTTTCTGCAATCTTCTCGGTGCCAATTACGTTTAAAATCGAATAAATCATATTCCGCACCTCACAAAATACGGGAATGGCGCCATATGAGAGCGGGAACAACGCTACGAACGAGATCGGTTGAACCGACTGCGCACCCGTGGTTTCATCTGCGAACATCAGATTACCGGATGGTGCAAGGATGAGCCCATACATACTATCAGGATTTGGTCCAGAGATACAGAAGTAGGATACAATCCCTCCAATTTTCAACGAATCTCCTTGCTCAACCATTTTCTGAAAAGCAACGATCGAGTTGGCTAAAAATGCTTCATTTGGAATCGGCAAGAATGTTGCTTTATCTCTTCCATCAATCGACATCCCACCGGTATTGACCAATCCATAACGTGAGATGATTTGAGGATTTTGAACTCCATCCAAGATTTCAGAAATCTTCTGAATCAAGGTCTCCGAACTGCCTTCTCGCGCATAAGATGCAAACTCAATCGAGTCTCCAACCCCAGCAAGATAGATTGCAGATCTCACATTATTTGAAAATGCTTCGATTTCAGCCTCGGACATTGCACCGCTTCCAAAAAATTTATCCAATTCCCCTGTAAGATTAAAGACGGCTGATCCGATAACATCCGGATTCAAAGGCCATTCTTGGTTGAAATCGTGAACGATGGTAAGCAATGTGTTAAGTATTTTTATGGTGATTAAACAGATTTTTTCGAAGAAAGAGAATGCAATAATTTGATCCCGGATATTGAGATCATTCCAGTTTTCCTCGCTGGCGGAGAAGGCTGCAGATGCGACTGAAGTGATAGCGCTCGCATCTAAATCAAATTCGGGTCCACGACTGATTTTTGCTATCGACAACCCATCTTGGTCGCTAAGCAATATCATAATGCTCGCTTTCGAACTTCTTAAGATAAGCGATAGATGCTTATTGAGATTATCCCGTAAACTCATGGTTTTTCACTACTTGCGTTATATACTTGTAAATTCGCCCTCCGCGAATATATGTTTTTGCGTTCCAAGTGGAGGAACAGAAAAGAAAAATTAAAAATGAAAAATGCGTTTTAGAATATGTAAAGGAAAAGAAGCGGAGATTACCGAGATTGGTTAAAGGTGCAGGACTTAGAATCCTGTGGCAGAGGCCTTCGAGTGTTCAAATCACTCTCTCCGCATCTCTCGTTTTTTTGAAGTATTCAGCATGGGAGGTTCTAATTTTGCCGATTCCACTTTATTGTCTGTATCTCGCTCATGATGATCCGAAAAAAAATACGGCTTTGAAGCTTGCTAAGTTCGATCTCGTGAAAATCATTCGAAGTATTAAAGCGGCACCCAAGAATTGTGTTCTATTGGATCCTTTTGCTTCAAAACCATTGGAAAAGTCAGATTTTGCTCAATTGAAAGATGGTATCATGGTGATCGATTGCTCTTGGAATCAGATCCAAGATGTATTTCCTCCCGGAGGCTTTCCAAACGGTCGTATGCTTCCGAATTTTCAAGCAGGGAATCCGATTAATTACGCAAAGTTCGGGAAATTGTCCACCGTGGAAGCCTTTGCGGCGGCTTTAATTATCGCCGGAGAGCGGGAGCAAGCGGAACTCCTCTTATCCAAGTTTGCATGGGGTCATACCTTTTTGGAGATCAATGGGTTATAGAAAAAAAAATAAAAATATACTCAAGGAAAGACCTTTTAAATAATCATTTTCGCAACTTAGGAGTGCATGGCCATAAAAAATACCTTTTTGGATCATTGCGATTTTTTTATCCGATTTAAGATGGTGGCATCGACATCTAACATATCTTTTTCGCAATTCCGCCATAATGAAATCCAGAAAAACGGTAATAATATCCATGCAAATATCGAAGAGGTCATCCCGGCCAAGATTCCGTACGCATCGGTGACAAATCCGGCAATTAATGGGCCGAGAGATTTTCCCAGAATATCGAAGAAGTTGGCGGTTGCCAAAACCGTCCCCCGATGTTCGGGAAGATTAAGATCGACCACCGTTGCATACCATGATCCGTTTACAGCCCCGTTAATGAAAAGTCCAATCACCAATAATACAAGCATCAATACCGCCCCCGAATTTTGGAAAATATCGACGATGGTCGCTCCATCCGGCATTTTAAATGGTACAAGCAATGCGATAAACACAAACGGGATGGGTGCAATATTCGCAAGAAGTGCCAACTGCACACGCGCTTTTTTATTTCCTTTCTTAAATAATAAATCGCCAATATAGCCAAAAACAACGGTTCCAATAAGCGTAGAGATTAAAATAAATGCAAGAAACAACAGAGTTAGGGATTCGGGCATGTTGTGTTCGGTTTTCATAAACGTGTAAATAAGAAATAAGATGATCCCGGTTGGAATCGTGTCTACAAAATTCAGAATGAGCCAAATATTCGATTTTTTGCTGAAAATAATCGGAAGATCCTCTTTTTTTATGCGATATGATATTTCAGGCGGATTTTCTGCATCCAGAGCACCCCCAATCCTTTGGGGTTCTTGGAATTTTACCATCAATCCCGCTGAAATTACTCCAATAATTCCAATAATCAAATAGGGAAGCCTCCAATTCAATTGCCCCAAAAATGTACTTAGCGCAATCCCAACCATCATTCCCAAAAGGTTCGCAATAGAGAAGAAGGAAAAACCTTTTGATCGATCTTCCTGTCGTATAATATCCGCTATTAACGAGAACACCGATGGAACCGCGACTCCAAATCCCGCTCCGCTTAATGTAATTAAAATATAGAATAAGCGGAATCCATTTGCTGTGCCGGGAACAATAAAGATGCCCATCGCAAAGAGAGAATAGACAGAAACACCTCCCAACACCAACCATTTTCTTACTAATTTATCGGCCAAATACCCAAAGATTACCATTGCAATCCCAGATATAATTGTAAAGGTGAAAGTCAAAACGCCCAAAGGTGCGGTGTCTCCACCAAAACCGAAATAATTAGAAATCGTTACAAGGTTAGGTGGTATCATTTGTTGAACTGAATTTATTATCGTGGTTATCACTATAAAAATAACAAGCGAAAGCCGTGCTTTTGAATTCATATAGCTTAATATAGTTTTTTTCGGAATAAATATTCGATGATCTCACCGAAAGGCGAATTTATTTGCAATGTGTTGCTTTATTGAGTGATTTCAATGGCTCAAGATTCAATGAAATCTGATTCCGAAGAATCAAGCAAAATAAAGAAAACATCGATTCTATTAATTATACTCTTTGGGATCATCAGTTTATTGGGCGACATCATATATGAAGGTGCTCGTAGTGTTGCCGGCCCATACTTAGTGGTCTTAGGCGCGAACGCCATGATTGTCGGCTTGGTCGTGGGTGTAAGTGAAGTCTTGGGTTATGCCATCCGACTCGTGTCGGGATACCTATCAGATAAATCGAAGTCCCCTTGGTTTTTTACCATTTTGGGCTACGGCCTATTGTTATCGGTACCCATCCTGTCTTTAACGGGAATTTGGCAAATCGCCGCTATTTTCATTATTTTGGAACGAATCGGTAAAGGAATACGAAGTCCGGCAAAAGATACTATCTTATCTCATGCAACTAAACAAGTGGGCACCGGTGTTGGATTCGGCTTTGCCGAGTTTTTAGATCAAATCGGCGCGGTTGCGGGCCCTTTAATCTTTGCATTTTATTTCTTTTCACGCGAAGGCGAGATAACCGTTGTGGATTACCAAGCGGGATATCGAATATATTGGATTCCATATGCAATTTTAATGATTGTTGTAATTTTCGCATACCTAACGGTTAAAAACCCTGAATATCTTGAAAAAGATGCTGTAAAAGCGGTTCCTACCAAAAAAACTTCAGAATTGTTCTGGGCATATACAATATTCTCGCTGTTGACCACCATTGGGTTCGTCAATTTTGCTATTGCTGGATACCATTGGAAAGTAAATAGCCTTCTCAGTGATTTTCAGATTCCATTTCTCTACGCGGCCGCCATGTTTGTGGATGCCATCTTCGGAATTATCATTGGCAAGTTATACGACAATAAGAAAGAGCATACGAAAAACCCGTTTGCTGGGGTTTTGGTGGTTCTGCTCATCCCTATTTTTAGTGCATTATCCGTACTGCTGATTTTCTCCTTCAATTATTTGATGATTTATCTCGCTGTGTTCTTTTGGGGTATCGTAATGGGCATGCACGAAACGATTATGAAGGCTTCGCTTGCAGATATTGTTCCGAAAAAAGAGAGAGGCAGAGCATATGGGTCTTTCAGTGTATTTTATGGCATAGCGTTGTTCATAGGGGCAACAATTTCCGGTTTTCTTTATGAAATATCAATTCCATTGCTTATATCAATAAATATCGTGTTTCAAGGTATCGCAATTGTGATATTTCTCACGTTAAAGAAAAAAGTGAGCGCGATGCTCACTGCTTGAGCGATTATCTTAATTTTATTTTTTTATTTTATTAATTTCTCATGAATTCTTTATCTTTTCATGTAAAACTCTTTGTAAAAAAATGCATTTTTGGAATTCGGATTATTGAATTAATGGAAATTTCCCAAACGCTTTCCCAAGTCTTTTCTCTTTAAAAATTAAATCGTTTTAATTTCGATCTTTCGATAAAATTATGTTGTGTGTAATTGATTTGGGTAGATTTATTTAATGGGAAAGTCTATTCGGGCCCATGATCAGTTTGAAATTAAAATCATTCGAAAATATAGGTATTTTTTCTATCAAACATTAAAAAAAAACGGCAAAAAAGCATTAAAAAAAATTTCCAAGGGAAAGGGGCATTCTTGCTGAATATCCGCAGCCTATACGGAACATGGAATCGGTTGTGAAGGGAAACGTTTTTTGAAACGATTTTTATTTGTGTACGCTGAATTTTTTAGTATTTAATAACTATTAGGTGAAAGCAGAATTTATAAGAGACATCGCTTCTTTAGCATTTTCATCTATTCTATTTTTGATGGCCGCAGCAATCTGGTCCATTTCCATTATTTTCTTCATTTTCTCCTTTATTTTATTTCTGAATTCCTTTTCAAACAGCGATCGATCAAGCTCTGTTGCGTTTATCAATCCAATCAATAATCGGATAACCGGATCTATGCCTTCTATTGAATCCATCATCAAAGAATCTTCTATTTTTCTCAACAAATTCGTTTTGAGCTCGGGGTTTTTCAACGGATGACGAACTTTTTTGTAAATTTTCTGATACACAATCTCTTCTCGGCCCAAAATGCCTTCATTTTCCATGTTTGTGATAATCATTTTTCGTGCTTCCTCTTTAAAGATTGTCATAAATAGCATAATCCAATAATCGAGCGATCTAGGGGTAGGTTCTCTTTTAATCAATGAAATTGCTTTATCAAGGATTTCATTATTTGGTACAGCTCCGCTTTGGGGAATCACTTTGCCATTTTCCAAATTTATTAGATTATTTAGATATAAATCACCCAGAACTGCGCCTGCGACTCCAAAATCGCAATATCCAGAAATTGTAAACGCAAATTTGCCCGTTTCCTCATCAAGGGCTAGTAGAATATATTCGTGCGCTAAAATCATTATAATCCAGAATGATGTGGTGTTCAAAGTATTTATATTTTGGCGATCTTCAAAAAATACCATAAAAAATCAAATTTATTAAAAATTTACCTCGTAAACATGCAAAAAAAAGACTGAAAAAAAGATTCCGTGAACGGGATTTTCCACGTTCCGTATAGACTATGGATATTCGTTGGGAATGCCCATTTACCTTATGATTTTTTTTATTTTTTTTATATTTGGGCTAAAATGTGATTATCTCGAATCCTTCTGAAAGCCATTTGGAAAGCGGAGGATGGCCCGACATTTCGCCGTTGATCGATAATTTCAACTCAATTGCAGCGTCATATGCCGCCATCTTCTTAGAACAAGCCCGGCACACCGCCGTGATCAATTTATTATCGAGAATCTGGGTCCACAAGGGAAAAAAATCCAATTTAGGATTCTGCAAATACATCATTGGGATTTTTGTTGATTCTCCCTCCAAAAGAATCTCAACGGTATATCCTTGTTTCTTTAAATCTAAGGCATTGAGCATTACATGCACGAAGCACATTAAATCGCCACGAAAAGCAGCCAATAAAAATTTACGATTTGAACTCATGTTAGCTGATTGGAAACTCGTTAATTTAAGCATTTCGGTTAATTAATTTAAGCAAATCAGCGCACTTTTCAAATCATCTTTCCGATACGGCTTGACAAGAATACCCACTGCTCCCGCATTTAAAAGTTCTTGGGCTTCCTCATTTTCTCCATACCCGGTGCTAATAATCACTTTTATATTCGGATTTACTTTTTTTAATTCGTAGAAAGCGGTTTTCCCATCCATTACCGGCATTTTCAGATCTAAAATTATTCCTTTGATTGTGTCTTTATCCTTATTGTATATTTCCAAAGCCATCTGACCGTTTTGGGCGCATATACATGGGATATCCATTGAATCAAGTAATTTTACTAGCACTTTTTGGATAATCTCCTCATCCTCTACAACTAAAATTTTCTTTTGTTTAATATTAAGTTCGCAATTTTTAGATTGATGTTCAGAGGGTTTCAAAAGACCCCGCTTAAAAATTATTTTGAAAGCGGTTCCTTTTCCGACCTCTGTTTCATAGTCGATCCGTCCTCCATGATTTTTAACAATCCCATATACGACAGCAAGCCCCAACCCCGTTCCTTTTTTCTCTTTTTCTAACTTCGTGCTAAAGAACGGTTCAAACAAATGATGTTGAACTTCTTCAGTCATACCAACACCGGTATCACGAACCGATAATATAACCCTTTCTTCTCCATCAATCAATTCATTTTTGGTCTCAATTGTTAAAATTCCACCATTGGGCATAGCTTCTATTGCGTTTATACAAAGATTCATCAATATCTGATACATTTGGTTTGGATCGGCGTCAATTGTATCAATAAAATCATCGAAAATGGTGTTTATCCTTATTTTCGAAGGGATTGTTCTGCTTAAAAAAGAAACTACTTCAGAGGCGATCGAATTAAGATTCACTGCGATGTTAATATTTTTGCCTTTTCTTCCGAATGCCAATAATTTTTCTGTGAGCGATTTTGCTCTAAGTGCACTATCCATAATGGATTTTAAGTCATTTTTCTTTTCAGAATTTGTCTCATCTAAAATAAGATAATCTGTTAAACCCAAAATCCCTGTAAGCATATTGTTAAAATCATGCGCAATGCCCGCCGCTAAATTCCCTATTGAATCCATTTTCTGTGCTTCAATAATTTTTTTCTCATATTTCTTTTTTTCTGTGATATCCAACATAATTCCTTCAATAAATTCAACATTTCCATCATCGTCTTCAATCTTTTGGCTCCTGTCAAGAATCCATCTTTCTTCTCCGGATGCTGTAATGATTGGATATTCAAATTCGATATTTACCTTTGTTTCCATATCTTTTTGCCATTTATCCCACACAATTTGTCGAAAATCTTCGCGAATCAACGTATTAAATGATACTTTATTGTTATTAATTAAATCCTCAGGTTTATACCCAAATAAGCGTTGTGCGCCTTCAGAAATATATCGCATGGTCCAATTTTTATCGTTTTCACAGCGATATACAACGCCGGGGATGTTTGAAACTAATCGATTCAGAAAATTTTCGCTTTCGATAACTTCCATTTCACGTTTCACGGCTTCGGTGACATCTCTCCCGTACCAGAACAACGAAAAACGTTCACCAACTTCATTTGTAATTAGCGACACCTTAAGAGAAAAATAATGGATCTTGTCTGAACCCTCCCATTTCGATTCCAACGGAATTACTTGTTGAAACGTGAACTCTTCATTGACCTTATCCACTATTTCTTTAAACTTGGGATAGCCATCCATCGTTTTTATGAGAAAACAAGAATACCCAGTTAAATCAGAATTAGCATTTCCGTAAAATTCTTTCGCTTTTTCATTGGCGAATTCGATATCGCCAGCGAGATTGGTAATAAGAATAAAATCATCGGCTTGATTGAGTATTTGCTGCAAAAAATTCAACCGAATTTCGAGATTAATGGCTTTATTGTTTAAAAAGCTTAATTTTTCTTTAATATCGAGCGGAATGAAACTATCGTTCAAGATTGATTCGAGATCCACAACAACCTTTTGTAATAGTATATTAATAAAGTTTTGGTTGAAAAAATTATTACATTTATTTCAAACATTATATTGAATTATCCGGGTGTTTGAACCGCAAAAATAATCATCCGAACTGCAATTATCATTATCATTATTGCTGCCATCGGTTTCAAATATTGTGATTTTATCTTTTTATTCACTGCAGCGCCGAACTGCGCCCCTATGATCATCCCGATCGCATAAGCAAGCCCTATCGTGTATTCTACTTGATTCATGAGAGAAAATGTGATTGCTCCGCTGAATGTAGTCACCAAAATTGTGAACATCGAAGATGCTATCGCAATATGAATCGGCATGCCGCAGAGAAACACAAAAATTTGGATGTATAACGTTCCGCCTCCGATGCCCAAAAGACTGGATAAAAATCCAGCTAAAAATGACAAGGGAAGTGCATACACTAAGTTTCCATGATATTCGTGAACAATCCCATCCGAGTCCACCAACCTTCGGTCAATAATATACCATTTTTTTTCTCGAGGTGATGAGGGTTCGATTTCGTGATTCATTGTATATATGTGTTCATTCCTATCATTTTTAGCATTAATGCTTGAATCCATAGTTTGGGTTGTCTCGCTTTGATTTTTATTTTGATCAAGATTCCCTTGTGGGTAGATATTCACGGAGTTCTTTTTATTAGCCTCTGTCTTCTTTGTTCCCAAAATGGCAGCCAAAATAATTTCCACCACTCCGAATAAAATTAATATCGTTTTCCCCGTTACCAAAGAAGTTGCACCGGCACCCAGAATAGATCCCACAATCGAACTGAGTAATATAATTGCAGTGGTCCGAAAGTCAATACGCTTCTGCTTAGTATACGCAGCGGTGGAGGAAAGAGCCATAAACGGAATGACAAAGGCCACGGTTCCGACCGCAAGATGCGTTTCCATTCCAACTAACATGATCATGCTCGGAAGAAGCAGAAAGCCTCCGCCGATTCCAAATAAGGATGCAATAAATCCAATACCAATCGCGATTAAAGCGATACTCAAGAGTAGTTCGATGGTATATTCCACATTTGATAAAAGTCGTTTTTGTATTTTTGTCTTTTTGCATTTTTTCCTTTCTGCGTTTTTACCTTTCTGCGTTTTTTCCTTTCTGCATCTGTAGATAATTCAAAAGCCTTTTATTATCAAATCTCATATTTACTCTTGAAGGAACCGTGATCGATGATTACAAATTGCTTAGAATTTGCCTAACAAAAAGAACTTGGAAAGAAGAGCCAATCCCAATCGAAATAATGAAAAAATTTATCGGCGGAAAAGGATTAGGGACATTTTATTTGTTAAAGGAAGTGGATCCAAAAATTGATGCACTCGGCCCGGAAAATAAATTAATTATCACCTTGGGACCATTGACCGCTACAGGTTATCCTACGGCAAGTCGTTGGGGTGTATTATTCAAGAGTCCTCTCACGGGGACCTATGCAGAGTGCTATTCCGGAGGTAGAACCGCACCATTGATGAGATCTACGGGATATTTCGTAATAATCATTGAAGGAAGGTCGGACTCTCCAATCTATCTCAGCATAACTCCGGAAATTGTAGAATTTCGAGATGCATCCGCAATATGGGGCAAAGATACTTATGAAACACATGAAATTCTTGTTGGTCAGAACACGAAAACGGGATGCATTTGCATTGGACCTGCGGGTGAAAAAATTTTGAGGATTGCGACAATTCAGAACGATAAATACCACTCAGCCGCCCGTTGTGGTCCGGGTGCCGTTATGGGATCGAAGAATTTAAAAGCAATTGTTTTTTCCGGAAATATTAAGCCTAAACTCCCCGATCACCCTAAATTCAAAGAGATTATCAAAAAAGCCATAGCAAGACTTCAAGAAAAACCGGACCTTTATGGTAAAAATGGTGTCTATAGAGCCTACGGCACGCCATCGATAACGGATTGGGCAAATGAGCTCGGATGCTTACCCACCAGATATTTCAGTGCGTGTTATTCCGAATTTGCCGATCGATTCAACGGCTCCGCGCTCGTCAATACAATACTCAAAAGACACACGGGATGCGCATATTGTCCTTTCGGATGCGGAAAATATGTGGAAGTCCAAGATGGTCCATTTAAAACCCAAGTCGAAGGGCCAGAATACGAAACCATCGCTGTATTCGGCGGAATATGCGATATCAGAGACATTGCAGCAATTGCTAAAATTAATGAGATATGCGATCGATTCGGAATTGATACAATCTCTGCGGGAAATCTGTGCGGGTTGGCCATCGAAGCAAAACTCAGAGGAAAATTGCCGATGTTTCCGGAACTCGATATAAAATATAATGATCCATTATCTGTCATTCGTTTTCTTAACGATATGGTTCAAAAAGATGGCATCGCACGAGAATTCGCAATGGGCACCAAATTTGTTTCTCAGAAATACGGGCTTGAAGAGTTTGCGATGCATGTAAAAGGACTTGAATTTGCTGGCTATGACCCGAGAGCGTTCCGAGGGTTCGCATTAAGTTATGGGGTATCGCCCGAAGGCCCAACGCACCTCCGATCCACCTATCATTCAATCGAGCGGAATTTGCCGAACCGGCTTTCATATGAAAACAAGGTGGCACCGATGATCGAGCAAGAAGATAAAATGGCTTTAATAGATTCCTTGATTGTTTGCAAATTCATACGAAATATCTTAGATTGGGATTATATGGTCGAAATCTACAATACTATCTTCGAAGAATCCATTGATGTGGTGAGATTAAGAGAACTGCTTGGAAATATCATCACGATGAGCAGAATTTTCAATGTTAAAGCGGGCTTCTCGAAAAAGGATGATTTTATGCCGGAACGAGTTTATAGAGAAAAATTAAAAACGATTAATGGGGCCTATTCGGAGTTGGAAAAGGAAAAATACGAAAAGATGCTTGTAGAGTACTATCGATTTAGAAAATGGAATGAAGAGGGTCTTCCGATTATTTTAAAATAATAATGGTAATCGAAATGGAGATAGAAAAATGTTAACCGGAAACAAGGGCGAATGGAGTGAAATTTACGTATTTCTCAAACTCCTTTCCGATGGTAAATTATATGCAGCAGACGAAAATCTCAAGAAGGATGAAAATTCATTTTTCCCGATCTTAGAAATTTATCGAAAAGAGGCAAACAAAAACCTCACATTTATCAGAAATCAAAAGGATGTTGAAATTATTGAAAATAATAATAAAGAGAAGATACCTCTTTCCGATTTCGCTTCAAATGCACAAATATTATTTGACGATATCGTAAACAATAAAGGGTCATTTTCAAACCAATCTATCGAGAATTTTTTAACCCGAATAGGAATCAGTTCATTGAAGAGCAGTTCTGCCAATAAGAAAGATATCGAAATGAAGGTATATGATTCTAATACAGGATTTACGCAAATTTTGGGTTTTAGTATTAAATCCAAATTAGGAGGTATTTCAACATTGTTTAATTCTTCCCAATCAACAAATTTTGTCTATCGAATTAATACTACGGACGAATTAATTGCTTCTATTGATTTAATTAACCAAATAGAAAAGGGAAGCAAGATCAAAAATCGAATCTTAAAAATCATAGAGCTAGGAGGCGAATTTGTATTTGAAGGTATAGAGTCGGAAAGATTTAATTTGAATTTATTGATGATTGATGGGGATTTACCCGAAATTATGGCTCATTTTCTCTTGATTTCTTATATTGAAGATTTGAAGTCGATTAAAGATATTGAAGAGAAAATGAGGGCACGAAATCCATTGAGATACAATTTAGAGTATGGCCATCCGTTTTATGAATATAAGATTAAAAAGTTTCTAAGCGATATTGCTTTAGGAATGACTCCAACATCTATCTGGAATGGAAGACCGGATGCATCTGGAGGGTACATTATTGTTAGACCTGATGGAGAGATTTTATGCTATCATTTGTTCAATCGGGCGCAGTTTGAGGATTATTTATTCAAAAATACAAAATTGGATACACCGAGTTCTATTAGGAATCGATTTGGTTTGATTTATAACGAAAATGATAACTTTTATTTTAAATTAAATCTGCAAATAAGATTTACAAATTGATGTCGTTGCGGTGGTCTCTTTGGACAATCATGCCAAACAGAATAACGAAATGATATTCCAAGAATCTTTAATTCAATGGTTTAATTTACATAAGAGAGATTATCCGTGGCGAAAACAAAGAAATATCTACCGCGTGCTTGTATCTGAAATTTTTTTACAAAGGACAAAAGCGGATCAGGTAGAACCTATATATAATGCGTTCATTCATAAATATCCGGAGTTTAAATTTTTAAAAGAAGCAGAAAAAGATGAGATAACTGCAGTTTTTAGATCCTTGGGCCTTCACAAACGCGGATCCTTTTTTTTTGAAATGATTCAATCAATTAAATATGTAGGGAAAGATATTGAAGATTTTACCGAGACGGAATTGTATTCTTTGAAGGGTATGGGTCGGTATTCTGTAAATGCGATCCTTTGTTTCGGAAGAAACGAAAGAAGAGCCCTCATTGATGCGAATATCATTCGCATTTTCCATCGAGTTTTTAACTATTTCTCAGATAAGCAAGTACCGCGAAATGATAAGAGGTTGTGGAATTTTGCTCAAAAAATCCTTCCTAAAGTAGATTATGTGGATTATAATTATGCTCTTATCGATTTCGGTGCTTTGATATGCAAGCCAAAAAATCCGTTATGCTCAAGCTGTGTTCTCCGAGATATCTGCCATTATTATAACCATTTCGTTTCTATCACAAAAGATTTTTAAGATCTATAAAATATCGGATTTTAAACCAACGAAAGCATAAGAAACAAGTTATTAACGATTTAATCCAGATTTAATCGTGTCAACGGCCTAACAAAAGCTTCATTTGAGGGGGGAAATTGTATGGTCTTGTGTACTCGGAATTCATGAAAGGTTAAATAGCGGAATTTATTTAGGAAGAGCAAGCATATATGAAGGTGTTGAAATGGAATCATTGGTATCGGGGCAGAAAAAAATTAAAGCAATCGATTTATTTGCTGGAATTGGTGGAATTCGCTTGGGATTCACCCAAGCATTTGGGAAAGAGAACATTGAATTTGTATACTCATGTGAGATAAATGATTCTGCATGTAAAACATACCAAGCTAATTTTGGGGATGATCCAAAAGGAGATATCACAAAAATATTGCCCGAACAGATACCTGATTTCGACATCCTTCTTGCGGGGTTTCCATGTCAACCGTTCTCTATCGCGGGAAAAAGAAAAGGATTTGATGACACCCGCGGGACTCTATTTTTCTATATTGCGGAATTATTACGAGTAAAGCGACCGAAAGTGTTCCTTTTGGAAAATGTGAAAAACCTTGTGGGACACGACAATGGTAAAACATTTAGAGTTATTCGGGACACTTTAAAATACCATCTCAATTATCATATTTATTGGAAAGTTTTGAATGCAAAGGATTATGGTGTGCCTCAAAACAGAGAGCGTATTTTCATTGTAGGGTTTGCTGAACCTTTGAGATTTGAGTTTCCTCCGAAGAGCGAAGAAACACCGACAATACGGGATATTTTGGAACCCGTTGTGGATGACAGTTATCATTTATCTCAAGAATATTTGATAGGGTTGAAAAAACATCGCGCAAGACATGAAGCAAAAGGAAACGGATTCGGATATGAAGTAATCCCAATGGATTCGGTTTCAAATGCAATAGTTTGCGGGGGAATGGGAAAGGAGCGCAATCTTGTCAAAGTTGACCCTGTTCCGAATTGTTGGAAAAAAGAAGGGGATTCTATCCGATTAAGAAATAATGAAGGCATTAGAAAGATGACAGAACGTGAATGGGCAAGATTGCAAGGGTTTCCGGATTCGTTCATTTTTCCGGTCTCCAAAACCGATGCCTATCGGCAATTGGGCAATTCTGTTGCTGTTCCCGTTATTCGCGCGATTGCAACTCAAATAAAGAAGGCCATAGAACAGCCCGAATTTTTGCCCGTACCAAAATTATCTAAAAAAGAGCAGATTTATTTGGAAGCAATTGAATTAATGAGAGAGAAGAAATTTATTCCCGCATCTGGAAAAAAGGATATTTGTTCGGTAGAAAAATTCATTGAAATGAATGCGCTTGATATACCTGAAATTTTGGACTTTTGTCGTTTTCTAATAAGAACACAATTGGCTCAAGAATTGGATAAAAAATATATTTATTTTTCTAAGGAAATCCATAACTTTGGAAGCAGAATTGAAATGGATAATTATATTTCAAAAATGATGATTGGCCATGCCTCCAAGATGTTGGATTTTTATATTAATCGATAACGTTCCGGATACCGTGAATTGATTTATTTTTTATTTGTTTTTAAGAAATTCCAAAAATCCGATTCGATTTTTCCCAATTCTCGGCCTTTCATTTTAACAAAATAAAACGATCGTTGAATTTCCGGGAGGTTATTGTGCTTCAAAGGCATTATTAAATCCCCAAATGGTGATTTTTCCAAAAATAACGAACTAATGATCGAGATAGCATTGGTCGTTAGCAAGGTTTGTATGAGCGAAATATTATTCGTAAATTCCATTTCGATATTTAATTCTTTTGCTCTTGGGAACTTTTCCATGAATATTTCTCTCGTTGCCGAGCCTTTTTCACGAAATATTAATTTATATTTGGAAATTACTTTTAAAATTTGTTCAAAACTTGCATCTTTGCCCAAATTTTTGAATTCTTGAATACACGGGGATTTTTTTGAAGTTACGAAAACAATCTGGTCTTTACCGATTTCAATCATGTCGAAATAATTGATATCATAAGTCAAAAACCCTCCAACCGCTACAAAATGTACCTTTCCATTCAATAATGAATTGATAGCGGATAACGAATTGCCGATTTCTAAATTTACTTTAATATCTTTTCTTTCTTTAGTAAATTCCATGATAAATTTAGGCAAAATGAATTCTCCCGGAATGGATGAACTCCCAATTTTCACTTCATATGGCTGAGAAAGATCAATATTTTTCAACTTGGAATACACATCTTCGGTTTTATTTAGAATCTCTTGAGCATATACCGCAAACAGGCGGCCCGCTTCTGTAACTTCAAAGTTTTTTGCATTTCTTCTAATCAGGCAGACCCCGTCAAGACTTTCTTCGATGTCATTCAATATATTGGATATTGTTCCTTGACTTTTTCCGGTGAGTTTTGCACATTCTGAAAACGATCCGATTTGTAATAACGAAATGTATATGCGCAGATGTTCGAATCTCAATTTGCCGTAGCTCACAAACTTCAAAATATACCAAAGAATTTAATCATTAGGGTATTTAATTTATTGAGATCAATGAGCGAGCCATCTAAACGTAATGATGAGCAAATGATCACAATTATTTCCGTGGTGAACGTTTTCATTGCCATAACTGTCAAAGGTATCGTGTATTTTCTTTCAAACAGTTTGATTCTTTACGGAGAATTTGTGGATTCACTATCCGATATTGCCGTTGTGCTGATAACATATATTTCGTTAAGGGAGAGTTCGAAACCTTCGGATTTGCAGCATATGTTTGGGCACTACAAAATCAATTCGTTTGCAGCATTGATCCAAGGTACAATTCTTTCACTTCTTTATTTGGATGTGGGTTATAAGGCGGTTTTGAAGCTTATAAATAATCCGTTCAATGTTCCGGCACGATCGGAGTATGGATTTTGGGCTTTAATCTTTCTTACTGCGACGGCCCTTATTACTGCCAATATCGTCATCCGAATTGGGAAAAAAAAGAAGAATTTGCTCATTATTGCGCAAGGCGAAAACTTTCGAGGCGATTATCTAAGAAATTTTGCCCAAATTCTCGGATTACTCCTTGTTTCGTATGGATTGGGGATATTTGACCCTTTATTTGCACTCGTATTTTCAATTCGGGCTATTTTCATCGGACTAAAGATCGTAAAACAATCCTATTATGAATTAACCGATTCGGCAAACATTTTACAAGATGATATCGAGAAACTGGAAGAAAAAATAAAAAAGAGTTGTGTTGCGGAACTATTATCGGTTAAAGTACGAACACTCGGGAATACAATTGATTTATTCGTTGAATTCGCAGCCGGTGGACAAGTCGAATTACTTCATCAAACAACCGATTCTTGTATTTCAAATATCATGAAAGAGATGTTTCCGGACTATAAATCAAACATCATTATTGATTATCGATCTGAGGTTGCCGAAAATATTGATATATTTGAAAAAGCAATCGAGAAAATCAAAGAAATCGGGATAAAATATCATAATGAGTATGAGCTTCACAATATTTCCATCGACAGATTTACCGATGGTATTATCGTGAAAATCCATTTGAAAGTGGATCCTTCACTCACCTTGGCCGATTCTATAAAAAGAACAGATGACCTTCGAGATGAAATTGTGGAATCTATCCAGAAGCTCATGAAAATTTCAAATGTTGAATGTATCAGACATATAGAACCGAAATTTAAAGAAATTCGCCTTCACAAACATCAGATAAATGAATCAAATACCGAATCTATAAATCTGCTTATCGGAACGATTATCACTCAAAATAAAGAAATTTCTGGGATAAAGCGATTGAATGTACAGCTTGAGAACAACGGAGTCTACATCTTTTTGAAGGTGTTTCTTGATCCAAATATTTCTATTGCTGATGTTCACCGTATCATGGATAATCTTGAAAGTGACTTAAGATGCTCGATTCATAATCTTGTTGAATGCTCGATTCAAGCGGTTCCAATAGAATAGATCTATCAAGCAGAGAAAAAATAATGTCGAAAAAAAAGGCTCTTCTGCATTTCTGAGCAAAATTTTCTATGGGAATACCCCCATGTTGGTTATCATCCGATTTTTTTATATTTGGTCTTGAAAAAGATAATCGTTAAAAAATTGGGAGGTAGGGACATTTCCGTTGATTATTCACGCTCTGCACAGAACATGGATAAATATATCTACCCAAACTCTCTTCCCCTTTATATTTAGATTTTAGGATTTAATTCTCAAAACCTGCTTAAAGAAAATGAATAACACCACAAGATATGCAATCGTTTTTGGAATCATCGCAAGCCCAAATAATGGGTTCCACCAACTCAAAAAGATGGTGAGCGAATAACACACATAAGACACGATAATCCAAACCGCCGATTGTTTAGCAACGTTTTTATCGACAGCTGAAAATCCCGGAAGATCGACAATGGAATCGGAAGATCTCTTTAAAAACAAATAGATCACAAGAATGCCTATCACATATAGTGGTATATTTGTGATGATCCGAAAGATATTGAGATCTTCGGATGGATGCCCATACTGGTTTTGAGGATAGAAAATTAGAACAACACGAACGATTGAAGTGGATATGACAAGCAGATCGATCAACAGAAATGATCTCTCTGCTTCATCGTCCGTAAAATTATTAATTTTTATTCTTTTTCTCTTTTCGGCGACTCTCCAATAATAATACATTCCGACATAAAAGAACTGCACAGTAATGCCAGTTGCCATCATTCCGAATCCGATCCAAAAAATGGTTGATGGCAGTGAATAGTAAGCGGCTTGCCCTCCGGGGTAATTCAAGCTATCGAAAAATACGAAAGTTCTCGATAGCAAATGAAAGAGATCACCAAAGCCCAAAAGAAAGAAAGACCAATAGGCAAAGTTCCATTCAGATGTCTTTTCATTTTTCATATTTTGAACTGTCACTATGATTATGATTAACCAAATGATTGCAAGATAGATCAAATTGAAAATTACAGAGCCATAGTTATCGATCATTATTATTCTCCTCCGATTGTGCTGTTGTGATGGGTTCAGATTCTTCTATTGATATGTTCGTTTTTTTAGGCGCATGTTTTCTTAATGACGGAACGATAAAACCCAAAAAAAGTAAAACGATCGATAAAACCTGAATTATCCACGAGCCGATTTGAATGGTGGGTAAAATTGGGTTTTCGGCCGGTAGAAATGCACGCATCAGCATCAAAAAGAAAAAAGCCACGAGCAATATAAATGCAATCATGATATTTCGAAAGTCTTGAGATTGGGCAGTTACTTTTATCCGTAAATAATTGAATCCACGGGCTGCAGTGATATATATTAACGCACAGTAAAGGGTTTGAAAGAGATAACTAATATATTTCAACTTGAACCCGGGTTCCTCACTAAACCATTGATTTTGAGGCAAAAGCTGAAAGAGAATAATAGCAAAAGCCACAATAGCGGTTAGATAGCGATACTTTTTTGGACGGTCTCGCATCTCTGAATAAAACATATACAAGAAAAATGAAGCGAGAATTATACCGATATTCATACCCAATAAACTCCAATAATAGACATCGGTTTTCGTGTTATTCACAAGGGCGTCCACTACACCAATATTGATTGTTGTAGTAGAAAATAAAAAAGCAATGTTAATTAGGGCGTAATATAAGGAAATATATCCTTGTTTCCTTCTCTGGAAGAACCGGACAAATCCGAATGAAGCGAAAATAGATAGAATAATCGATTGAAACACCATAATAAAGACTATGATTTGAAAAATTTCAATCTGCGCTTGTGATAGCGGATCCATATTTTCTATTTGCATCGATACCTTAAAACGCTTATTCCATTCATGCGAAACTGCTGTATATTCGACTACAAAAGTATTTTTCGGTTTGCATTTTTATTCTTTAGTTTTTTTCTTTCTTTTCGGGAGCTCGATAAATTCTTGAATTGCGCCTGATAATTGTTGGGTATCCATATAGGCCCATTTTGTACCCATGAATTCTCCAACCGCAATGGATTTTATGCCATACTGTTCGCATTTTTTCATTTCTTCAGCGAGATCATCAACATAATATCCGAAATGATGTATTCCAGGCCCATAAAGATCCAAAAATTCCGTGTGCGCAGTTTTTCCTTCAAGAACTTGAATAAGTTCGATTTGGATTCCCGCACCCATAGCGAGTGCCGTTTTTATTCTGAATTCTGAGCATTCGCCATGTAATGTGCATGTCTCTTTTGGCCGTTCAATAACATTAAAGGGCCCGATGCCCAACACGTTTTGATAAAAATCAATCGCTTTTTCCATATCCTTAACAACAATACCGATTTGGTTGATTTTCCGCTCTTGTTTTTTTTCCATATTGGAAATTTGCCGTAAAAAGATAAAAAGATTTCGTTCTCGGGTTGAAATATCGATGCAAAAGAAAAAAG
Organism: uncultured archaeon; assembly: GCA_964623665.1. Lineage (GTDB taxonomy): Archaea > Asgardarchaeota > Lokiarchaeia > Sigyniarchaeales > Promethearchaeaceae > CAZUTM01. The sequence goes on from CAZUTM010000040.1 coordinate 19,508, forward strand.
GATGCCGATTTTTTGAATATACTCTGTGTTCGGCGGTGATCTGTGTTCTATTTTAATTCCGCTTTTGCTTCCTTTAAGCAATGTTCGAATCTCTCGCAGATCAGATTTGTGTCTTCATCGGTAATAATTAGCGGCGGTTTGATTTTAAGGATATTCTCATCAAAGGTTCCGTCGTTTTTCAAGATGGGCATACCTTTGCCGAACATAATGTTATTTTTCCAGCCGAGTTCTATAACTTTTTCGACAAGTTTATTGTAGGGTGTCCGCTTTTCATCTTTTACCATTTCAACCCCGATAAACAAGCCGGGGCCTCTCACATCTCCGATTTCGGGGTGTTGCTGCTGAAGCTCGCTTACGAATTTCATGATTTTTTTACCTTGTTTATCTGCGTTTTCCGGGATTTTGTGTTTTAGCAAAATTTCTATGGTGCAAAGCGATGCCGCCATCAATACGGGGCTGGAAGAAAATGTACTGTGTTCCTCGGCTTCGGACATCGGTTTGAGTTTGGATTTACCGATGGTGACTCCGAGCGGAAATCCGGCACCACATCCTTTGGTGGAGCAAATTATATCCGGAGAAACATCCTTTTGAGCAAGTTCGGAGTAATAATCTGTCGCCCACATTTTTCCGCATCTTCCGAACCCCGTTTGACATTCATCGAAAATAAGTAATATTTTGTTCTCCTTGCAAACTTCTTTGAGACCGACAAGGAATTCGACCGGGGCGGGGATTTGTCCGCCGGCTCCTTGCATCGGTTCCAATAAGCATGCGGCGGCATCTTGCTTCATATAGTTTTCAATATTCTTTTTTACAAAGGCCAAACATTCCAAATTGCATTTCGGATCCTTCTTTCCTCCAAAGCCTTCCTTGTAATTCCATGGGCATCTATAGCAATATGGAAAGAACATTTTTTCCCATCGATCGAGCCCGAAAGGTCTGTAGCGCATGGCAACTCCGAGTTGTTGGGAAGCGCCCGCTAATGCCAAACTGCTTCCGTGATATGCTCTCCAAAACGTAATGATTTGTTCTCCTCGCTTTGAATTCACATAGGCCAATCGAATGGCGGCTTCAATGGCACCGCCACCGCCTAAATTATTCAAGGCGACTCTCCCTCCTTTGAGTTCGCCGGGTGCAATTTCCGCCAATTTATTGCAAAGTTTCACACGGATAGGGGTTAAGAATCCATATCGAACATGCGTGGTTTTCAAAGATTGAAGCGCAACCGCATAGCTCACATCTTGAGGTGCATGGCCCAGATTAAGCACCCATGCTTGTGAAGTGCAGTCCAATATTGGCTGATCGCGACCTCTTATTTTAAAGTAGGCGGATCCGTGTTCTGCAGCAGATTCAAATACTTTGTCAAATACGGGAACCAAAAGATGGTTTTTCCGACACTCCTCGATTTCCGCATCCGAAACATCTGTATTAATTAGATTTTCTATTTCTTCCTTTGATAGCCATTTAGGATTAAACATTCATTTATTCCTCCGTTTTTCATTCCTTTTTTGTGTTTGCTTTTTATTATTTTTATAGTTTTTGATTTTTATTCCAAAAAATCATTCTGAGTTCAATTTTTCATCCAAATCGGAAATATAGGTCTTGATTATCCCGAAGACTGTAGTTATCATTTTGATATTCAGATTTTCGGGCTTGTCCTCTTTGGAATGCCAATTTGCCGGTTTCATGATTGCGCCATCGTAGCCCAAAATCATGGTTGCCGGGAAGCCTGCAAGTGAGAATCTTCCGGCATCCGATGCGGCAAACGGAAGCGCTTTTACAGAACATGGAACAACATCTTGGGGTGCTTTTTCTTTGCTATACTTTTTGTATGCATCAAAGACCTCATTGCAGAGCGGTAAATTGTGGTGCGCTAAGTGCATGCGTTCGTATGTGATAATTGCCAATTCGGAGCCGGCTCCGCAAGATTCGGGAACGATTGTAATTGCATTATTCAAATCTCCCGATTTTCCATATTTTTTAACAAATGCATGCGAGCCACGCTCCCCTACCTCTTCACTCCCGAAAGATCCAACCCAAAGCTCAATATTTTTCAATTTTTGTTCCTCGGTAAAATATTTTCCCAGCGCATAGGCTATCCCCGCACCGATCAAATTGTCATTAGCACCCAAAACATAGTTCGAACTCGCAGTATAGCCTTGGATCACATAAGTGAAAACCGGAATTCCGATAATCGAAATGCCAAAAAATATCACATCCAACCATGTAATTGCAAACGGCCCAAAAGATAATAGTACCGCTATTGCATTGGTCCTTGTAGTCAAAATCGCTTTGATTATGGTGCTAATCAAGATGACGAAAAGATAGAGAATTGCAATTGCAGTAATTTTTGCGATATTGTCGCCCAATTCCGTGATCTTCATTTCCGCAGCAGAATCCGTATGTCCCGCTATAATAATTCTCTTTTTTGGGGGACTTGGTGCGTTCGCTGCTTTGGGTTTGATCACTCCAAGAATATTTTGACTTTTTCCTTTCTTGAAGAAAAATGCGAACCATTCCTTCATTAGTATTAACGACACAAAGATAATAAAAAGTCCAAAAAGCGGCAAGAAGATCGATAAAAGATTATACGGAAATACGAGGAAATGGGTCACAAATGCAATATACACGCAATATGATGCGAGTATAATAAGCCCCCGAGGGTATAACCCGGGATGCACTTCGAATTCATCGTATTTAATCTCGTCCGCCAGATCTTTTAATTTATCTTTTAAATATTGTGAACCTTTGCGTTCGGCTTCACTGGATGATGGCCTTGGTCCGAATTCTTTGCAGATTTCAGACACTAAAGCGAATGCTTGTTGACCATAACTCAAATCTTTATCCATTTTCTATTTAAACAATCCAAACATCCATAAAAAGTTTATTAAATAAATATATTAAAAAACAAAAAATATATTAAATTTATCATAATATAACTAAAATATTCGCCAAAATAATTATAAGAACGCCGATAATGAACCGGGGTCTGAATTTCTCTTTCAACAACAATACGCCGAACAACTGATTCACAAGAGGGGCATTACTTGCTATTACAATGGAGATCGCCGAGCCGTTTAATGTGACTCCGATTTGATACAAGCCGTCACAGATTCCCATTGAAATCGCGCCCATAATGCCGATAATCAGATAATTCTTAATGGATTGCTTTCCTTCGGGGCTGTTAAGTTTTGGAATATGTTTTTTCGTTGAAAGCATATAGCCCCAGAGAATCACCAAAAAGGTCAATACCCGAAATGAATTTTGCGTAAAAGGCCCCGGGTAGTAGTTTCTCGCAAGGGTCATCGTGATATATTGCGTTGCGTAAAAAAAGCCCACCGTGAGCCCGGCGAAAAACCCGATCAAATAGGTCTTTTTTCGCTTAGTTTCATCCAAAGTGGTGATGCCCTTGTCTAAATTATCGGTACTCCCGAAGAACAACACTCCGATAATCATCAAAGCACCGGAAATCCAAATGAAGAGGGTAATTTCTTCCCCGAAAAAGAATGCCGCCAAAGGAAATGTGAATAATGCTTGCGTATTGACTAAAGGATAAATTCGGCAGCTATCCAAGAGCTGCAATGCCTTGAAATAACAAATATCCCCCAAGATCGTTAATATTCCGCTTAGCGCACAGATTAGAAGATAATTTTGAAGTGATTGAGAATCCATCGAAAATATCGAAAATGGGTTCTCAAAAATTAATGCAGTGAGAAACACGGCAAGAAATACAAATATAATCCGAATTGACAATGCAGAGATGGGATCTCCCTTGATGTCCGATTGATCGCCCAATGCATATTTATAAACGTTCGATGAAGCCCCCCAAATGAACATAACAAAGAAGACAAGCGCGATTCCGACCCAATTTACCATGGGCTTTATAATCTCTGCGCGAATTTGAACTCTTTTTTTGTTTTTTCAAAAGAAACTTCCCATATTCTCAAAAAAAGAATGTCATCAATTTTTCAAACCAAAATTGGTGTAAATAATTATTTAAACCAATAAAGATGAATAATTTAAGGCACAAACGGATTTATCATCAATGAATTGTTTAATAAGGTAAAATAAATCGAGAACTTGAAAGATAATTCCGATCAATTGTGGAGGAACAAAAATGGGAAAAGTGTATGAAGACTATTGGAAAGCCGCCCGCGAGCAGCCTAACGAGTTTTGGGGGGCCATCGCCGAAAATATTCATTGGTTCAAAAAATGGGATATTGTATTGGATAACACCAATCCGCCATTTACCCGGTGGTTTGTCGGCGGTCTAACGAATGCTTGCTACAACGCGGTGGACCGATGGGTAGAAAAAGGCAAAGCTGATGTGGCCGCTTATATTTGGGAAAGTGCGGAAATGGGAAAAACCCTCACGATTACTTACGGCGAACTTCTCAAGAAGGTTATTGAGGTAGCGTCGATGTTGAAGAATTGTGGAGTGAAAAAGGGCGATCGGGTGCTAATTTACCTTCCGATGATTCCTGAGGCATGTATTTCTGCATTGGCATGTGCGAGAATCGGAGCGGTGCATTCCATTGTGTTTGCAGGCTTCTCGGTCGAATCGCTTGCCATTCGGATCGATGATGCGACCCCCAAAGTATTAATATGCGCTGATGCAAGCAAGCGGGCGGGAAAACCGGTCGAATTAAAACCGATTGTGGATGAAGCAATCGATAGGGCAAAATATAAAGTCCCGGTCGTTATTGTGAAAAACCGTGGGATTCTAGAAATTAATAAAGTTGAAGGTCGAGATTTGGATTGGGACACGTTGATTCGGGAGAAAGGGAACGACAAAGTCGATTGCGAGCCGATGAGAAGCGAAGATCCGACATATATTCTCTATACATCGGGCACAACGGGAAAACCAAAAGGTGTCCTTCGAGATACCGCCGGACACATCGTAGCTCTTTACCATTCGATGTATTCGATTTATGATTGCAAAGAAGGAGACATCTATTGGGCGGCTTCCGATGTTGGATGGGTGGTAGGGCATTCTTACATTATATATGGCCCGTTATTTTTCGGCATTACTTCAATCATCTATGAGGGAACACCGATTTACCCCGATCCTACCATCTGGTTCAAAATCATCGAAAAGCATAAAGTAACATGTTTATTTACAAGTCCAACTGCATTTCGTTTATTGCGTAAATATGACCCGCAAATTTTCAAGCAAGCAAACATCTCTTCACTTCGCAATATTTTCCTTGCGGGAGAACCGCTGGATGCTCCAACATGGGAATGGACGACCAATGTTACGGGAGGAATTCCCATCATCGATCATTATTGGCAAACCGAGAGCGGCTGGGCGATTTTGGCCAATCCTTGGGGGATCGAAAAAATCGACATCAAACCCGGATCCCCTACATTTCCATCATGGGGGTGGGAATTGAAAGTGGTGGATACCGAAGGCAAAGAAGTTCCTGCGGGAGAGCGGGGAATTTTAGTTGCTATTCCGCCATTGCCGCCGGGAACTCTTCTAACCGTATATGGAGATGATGAACGATTTGTGAGTTCATATTTCAAACAGATTCCGGGATTCGTGTATGCTACCGGCGATTATGCAATCAAGGATAAAGATGGCTATTATTTTGTTCTGGGAAGAATGGACGATGTAATCAAAGTTGCGGGACATCGCTTGGGCACTCGAGAAATCGAAGAGGCAATATCATCACATCGCGCAGTTGCCGAAGTTTGCACAATCGGCATTGAAGATAAGTTAAAAGGCCAAGTCCCTGTTGCAATGGTTGTAATAAAACAAGATTTTAAGCCTTCTGCTGAACTCATGGAGGAAATCAAGGGTGTTGTGAGAAAGAATGTCGGCGCTATTGCGGCGCTTCATGACTTGAAATTCGTATCGAAATTGCCGAAAACCCGATCGGGAAAAATCATGAGACGGGTCATAAAAGCCATTTTTGAAGGCAAAGAACTCGGTGATCTTTCAACCATTGAAGATGGGACCAGTGTGGAAGAAATAAGAAATGCGTTAGCCACATTGGAAGAAAAAAAACTTGAATAAACGATTTTCAAATATATTTTTTATCATACTAATTTTTTGCAACTTTCACAAAAATCGAAAAAAACGCTTATATAGTTTGAAAAGTTTAAGCAATCAATGGAACAATATCAATACGATGTAATTGTTGTCGGTGCGGGTCCAGCGGGACTTTCCGCTGCATATTTTTGTGGAACATCAAATAAAAATGTGCTCGTAATTGAAAAGCAAAAGGTCCCAGGGCCGTATCCAAGGGGTGAAACCCTTCACGATGATATGATTTTGGATGAATTATTGGGACCCGGTGTCATGAAATCATTGCAATTGCATCTCACCGCTGATCGCTTATACCATAGTCCTTCTAATATTAAATCTGCTGTAAGAATCGCTAAAACGCCAAGTATTGTATTTGAATGGAAAGAATTCATAAATAGAATGTATGAAAGATGCCAACAACTTCAAAATATTCGATTTTTATTCAATACCGAAGTGCTTGGGCCTATTTACGCGGATAATTCATCTGCGTGTATTGGCGTATTCACGAAAGATGCTCGCTTCTATGCACACACGGTGATCGCAGCAAACGGTCACACCAGCAGCATCGGAACCTCATTAGGCATACCTTACGATAGCTCCATGAATCTTCCCATGGTGAAATGTTTGGTAACGGGGTTTCGTTCGGAATATATGGGATTTGAATATTTCTTCTTCACGGAAAATCAGTTCCCGGAGTTTCCGAATTATCCTTCAGGCGTCGCTTTTATTTTTCCTCGAAATGCAGACCATTGCGAAATCGGTTACATGCTGTTCACACATATCTCACCAACGAGTATAAAAAATAATCAAATCTCGGACTCTGATCTCATGAAATTGTGGCAGTTCCTCAAGCAGAACTTGGTGGGATTTTCAGATCGAATTAAAGATGTAAAAATCGAACTCGAGATGCCGACCAGATTACCGAATGTGAGATTGTTGGAAGATTTAATGCAAAGACCCGGCCTCTTTTTAATTGGAGATGCAGCCGGCATGGTTGAAGCCTCGGGTGGTTCCGGTTTAATTGCCGGCATAAAGGCGGGAAAATTGGCCGCAGAAATAATAAAAGAACAAGGAACCAATCCATGGGATAAGCATTCACAAGAGTCCGCCAATAAAACCATAAAAAATTCTATCTTATACAAGAAACTCAAAAAGAATTATGCGTTCGTTGGTAAGTTTCAAAAATATTTGTTTGGAAACCTTAAATCAGCCGATAAAATCAACAAGCGATGGAAAATTGTGCAAATCGCATACAAACTCATATAATCCCGCCTTGCACCAATTTCTCTGTATTTGCTAATTGTACCCCATTGAGCGCTTGTATTATCGTTCATTAAGGGAAAATCACAAATTTATCTTGAGAGATACTGGTGCCGCAGCCCCAAGATTTTAAATCGCGAGAATTTCCCAGAAAAAAAAAATTTTTTTCTAATCCTTAATTATCACCAACAATGGCTGCAAATCCGGTTGCAGAAAGCAAGAAACCGAAGAAGCCGATCGAATTTTCCCCCCGGTTTCCGATAGAAGTTGAAAAGCGATTATATGGGGATAAATTCATCGTTGATTTGGAAAAGAGACATTTTAAATTCACTTCAAAATATGAGGAACAGCCGGCCTATATCAATTTCAACCAAGTTGAACGCTTTACGGTAAAATATGACCCTAAGAACTATCTATGGGTGCTTGGCTTTATTTTAATATTTTTGGTGGTTGGTTTGATTGTTTTGATCTATAAAATGAATTTACCTTCGCATCAAATAGAAATTCTTAAGAAAAACGGAACGCTGGTTCGATTTCGATTGAATTTAGAACCCAAAGTTGCAGAAGCCCTTTTAAATGCCATCCAATTAGAAGATTCAAATTAATATGGATAAAAAATAAAACCGAAAAAAAAGAATGCATGCATAGATTTACCCATGTTCTGCCTAAAGCATAGATATTCAATGAGAAGGCACGCTTTTCCCAATAGAGTATGAAGGAAAAACATTACTTGGCCCTTTTTTTATCCGTTTTGTTAGGGGTATCTATTGCGAAGAGAGCGCCTACACAAAGCTTTTTAGCGGACTAAGCTTCTTTCTTTTCAGTTGAGCAAAAATGAAGATGGTGGAGAAATATATAGCGGATTTATCAGATCCTAATCCCAATAAACGGATAAATGCGGCCAAGCAACTTGGTATTTATTTCGACCTTAAGGCATTGCCCTATTTAGTAAAAGCATTACAAGACGAGGATGAGCGGGTTGTCGAGCAAGCGATCTATTCTTTGGGTGTTTTTGGAAGAGAAGATACCGTGGAACCTATTATTGGATGCTTAGGGGCCAAATCTGAAGCCGTTAAATTCGCTGCAATCAAGGTTCTTGGAGAGATGCAAACCAATTTGGTGGTGACTCCATTTGGAAAATTATTGAAAGATCCCAATCCAAAAATCAGAATGGCCGCAGCAAAGTCTATCGGACAAATTGGAGATAAAAAAGGGTTATTCTATTTGATAGATTCAATTAATGACACGGATCCGGAAGTGGTCTATTCAATTATAATTGCGTTAACTCAAATAAAAGATAAAGAAGCGATTCCCCCATTAATTCAACAACTTGAGAATCCCTCTGATGAAATTAAATATGTTGCCGCTTTAGCCCTTGGTAAATTCAAAGATGACCGAATTATTAAACCTTTAATCAAATTGTCATCCTCCACTAACCCCAAATTACGATTAGCTTCTATTGTCGGGCTTAAACTGATGGGAGATCAACAAGTCGTTGTAAATACATTGATCAAAGCATTAGAAGATGATGATGCTTACGTGAAACAAGCCGCCGCGTATAATCTTGCGGAATTGAAAAACCCAAAAACCGCTGAATTCTTTATCGATAAACTTCGCGCCGGTGAAAGCGTGGGCATGAAGATCACGGCAGCAAAAGCGTTGGGTAGCATGCGAATTTCAAGTGCGATCCCGGTATTAATTGATATTTTAAATCATGAAGATGTATCCCTCGTTTCCGAATGCATCAAAGCCTTGATGGAAATTAAGGACCAAACTGCCACTAAACATCTGGTGAAATTATTATCCCATCCGGATGAAAAAATCCAAATCTTATCGCTGAAGGCTATTGGAAAAATTGAATTGAGCGTATTAACACAATTTAATTTCAAAGAAAAGGTCAAAAAAACGGTTTCATTCATGTATTTAGTCCCGATTAAAGCTAAAAGTGTTAAAAAATATTCTGACCCAATTCGACTCGCAGCCTTTGAAGCCCTTGGAAGAATTTATTTTGGAAAAGGCGACTTTTTAACTGCACACAAACATTATCAAGATGCCTCAGAAATCGCGCCAATTTGGGAAAACATGAAATTTTATTACCAAGCTCATGCAAACGCTGCAAATGTCTTTGATCTCATCTCAAAGGGGAAATATATTGATATTTTGAAGTCCAAAAAGATTAAAGAAATGGTGGATCTTTATAACAAAGCGGGTCGGATGGTGAATATTCGATTACTCTCTGCCGAGTTTTGGCCCGTCATCGAATCCTATTGTGAACTCTATCAAGTCGAAGAGAAAGCAAAGGGAAGAGAAAAAGAAGAATTCAATGCAGCGTTCCAAGAACTTATGCAGAGATTATCGCAATTTGAGCAAAAATTTCCAAAAGACCAAAAAGATAATCTCATGCATCTGTTCTCTGTAATGGAAGAATTAATTAAACTTACAACTAAATCGGGAAAAGGAATTCTCGATATCCAAACCGAACTCGCTCAAGCGGAAAATGATCTATTCAAAATCGCGAAATTTCTCATTCTTAATGAACCCGATGACCTGAAATTCGGAATCGCCGCTGAAGAAAAGGGCTTTAATGCACTCGCAGATTCCATGATGACCCAAAAAGCCTATATCAATATCGAGAAGGATGTCCTTTCAATAGATGCCATAAGCAATATGGATGAAACATCCGCCCTTGTACCGAGAATGGAAAAGAAATATGAAGTCGAAATCGAGGATATCGAACCTTTAGAATCCGATCGAACTTTTGCAGATAATATTACCCTCGGAATCGCTCAAATGTTAAGAGGGGAATACAAACTCGAAAACCTCATCGAAAATAGCTATGAATACTTGATTAAAAAAGAATATCTCAAAGAAACAGTGGTAAAGGACGACCCGATTCAAGAACTCAAAAAATCAATGAAGAAATACTTCAATAATGAACTGATCGATAAATTCTTTGTGTTCCAATTCAAAAAGGATGCTTTAAATGGTGTCAAAGGAAAAGTGGTTGGGTTTCTTGACGATGCAAGGCTTGAAGATTGCTCGGTCGTCATTTTTCCGGAGAATTCGATGATGAGCGAATACGTTCCCAAATTACAACATTTTGCAGATTTCTATAATATCATTGTGATTTTTGGGGAAGAGCATGTCCCCGGTGCCGAAGGTTTTTACATCAACCGCATCGGTGTTGTCTTCCCACATCGCGCCACTATTCGCTATATCATGAAAAATAAGCCGGAACTTTATGATAAAAAAGCCGAATTTATTTCTCAACCTAAACTCCCGATCTTCAAGGTCTTCCGCAGTCCAATGGGTACATTTATGGCCTTTCACGGAAACGACTATCGAAATTACTTTGAATATATCAACCATTTGATCCGCGAATATTCTCTTGATTTTATTGTGATCCTTGCGAATAACAATTGGACAGAAGAAGAACTCGATCAACTATTCGAGAAGAGCCTTGAACAGAAAATTCCCATAATATTTTCGAACACCGCGGTTTTTGGTGGAAGTAATATTTATCCACTGAACCCCAAAGGCTTGAAATCGAAATCAGAAGCAATATTGATACAAAAATGGCCGAAAGAGCGTATTTATGATTTGATCCGAGATGATAAGCAAAAAGCGGATGAGTTAAAACAAAAAGAGAAAGAAATGAAGGATGCAGAAGAACGCTTCCGACAAATTTTTTAATCTTTTTTTGGCAAACCTTTTAAAAAAATTTAGTAAAGAAATAAGGATTCCGGTAGAATATGTCGGCGTAATCTGCAAACGAGGTTCCCTTTTGATTGATTTTTGATTGATTTTTGATTGATTTTTCAATTATAGATTTAAACAAACATGAAAAAAATTCCGTTAACAGAATTTTCCACGTTCAGAATTCCACGTGGATATTCTGCGGGATTGCCCGTTTCCCTTATTTTTTTTATGTTTGGATAAACAGAAGCAGATGATCCTTTGTTATTGCTGAGCGAGTAGGCTTTTATAGTTTACATAAAAAAAGTTTCCGTGAACGGAATCATCCACGTTCGGATTTCGGTGTGGATATTCTGCGGGAATGCCCGTTTTCCCTATGAATTTTTGATTTTTTTTAATGTTTCATCAATTCGATCATTTTATCGATCGCTTTTGCTGCTCTCTTTGCTATTTCAGGTTCCACGGAAATCTTCATTTTTGAAAGATAATCAACATTACCGGTATCTAAAGCCTCCAAAATTCGAAGAATATTCTCAATGGTTATTTTTTTCATATTGGGACAATCAGCGCGCTCGTTGAGCGGCCAAAATTTCTTATTGGGAAACCGTCGAGCCACCATTCGAAGAAATTCAATTTCGGTTCCAATGATAAATTCGTTTAATGCGGTGTTGGATTCAATATAATTTAGTAATTGGGCCGTAGAACCACTATAATCTGCTAAATCCGCCACCTCCGAAGGAACTTCGGGATGAACAATTAATTTAGCATCCGGATGTCCCGCTCTCGCTTTTTCAACATCATTCATGGTGTAGAGGTCATGCGTAGGACAACACCCGGTTTCGGGAAAGCCGATAACTTTTACCTTTGTCTTTTTTCCTACATTTGACGCAAGATTTGCATCCGGCGCCATGATTACGGTGTCCACGTTCCATTCTTTCGCGATCTCATCCACAATTTTTATAGCATTACTGCTTGTACAGCACGCATCCGCATGCGCTTTGGTCTCAGCTGTCGTGTTCACGTATACAACCAAAGGAAGTCCGGGATACTTTTTTCTCGCAAGTTCAATCATAGAAGGTGTGATCTGCTTAGCCATCGGGCATTCTGCATGCGGTGCGGGTGAATACACATTTCTCTCGGGATTTAATATTGCAGCGGTCTCGCCCATAAAACGAACCGCACAAAAAATAATATTCTTCGCATGGACTGACTCACGCGCTTTCATCGCTAAAAACAAAGAATCCCCAATATGATCTGCCACATCTTGGATATCCAAGGTTTGATAATAGTGAGCCAATATTTCCACATCACATTTTTGCTTGAGTTCAAGAATTCGCTCTGAAAGATCGTCCACGGTCTCATCCATATTTCAGAAAAATCGAAAAGATATAAAAAGTTAGTCGCAAATTTTGCTCAAATTGCTTTTCAAATTTTTTGTTCAATATTGAGAAAAATTACAAGAATTATTTCAATCGATCTACTAAAAATTTATGAGGAAAAAGTCAAAACGTGATGAATAGAAAACTAAAAAGCAAAATTATATAAAGAAATAAACAAAATAACATCGATCGATATGTTGTCGATACAAAAACCAAAAATAGTCCTTATAATTTTGGTGTCTGCAATGCTCTTGCCTATTTACAACCCCATAGGTTCGGTTAAGGCACAATCAGCAGACTTGCGAACCGTAGAAAATAATTTTACTCTGCAATTCAATAGAACATTTGATAATTCGCCAAAATATGAGGAAAACCGAACCATTCCAAATGTCGATGATATCTTGAACAATATTACAAGCTTCATCGGTCCAAATATGAGTGTTTACACCGGATCACAAATCCCA
>CAZUTM010000041.1:0-5306 GCA_964623665.1 uncultured archaeon
TATTAAACATCGCGTCCGAAAGTTCACCTATATGCCGTGCGGGATTATCTCCCCATCTTGCGAAATAATTTTTATCTTTTGAATTTGGATATGTATCTTTAAGATTCTGATTCAAAGATAGTTTATCTCGACCATATTTTCCGCTTTGACAAAAAAATAACGGAATTATTTCATTCCCTTTAAAAATATAAATAAAAGATATAATCCCTTCATAAATATTCAGGTTATTCTTATAATCATGATGAATATACGAACATGCATTAATTAACAGTTGTTCCATTAGAGGATGTCGTTGAATAATTTTATTTTGATTATTTTTAACTTTGACCTTTATAATTTTATCATCAGATGTTTCAAATAATGGAATTTTTGAATTATTTATTAATTCAACCAACCATTTTTGATATTTTTTCCATTTTTCGAGGTAGCTCATCTACTTTTAATATTACTTTTTATTAAATTAAATTTATCTAAATTACCTTTGAATTAATGAACATTATTATAAAGAAATAAAAGTTTAAAATAAAAAAAAAAACAATACTGATTTATGGATAATTTTAAATCAATACTTTTAGAAAACAAAAAATTTCTAGAATTTCCTGGAGTATATCGATTTGTAGGAATAAACCCGCAAACAAATGAACCTAACACCTATCTATATGTTGGAATTGCGGGTGAGAATGCATATAACTATTTAATTAGTATTATAAAAAAACAAATTAAAAATAAGGAGAAGCCACAATTACTTTTTGGCCGGCTGAAAAGACATTTAGAAAACGATGCAGGGGTGCTTGGAGATATCATTCAAGATATCAAATATATTCAAAAAATAGAATATTGGATCCTTGATCCAAACAACCAGAATCATACAAAAGTAATCAGTGACCAAAGCAAATTTAAAGAAAAAGAACAGAAAAATTTGTTAAAGTATATGGAATTTTCTTTGAGAAAAAAAGAAAAAACATTTTATGATGAATTAGGAATAACAGATTATACAAATTTAAAAAAGCCGACAATTGATCGCGAGTTAGAAAACTTCGCAGAACAAATTTTGAATGATGAGAAGAAAACAATTGATTTTGAAAGCTTCGATCTTCCTCAAATTGAAAAAGAATTTTTGGACCAATATCGGTATATCACTTCATGCAACTTTAAAAAATATTTATATTTTCGTCAATATAAAAAAATTGTAAAGGTGTTGGATAATTTCTATAAGTCTTGGTTAGCACTAAAAAGCGCAAAAATAGCAGAAAGAAATCTCCATTGGCATTATTTCGAGGATTTCGATAATGTTATTAAATATTCACCTAATGAAATAAGCCAAGATGAAAGTGAAGAAGATTTAATAGAAGAACAACAATTCGATTGGGAAACTTGGTTATCTAGAAAAATTAAGAAAGAGATCTTATTATTTTCGGTAGAAAATGAATTAAAAGTAAAAATTCATAAAGAGAGAGATAAACAATATTTAATGAGAAACCCAGAAGTTGACAGGATTTTATTGAATTTAATTCAAAGAATCAACAATAATACAAATATGAAAGGTATTTTAAGCATTATTTATTGGAAAATAAAAGATGAAATTATACCGTTATATATTTCTATTTCAGAAAACGGTGCAAATTTTGACAGTAGGAATTTGGCAAGATGGGGTTATACTGATGCAAGAATATTTTCGGATCTGAGCAAAGCGTATTTTGAAAACACATCTAAGTATAAAAATTGGATACATTTACTTTTTACGAATCGATTTGAAAGAATTTTGAAAAATCAAGTTTATTTTTATGCAATCGAATGGCCTTCAGATGAAGATCCTGATATAAAAATATCTTTAAGCGATTTAAAAGAAGAATTAATCATAAATCTTACACCATATCTTAATAAAAAATCTGAAAAATTTAAGAAAAAAGTATTAGCAAATGGAAAAACAATCAAGAATGATCAAAATGAAATTTCTGATAATGATTAAATTGGACAGCTACTTCTTGCACTTGCTTCAATAAAACTCATGAGACTATTAAGATCTTGCATTATTTATAGACGTTTATCTTAAATATTTTTTTTTAGATGATGTAATATGAAAAAAACCATGGATCCTTACAATAAATTTTCAGAATGGCTTCTAAAAAAAATGAATAATCTGTATATTCCTCTATTTGAACATGATACCACATTAAATGTGAAAGTTAGAGAAAAAAGATTAAGGAACGGTAAAATAATAAAATTAATTTCCCGGTCTAACGAAATGGAAAACCATCTTATTGAAACGGTAAAATTAGTTACAAGTCCAAATATTTATGAGAACGATTTCGAAGGAATTATATATTATGTCTTTAATCTACATGAAAATAAGATATTTTTAAATTATATTGGTATAACAAAAAAAATTGGTAGAACCGAAAACAAATTAAATTTTAATCTTAAAAATATAGAAACTGAAAGAAATCATTTCGCAAGATGGGGGGATGATAATGCGAGACACATTGGAGGTTTATCAAATGCAATTTTTAGAAATTATGAAAAAGTTGAAAAAAAATATATCATTTGGGCGGAATCTTTATTTTATATACAATTTAATGAAATTTTTTTAAAAGAACCCACATATTTTTTCGCTCATCCATGGAAGCCATCAGATAAAGATTATATGACCCGCATTGTCAATCTTGAAAAATTAGAATATTTTATAATAAAAGAAATTGGACCTAAAATTAATACTAAACAGAATAAACATAAATTTAATAAGAATTTGGATAATTTATTATGGTAAGATGTGTGCAGATATAACGAATAATAATAAATCAAAAATACTTTTAATTTTACCATGCAATAACAAGGCATATATCGGGAATTATTTTGAGGGCGAAAATTGGAAATATGCATTAAAAAAATTAAAAGATAAGCGAATAGACAAAAAATTTGTAGATTTTGCGGCTTGCGATTGCATTATCACTTACTTGAATCCTAAAAACGATGCTGAAAATTTAGGAAGTATTGTGTTAGAAAAAGAAATGGATAGGGTAAAAGGCTGTGATGAATATCCAAAATGGGATAAATTTAAGAAAAACAATTACGAAATTCTAAAAAAACACACAGAAACAACAAAAATCGCAATAAAAAGATTAATTTCTCATTATGATTTAATTATTGCAAGTTTAGCAATACGAGGATATAGATTAGCATTTATACGAGCGGTATTGGATTTATTTAATAATGATATACCAAAAAACCTTGTTATTATTAATGGTGGAGATAGCCAAGGATGGCAAAAAAAAATGACAGACTATGCCATAGATTTAATTTTTGATTTTTTAAATGGAAAACAAATCCCCATCGAGATCGTTGAAATCCCAGAAATTGAAAAAACAAATCCATTATTAATGAACTTCAAAATAATTAAAGATAAATTACCCGATGAATATTATTTTTAAAAATTAAATTATTAAAAAAATGCCTTGGTGAGTGATATTTTCTCTGGTGTCTACAAATCATATTTCCGCACATCGTTATAGGACAATTTTTTCTTTGGGATTACTTATTCTTGTAATTTCTTCTCGCTCGTTCCGAGACTTCTTCATTCTCTTTTTCGGAGTATATAAGGTTAAAAAAGAACTGGTATTGGGCATTCCCATCGAAAAGCGCTTTCAGATATTCCGAGACAACCGTTTTTTCATCCGTTTTTTTCGTGTTCATCATTCAAATCATTGAATTTTTTTATACGGGGTATTATTTTCGAGAGGAAGAGGCGTACACATGCGCGCATCCCTTCATACTTTCTGATGATGGTAGCGATGGACGGGCTGATCCGGTAATAAACGAATATGAATAGTCGGCCGATCCAATGTTTTTTCAACACAAAATCCCTATAGTCCCTAAGCGTATCCAATTCCGATGCGATCGGAGTTCCAAATGCGGCTGTTGCGATAAAGCAGCCCGATTTAGTAGCCGTTCCGGCCTTTTCGAAAGCCCTATTGGCTTCGATGGTTCTTCCCATGAGTGTTAAAAGATTTCCGTAGCTCTGCCAAATTTTTTTATCATTGGGCGTGAGTTCCAATGCTTGTTTATAGCATCGCTCGGCTTCGGTGTATTGTTTTCTCACGTCATGATAAATCACCGCAAGATTATTCCATGCAGATGCTTCTTTCGGGTCGAGTTCCAAGGCTTTTTTAAAATATTGTTCTGCTTCGAGATAATTAAAGATTTGAAACTCCATAAATCCATAATTGGACCATATTTTTGCTTGGTTCGGGTCGATTGCTGCGGCTTTTTTTAGACATTCTTTTGCTTGGGCGTGATATCTTAATTCAATATACAATGCGCCAAGACTGGTCCAAGTTGAACAATTGTAATTATCCAATTCAAGGCTTTTTTTATAAGACCATTCAGCGATGGAGTAATTTTTGTTCTGATGTGCTTTCAAACCGAGCAAATAATATACATCAGGGTTATCCGGGGCAATTTCGAGGATTTTTTTGATATAGGGTTCCATTGCCCAGTATTCCTTGCGTAGATAATATATATGCGCGATTCCCAGCCGTGATTCCACATTATCGGGGAATCTTTTAAGGATATCTTGATATTTTTCAAGTGCGCTTTTGAGATTGTTGTTTATCACTTCAAGATCTGCCAATCCGTTCAGTGCCTCATCCGAGCCGGGATGGTAGGTAAGAGCGCGTTGAAAATATAATTCTGCGTTCATGAAATCATTAGTTTCCATTGCGATTTTTCCGAGTTTACAATAGGGGTCCGGGTATGAAGCGTCCACCAGGATCGCTTGTGAATAAAAGAGTTTAGCATCGTTGAATTCCCGGATTCGATAACAAATATCGCCGAGACATTTCCACGATTCTGAATCCCGCTGCTCATGGCGTTGTTCAAGGGACATTTTTTGAAGGATTTTGGAGATTTTTTTAATTTCTGCAATCAATTCATCCGTGATCATTTCTAGTTTGATGGAATAAAGAGGGAGTCCTTGCCATTTACTAATAGATGGACGAAGCCGACCCAGGATATCCGACAGATTTTCGCTTTTCTTTTGGGTTGTTTTCTTTTGCGGTTCATCAAAAACGTTTGGATAGCCGCAGCGCGGGCAGATATAAGTCTCATCCGAAGCATCACGGGAGGATTTCTCGACGAATAGCATGGCTTCGCATTCCGGATTTTGGCATTGCTTTGCTTTGCTTGTTTTCCTCATCCCTTTTGCCTCGCTTGTTTTCTTCATATCTTTTGCCTCACTTGTTTTCTTCATATCTTTTGCCTCGCTTGTTTTCTTCTTATCTTTCGCCTCGCTTGTTTTCTTCGTATCTTTT
>CAZUTM010000041.1:5406-32205 GCA_964623665.1 uncultured archaeon
TCTTCGTATCTTTTGCCTCGCTTGTTTTCTTCGTATCTTTTGCCTCGCTTGTTTTATTATACACTGATCATGTGCTGTTTCCGAACTTCGATCTTCCGTTCGGGGCATTGCATGCAGCGTTTAATCCGATTCATCATTATTGGTAGAATTATCAGTGTTTATATTGGGTTATTTTATTGGATTTATTAATTTTGGTGATTTACCTTTTTTATAATCGGTTCAATTTTCATTCGAGCCGCAGATAATAAAATGGAGGCGTAATTGTGCGATTTTTTTATTTTTATATAATTTCGTAATAAATTAGACACGCTTTTAATAAATAAAGTGCGTAAATTTCAATGAAATTATATATCTCCACCAAGATTTAACCGATATTGATAAATAGTATTGGTGTTGAGAGCGTATTCTGTTCTGTTGTTTTCGATCTGAAACCTATATTTAATTCAGACAATTCTGACTATCACGACCCGTTGAGGGAAGCGGATTTGGGAGATTTTCATGTGGAGATTCCGAAGGCGGGAATTTATTTTGTGTCGAATGATAATTCGCTGAGGGTCTACTACGTTCTCGGTTTTGCGGAGGATTGTGAATCGACGCGATATTTTTAAAGTATGGTTTATAAATGAATTTTATGAACAAATTTAATTTTTCTTTATCGAAAACACGCTGCATTATCATTTTGATTGTCGTTGCCGGATTCGGAATAGTTTTTGCCTCGATTGATTTTACACAAGAAACTATCCGGAAAACTGAAACCATCAATCCCGGATATGCTTGGGCAACCACGGCCATAAAGCCTAATGGTGATCCGATTAAAGCGGGCGATCGGTTAACGATCACCGCTACAGCGACGACGGGACAATTTGATGCATATTTGATCGTGCAACCGAATTCCGGTATGAATGGAATTTTACCTTTTGCAGATTTTCAAGCGATGATATTGAATTTTGGAGTAAATACCACTAAGAATTGTTCCGGTGTAACATTCGAATTTACGGCTCAAAAAGACCGGGATATTCCAATTTTACTTGTGCATAATAAAAATAATACGAATGTTTCGATTACTGTTGTTGTTAGTGCGCCGGGGACCGGATTTAGTATCGACAAATTGAAGTCGAATATTGGTGTTGTGATAGGGATGATGATAATTGTTGGTTGTATTGGGTGGTTAGCGTCGCATTATTCCGTCCAAGGTTCAGAAAAATCCATGGATGAAAGGATCAAAGAGGGGCTAGGAAAGAGTTCTTCTCCGTCTTATTCAGATCAACCGAAACCCAAATCTAAAGCGCGATATGAATGGAAGACGGATCGATTCGGAAACTTGAAGGGTATCGATAAAAATTAAGGCAGATGAACCCTCGCATTCACGTTCGGAATTAGGCAGGGATATTTTTTGGGAAATGCCCTTTCCCACGCTGTTTTTTTTTTGAAAAATGAAGATAATCGGCCACAATTTTTAAAATCATGCTGGACTTTTTTGAAAAGATGAACATGCAACTGGATGATATTGTGATTTCAAGGGCGATTATCGACCGCTATTATAAAGATTTGACCGAAAATTTAGAATTGGACGTGGCGATAGCCGGAGCCGGACCTTCGGGCCTCGTGGCGGCATACTACCTTGCAAAAGCAAATAAAAAGGTGGCGATTTTCGAGCGTAGACTAAGTATCGGCGGAGGAATGTGGGCGGGCGGAATGATGTTCAACCATATCGTATTTCAGCAAGAAGCAAAATCGATCTTGGAAGAATTTGGCATCCGCACCCATCATTACAAAGATCAGTATTTCACCTCAGATGCGGTCGAATGCGCGACGGGCTTGGCTTTCAAAGCCATTCAAGCCGGAGCCAAAATTTTCAATTTGATGTCGGTAGAGGACATTTATTTTCAGAATAATCGAGTGCAAGGGTTCGTGATCAACTGGGCGACCACGCAAATGACGAACCTTTTAATCGATCCGTTGACCGTACGGGCGAAATATACGGTCGACGCGACCGGCCATGATGCTTCGGTCGTGAACAAACTGCTGAAGAAAGAAAATGTCAAATTGAATACCAAGACCGGAGGGATGGTAGGCGAGCAAGGAATGTGGGCCGAGAAAGCGGAACGATATGTGGTGGAAAATACGGGAGAAGTATTCCCCGGGTTGTGGGTGATGGGAATGGCATGCGCCGGGACCTATGGAACGCCGAGAATGGGTCCCATCTTTGGCGGAATGCTGCTTTCCGGAAAGCGGTTGGCGGACATCATTCTCAATAAAATTTGAAATGGAGACCCGCTTTTTATCTTCTTCCCTTCTTTTTTACGGTTATACGAGAACCATAAAAAAATTATGGATATGGAGGCTTTTTCATCGAATATCAATGCTTTGAACAGAACGTGGGTAAATCTGTCCACCGAACCTTTTTTTTGCGTTTTCAATTTACCAATTTGGATCTTGGATAAATTCACAATCGTTTTTTCAACGTTTTTTCAACGTTTTTATATGAAGAAAGGTTTAAAAAGAGGATATGGATAAAATTGTTGGAGGCAATAAATATGAGTACAATTAATAATAATTCCTCGTGCTTCTTCTTTTTGCTCGATCGCTCAGGAAGTATGGCAGGGAACAAATTGGAGGAGCTAAAGGAGGCGGCGATGAATTTCTATAAAGTTCACCTCAAAAAAATCGCCAAGCGGAACACCATCTATTCGGGTATCATCTCATTCGATACGACCACTCGTTTGGATCTTCCGCTATCCGATGTTTCCGAGGCATCCACAGAAAAAGAATTCCAATCAGCGCTGTATTCTCTGCACGCGGATGGGCAAACTGCGGTCTGGGATGCCACGGGCTTAGCAATCGATCTGTTTTACGATGATTCTCAAAAGAATCCGGCCAATCAATACATTGTCTTTCTGATAACCGACGGTGAAGATAATCAATCGAAACGCTTTCCAAATGATAGTGCCGGCCTTCAACCGCTCATCGATTATGCCAAGGATAAAAAGATCGAACTGATCATCTACGGTGTTTCTATCGGTGCGCCAAATAAGGATTTGGAGCAATTGGCATCCAATTTCGGAGGGAAGATATTCACCGTGCAAGAGACTGGTGGAGAATTGACTAAAAAAATGGATGATTTCGGGACAATAATCAAGAAAGATATAAGAAGAGCACAATCTCGTAAGGGGAGAGATCCTAATCTTAATGAGGATGAGGATGAGGATGAGGATGAGGATGAGGATGAGGAAGAGAGCGCAAAGGAATCCAACAAACCATTCGTCGGCCGGCCCCCAAAATCGAATAAAGAATTCTATTGGAAGAACTTTTCATCGGTGAATCAAAAGCGGTGTTTCATCGACTTCTTCTTGAAAGGGAAACGCTGTGAGGATATGAATTTAACAGGAGAATCGGTGCTCCAGTATTTGAATACAAAAGGAATTTCGCTGATTGCTGGCACCAGAGATACCGAAATCGCGTTTTCTGATAACTTTCGAGATCGACATTCATCTTCGAAGGATGAGCCATGCGACAATTCCAGATTGATTGGTTATCTATTGGATAAATTGAATCTTTATAGGCCTTTTAGGGAGCTGGGTTTCATAGAGCACTTAGAAACCACGTTTTCATGCGGGTATTTAGATTTTAGTATCTTTTGGCACGACATGTTGTTCGGTAAATCGGATCGGTTCGAATTCCCGGAAATATATATCCGGAATTATGATCCAAGCATGGATAAAAAAGTGTATGATGCAAACGTGTTATTTGTTAAGCGAATCCATGCAATCGAGGCCGCGCTCTATTATTCTCTCTCTTCAAGGTTGTGTACAAAACATTTCACACCGAAATCGCGCAGAATTCCAAACGAAGAACGCATAGTGATCTCCATCTTGGCCGCGCTGTTCGCATTTCTCTCGTTCGACGAACATGAATTCAATGAAGTGGTATCAAAATCGGATATCGTCGGACCAAGCGGTTTTGTATTGAATTATATTCGAGCCTTTGTGCGGCTGCGTAGAGAAAGATTTGAAAATATTCAACATATGCTTTCCAGAATCGTAGATAGTATCCCGTGGGAAGCATTTATGGATCCAAATCAGTCGTTCTCCGATCAAATGATTCGTAGAATGAGATGGCACAGTTTTTAATGGCCCATTTACTGTGTAGTTTGTTATTTTCGTTTTCGTTTTTTTTTTGGAATTTTTTATGGAATTTTTTATGTATTGTAAGATGCGGGTTTTTTATCTCCCAACGACCCACAATCAACTTCATTTCAAGTGAGCCGGCGTGTTTAACCTTATTTTTCAAAACCGTATCAACTCAATCGCTAAATTGCATGAATTTATAAACCCAACGGTAATACCTTTTATGAGAAACAAATTCAATACAGAGAGGTGTTGTAGAATTTTAGCTAATAAATTGGCGAACTATCCGAAATATTCTCAATATTCTGATCATGTGAAGAGAATTGTGGAATTTGAAGGGAACGGGAAGAATATCCGGGTGATTGCAGGTGCCGGTTCCGGTAAAACCGAGACATTGACCATGCGAATCATCAACCTTCTGCTGTTGAAAAAAGCGACCCCCGAGGAAATCGTGGCGTTTACGTTCACGGAAAAGGCGGCGCAGTCGCTTAAAACCCGTATTTATCAGCGCATTCAGCAAATGGGCGAAATTGACATTTTAAATTCTTTGGGCAAGATGTATATCGGTACGATTCATGCCTATTGTTTGCAATTGCTGAAGGACCATTACAATTTTGGGAATTGGGATATGCTTGATGAGGTGTCGCAAATCGTCTATGTGAGGAAATACGCAGAAGATTTACGATTTTTCTTCAAATCCGAATCATTTTTGCGGGATTACAAAGTCAATATTCGGAGCCAAGATCGACCGAAAAAGTTCCTTCAATCCTACGAAATCTTGTATGATGAAGAGCTCAATAAACAAGCGGTTGCTCAAGTTCGGCCGAAATTTATAGAAAAAGTTGACATATTGGAATCGTATTTCAATAAGGATCGGGTGCTTACCTTTGGTCAATTGATCAAGGAAGCGATTGCAAAATTGGAAACGGATAGAACGCCCGTGAAAGATTTGAAATATTTGTTTGTCGATGAATATCAAGATGTGAATAAAGCACAGGTCCATTTGGTGCAATTATTGGGTGAGGATATTCCTTCGATGAATAAGCAGACCGAAATTTTTGTGGTGGGGGATCCGAAACAGTCGATTTATCATTGGCGCGGTTCGAGTTTGAAGTCTTTTCTGGAATTCAATACAATGTATCCGAACAAGGATGTTGAAACCTTTTATATCCCTGAAAATTGGCGCAGTTTAAATAATATTGTTAAACTTTCCAACCGGTTTTCTGATTTATTCTATATAAATAATCCATCTTTGCAATCCACGCCCATGCGAACTTCGAACAATGGCGTTATTGGCGTGCTTTCTTTTAGCTCTTACGAAGAGGAAGCGAAATGGATTGTCGAACAGATTCAGCATTTAGTCTCTACCGGAAATATTCAATATCGCGACATCGCGGTTCTCTATCGCAGTGTGAAAAAATCAGCGGGTTATCTTATCAACGCTTGTAAAGAAGCGGGGATTCCCTACGTTTTGGGCGGCAAAGTGGGATTGTTCCGTCGAATTGAGATTCAAGCCTTGGTGAAGTTTTTTGCATGGCTACACGAAAAAGGGTTTTGGGGTGTTGATGAGAAAAAGATTGAAGGTGATGCGCTTGTTGAAATCGGTGCGCATGAGTGGTTGGCGGCTTGTCAAGAGGCGGGTTTTAATACGAATTTCACGGAACAACAGATAATCGATATCTTGAAAGAATGGAAACAATATTGGATAAATGAATTCACACGCGTGTACCCTAAAATTGAAGATCAGAAAAAGGAGCTCGAAAACCCCGCTTCTCCTCCGGTGATAGAGCAAACCTTAGTCGATGGGACCGATATTATGGATAAATCGGATACGGATTTAAGCGGTCAGAATGTAACGAGTGTTCCGGCAACAGCAACTCGAATTATGAATTTTGCGGATTATTTGGAAGGCCCTACTTTTGTGAAGATGTTGAATGATTTGTTGGGTCGTTTGAATATCAAAGCGATGGATTATCAGAATTCATTACATTCCACAATGCTGGCCAACATCGGTCGATTTAGCGAAATTTTGACTACCTTTGAGTTCACAAACAAACGGGGCGGGAGTCCATTTTATTTGGATAGCAAAATTAAAGATTTATGTTATTTTCTGGAGGGTAATCAAGACCTCTTCGAGGAAAGTCAAGGGGAAGATTTGAGGTATATCGATGCGATTCAAATATTCACGGTTCATCAAGCGAAGGGTTTGGAATGGCCGATCGTATTTATCCCTTGGCTAATAAGGAACACATTCCCGACCGTTGGTAAAAGAGATACGAATTATATTTCACCCGTTGAGGGCGAACAACCGCTGTATGATATTGAACGTTATAAATCAAAAATTGAAGATGAGGCCCGCTTGTTCTACGTGGCAATGACCCGAGCCAAGAACGTTTTGATGTTGAGCAGAGCCATTCCGGATGAGGCTTCAAATAGGAGTAATAAACCCAGCCAATTTTTGGAAACCATGCTTAAGGACCTTGAAGCAACCCAATACCTTCTTAATTTAGAGCCGAGCACGGATATTCGTTCTGTTTTACCACCCCTTACGGAATTCACACGCGATAGCGGGGAGGAATTCGAAGAATATTCGATCTCCGATATCTTGCATTATAAGCAGTGTCCGATTCATTATTTATTCAACAATGTATGGGGATTTTCGCCGATTCTTCGACGATTGTTAGGATTCGGGCATTCCCTTCATCATTGTTTGCGTGTTTTGGTGAAGAAAACCGAGCAAGGATTAGACCTCACCGATTCGGCGGCAATGAAGAGAGAATTGGAGCAAACCATAAATTATAACTTCATTTTGCCGTATTTGGGAGACGGTGTGAACAAAATAATGCAAAATGCGGCACGAAAAATCCTTGAGCGCTATATTTCCACATTTGGTAAGGAGCTGAACAACATGAATTCGGTGGAAGCACGATTGGAGTTCTTGGAAAACAGATCGATTTTGAAAGGGATTGCGGACGTAATCATGGACAGCGGAAATTCAAACGACCCGACCGTGCGGGTACGGGATTACAAAACCACCATGCCGGATGTGAATGCTTCCGATGCCGAACAACTGCGGATGCAAACCTACGAGATGCAGTTGCAATTGTATTCGATCGCCTTGGAAAAGATGGGCTTGAAAGTCTCGGAGGCCGATCTCGGCTTTTTGAAAGAAAGTAGAAACGTAAGAGTCGACCTTTCGGAGTCTGCTAAACAAGCTACACTTCAAGAAACGGAAAATATCATCCGAAACATTAAAAATCAAACCTATCCGTCGAATTGCGGCAACAATTGTCAAAGATCATGCGATTTTAAATACATCTGCAAATACCACGGTGCAAATCCCCCCAGTCCATAAATAAATATATATATATGGATAAAAACAAAGGCTCGAGCGAGTGCATTTGAGTTGAGGGCGCTGAAGCGAATTCAAATCTGAAAAATTACGTTTGATTTTTTCGTGAATTTTTTTAGTTCGTATTTCGCTCGGGATCTGCGAGTTTTTAAAAATCGTATATTTTTGTGCGATATATATGAATTTCGGATATCGATCGTTATTGAAATGACTTCATAAGCGCGGAAATCGCGTAAAAATTTCATGAAAGGACCGGTTTTTGCACATGATTTCAATTTTTTCGGTAAATCTTTAAAGGATGTGATATTTGTTTACTCACCTCGGACAGAAAATGCCGAGTGAGTTGAAATCTATGCAAACAGGTAGTGTCAAATGGTTCAATAGCAGAAAAGGATTTGGATTCATTACTCCGGATCAAGGAGATAAAGATATCTTTGTTCATTTTTCCGCAATCAACGTAAATGAAGGCGAATTCGCCAGTTTGAACGACAATGATAAAGTAACTTTCGAAGTGAAGCAAGGAGCTAAAGGTTTAGAAGCGCAAAACGTTTCGGTGACCGAAAAAGCGCCGCGCGCAGAACGACGACCTCGATATTAAGTAATTTAAGTGCAATTGGCAAGTAAATTAAGAGTAATTGGTAAGTTGTTGTAGAATTTTGTAAAAATATGTTTAGTTTTTTAAAATCTGTATTTTTCCCCTTGTTATGAAGAAATTTCAAGTCCATTTGGCTTTAATCTGCAAGGATCGGTTCGATTGGACTAAATAATCAATGGGAAACTGGATCTTATTAACATGAATGTTATTTTCGTTTTAATTTTTGATTATTGTTATTATAGTTGGTCGCTTTGGAATATTTCGATAGAAAATCACACCGAAAAACAGGTGCCGATCGAATTCGTGATGAAAGTTCTCAAAGAATCACCACATATTCGAATTCAGCAAGATTCAACCAAATTCAGCTATTTTTTGAAGGTGGAGAAAATCGAACGTTGAACCTAAGGCAAGAGCAGAGCAAATAAAGAGGTATTTTGAACTCAAGCGGCTTTTTTCGAATATCTTTTATTAAGATCTAATTATTTTTCGATTTTTAAGGTTTTTCGGCAGATCAATCAAATTATGGAATAAATTTCAGACCATGGTGAAACATTTTGCTTAAAAGAAGGAAAAAAGGTATATCATGAAATTGAAAACCCTTATAGGCCTTAATATTTTAATTTTTCTTTAAGGATCCCAGCAATCTTCTTTAATTCACGGGAAGCGGGAGCTGCCGAATCAAAGCGAATCATGGGTTGCGCGGAGGCAACGCTGAGCGGCCACATTTCGTCCAGCGGGATTTCCCCCAACAGCTCTATCGAATTTTTTCGAAGATATTCTTTAATTTTTTCGGTACCTTCGGGATTGATATCCGCTTTGTTGATGATCGCGGTCATCGGGATGCCGAAACGCTTGGGAATTTGGAAATAGCGATCCGCATCATGAAGAGAGGGTTTGGTCGGTTCCATTATCACGATTACCAAATCGAGACCTCCCGTTGCGGCGATCACGGGACATCCGATACCCGGAGGCCCATCTTGCAGAAGAAGTGAAATTTTTCTTTGCTGTGCCACTTTTTCCGCTACCTTCTTCAATTCCGTGACCAATTTACCCGAGGATTGTGCACCTAAAATGGTTTCGCCCGCAATCAGCGGCAAATTTGGTTCCGCTTCAAAATATTGCACGATCCCGCTGTCGATGCCCGAGATCTTAAAGGCACCAAACGGACAAAGCAACGCGCAAGCCCTACAACCTTCGCACTTAATCTGATCGATCACGGGAATTCCGTTGTCGGCATCCCATGAAATCGCATCGTAGGGACAGAAGGCTTGATAGATGCATAGTTTACAATACCGGCACTTTTCAATGATATGGGATGCTTTTTCCGTGGTTTTGAAGGTATATTTTTCGACTAAAGATCGACGTTTGAACAGCAAGGCGAGATTCGGGGCATCCACATCGGTATCGGCCAGAAGCACCGATATCCCTTGTTCTTTCAACAGAATGGCCAAAGAAGCGCAGATGGTGGTTTTTCCGACTCCGCCCTTGCCGGAGAATATCCCGATTTTGAATGTTTTGGAACGCTGAGTATCTGCAAGGGTGTTTGCGTTTGTTTCCTGCATCTTAGCGGTATTAGCATCTGCATGTTTGTCGGCGACCGATTGATTCATTATCGCCAGCCTCCATCAATAAAGTTAAGATTTTCGTAAAAATATGTATTAGGATGTTTTTTGCGGGGAAATCCCGTTTATCCAACACAAATGGCACGCCTTTAGCATAATTTTCCACGATCTTGCTATCCAAAGGAATTTCTCCCAAAATAGGCACCCTATATGCTTCGAGTAACTGCTGTATGGGGGTCTTATATTCGGAAATGGTCGCGCGATTCACGATCACCGCGCTTCGGGTTCCGATCATCTTAAGGAGTTCGAGAATTCTTCCCAAATCATGTTCCCCGAACGGTGTGGGCTCGGTGACGCCGATAACAAGGTCGGCTTTCTCCAAAAGCATCTCGACATCGCAATGGGCACCGGGCGGACTATCTACAACAATAATATCATACTCGCTTTCGGTAATTAATACATTAACCCGTTTCAGCAGAGCCGATACCACCGAGACGCTCATGGCTTCTTCGGGCGTGAGTTCACCGATCAGAAGGTCAATATTTTCCATAGCTTGCTTGACGAAATGAATTCGGCCGATCTCTCTGCGTCCTTTTTTAATTGCATTCGATGGGCAAATTTTCATGCATGTCATGCACCCCGAGCAAAGATGTTCCATCAATTCGGGCATCGAGTCGCCAAACTGCATGATCGCATGTTTGTAACAATTATCTCGACAGCGACCGCATTTCGTACATGTTTCCGCATCAAAGATCGGTTGAAAAATATATACGGGCACGGTTTCTCGAGCCACCGATGCACTGGTTAGGCCAAGAAGCAGTTCGAGATTCGGATTTTCGACATCTCCATCCACCAAAAGTACCCTTTTGCCGCTGAGTTTGAACAGCACTGCGAGATTGGATGCGATTAACGATTTGCCGGTGCCGCCTTTTCCACCGGACACCACGATCGTAGGAACACTTTTGCTTGGTTTTTGCATTCGGGTCACCGCGTTAAATTTTATAGGGCGCAATTTTCTTTGCTTTTATCAATTCGAGAAGCTCTTGAACCTTAAGAGATTGCTTGTCGGAAGGATATCCGTAGAGTTCTATACCGATTTTTTTCAAAACGGTATATGCATTGGGCCCATAATCTCCCCCGGCAAGGATTTGCACATGCTCGTTTGCTATGGTCTGCGCGGCTAACGGGCCCGCTCCCGAAGATGCCTCCGCACCGGGATTCGGAAGTATTTTAACATTTTCAACCGATCCATCAGCATCCGACAGCGTGATAATGGTGAAATATTTGCATCTTCCGAAATGCCGATCCACGCCGGCGCTAAGACCGAGATCATTATCCGACGGAATCGCTATCTTTTTGCTCATAATTAAAACACCTCAATAGTTTTCTTTGGAAATGAAAAGAAATGAAAATTTGAAAAAAACGTGATTAATGATTGCACAATGCACCCGAAGGTGAATTCAGTTTGTTATTTATATACGCCTCGAAATTTTGCGCGATCGTGCCTTCTATTCCGCGATAAACCTTAACGCCTTGTTGGAGAAACCCCATATAGGGTCTCTGGCCGATGCCCGTTAGTACGATTGCATCTACGCCGTAATTTTTGAGGATCATCACCGGCCTCATGCATCCGCCTTGTTCGTGCGGAGGGTTCTTTACCGCTTCGGTTTTAATTATCTGCTTGGTCGCTTCATCGTATTCCACCACCGTGAACATTGACGCATGACCGAAGTGTCCGCATATGGGCTTATTCAAGCCTTCTTCCGTAGAAGGGAATGCTACTTTTTTAGTGCTCATTTTATTTAATCACCTAGATACGTACTCAAAGAGGTTTTTGCGTTATTTAAGAGTTTGGATTTTGAATTATTATTCATAATTAAGCGAGGGATAGATTCACCGACGGCTCTTTGGTTGAGTGGATAAAGTCCCTCATTCTTTTCCTAATCGTTATGAATCGGGGCGTATACTTCTCTAATTCAAATTGCCGGACTTAGCTCTGCTTCTCGATATTCTACATTTGGAATTGACGAAAATGTAGATAATAACGCGCGCAATTTTTTAAACGGAATCGAATTATGCGAAGATATGAATAAATACAAAATGGGAAAATATTCATTTCTGCTTATTTCATTACTCTTTTTATCAATTAGTATTTACTCGTTTACCCGAATCGAATCGAAGCTCAATGATTTCATCGATCGCTACGTTCCTCCGATACCTTCCGATGCTCCGCCATCTAACGAAAGCATGAGGTTTAGCGGATGGATTCCCGCCATTTCCGGCATTAGGGGAAGCGGAACGGAATCAGACCCATATATCCTTGAAAATGCGTTGTTTTACGGCCGCGCGGACACGTTTATCTCGATTTACATGGTAACATCATTTATTATAATTAGGAATTGCCGTTTTGAAGGGATAAATAACAACAATCAGATTGGAATGTCCATTGTAGACTCGCAAAATGTGAGGATCGAAAACTGCACGTTCACGAAGTTCCGGTCGGCCATCGAACTGGTCAGATCTCAGAACATAACGGTTTTCGGAAATTCCATGAGCGGGAACAGTTTAGGAATCTATATTCGAGATTCGTCCGAGATATCATTAAAAAATAATGTCATAGGAATCAATTTCGATATCGGCGTGAAGTGTAATGCCATGACACGCAGCGAATTGCGCAGTAATTTGATTTTTTACAATTTCGGATCCGCTGAACTTTCGCTGGATACCGGGTCTTCCAACAATTTGATTCAAGGAAATTATTTCAAACCGATAAAAGACGCCGTTTTTTGCTCAAATGATTCGCGTAATAACACATTTCATCGCGATGTGGTTGGCAATTATTACGGCGAACCGTATCGCGAACCCTACAAAATCAACACGTATGTGGGTGCGGTGGATTTGTATCCGATTACGATTGAAGACCCGAGAATCCCGTACTCCCTTTTGGACACTCGGAGTGTTTCACTTCAATATATACTTATTACGGTCGTTCCCTTTTTCATCTATTTGTTTCTCTATCGAGTGTATCTAAAATCCCTTGAAGGCAAACCGGCAAGAGATTTTCGGGCCGGTGAACCCACACTTTGGGGTTTGATCTTTGAGGAAATCGTGGATCGCACCTTTACCGTTAAAGACGAAAACAATAGGATGAAATACTATTCGAAAACGGATGTAAAGATACTTTTTGCGATTACCATATCTGCGATAGTAATGTTTTCTCCAATAGCATTAGCAATTTTTTCAAAAACCGTCGCATATAGTTACAAGTATCAAATAGGCTGGCTGGGATTAATATTTTCGTCGATAATTGTTATATTTTTCATAGATGTGGGAATTGAATTAATGCCAAATCCACTCTCTTTTATTGTATTATACGCATTTCGGTCTTTCATTATACTCACTGCAGGGATTTTTATCCAACTGCTTATTTTATGCGAGCCTTTTCCTTTTTATTTCGGTGTAATCTCACTTTACGGGTTTGGGCTTTGTTTTTATTTCTATCTCATAGCACGAAAGATGGAGTACGAGTACGAGATGCGGTTGAAGAAATTTAAAGCCGAAAAACAAAAGAAAGAGAAAGCAAAGCAAACCGACCATGAATCGGAAAAAAACAAGAATGCAGAGCCCGAAAGCCAAAAGGGTCAGAAACAAACTGGAACCACCGGAACCAACAAAACCACAGGAACCCCCATCGAAGAGCTGCCTTCTTTTATTTTGAACGATCTATTATCGAAGAAAAAGGTTAAAACGCCCGAAGAAGCGGCAGATCTTATCGGTAAATTGCAGAAAGCCATGGATTCGCGAATCGCTTCCGAGCGATATGAAGAGGCTTATGAACTTTCGGTGAAAATCGATGCATTACATAATAAATTGAAGGATATGTTTGAAAAGTTGGGGTTTAGCGATTTGAGGCAAAAAGCAACCATTGAACAAGACAAAAATCTTCAGATCGGATTCGATTTACTGAATATCTTGAATACGGCTAAGTATAATTCGCTAAGCGGGTATTTGGAGGTGTTAGTGAAAGGAATGCAAACCGACGCTATCATAAAACAGGTTTCCGAAATTTTGGAATTGCTCCGATCATGGAAACAAGCAGCCCAGCGGGTTAATAATATGGATCAGATAAAGAGATTGGATATGTTGTTGGAGAAATATGAAGATCTTTATGGATTCTATTCCAAAATCCACGGCTACGATGTTCTCTTCCAAAAATTCAAGATGCTTTCGGAACAATTGTCAACACAGGGATGTGAACTGAAATCCGATGCCCGGAAGCAGTGGTATGGTTCGTATCATTCGATGCTAAATGAATGTAAAAAATATGTGAATGAAACTCAAGGCAAGCACGAGGAGATGCATCAAAAATTCAAGGAACTTTTAGCGAAAATCGAAGCAATCGAGGAAATCAAGTTAAAAATCGATATTCTGTATAATTACAAAGTTTTGGAGCAAAGATATAACGAATTTTTGAACAGAATAGAGAAACTCGACTTTGCAAGGCTTAAAGAAGACTTCTTTGCGTTTCGGAGGGAGCTGTTCGATTTCGGAATTCTTCTTCGCTATCATCCGCTGGAACCCGAATTCGATAAGAACATCAGAAAAGCGTATTTGAAAGTTAAAAAAGGCACCAAGAGCTTAAAGAAAATTATCAATATTCTAAATCCGGCTATGGAAATGAAGGAATTGGACCGATTGGCATCGGAGATAATCCAAAAAATGAAAGAAGAGACGTTCTTTGAAAGCGTGCAAGCACTGGTCGAGCTCGATAATAAACTCGGGACTCTGAAAACCAAGATAGAAACCGATTATAGATATCGCAAAATGGTGGAATTTTACGCAACGATGTATGCTTCAATTCACGAAAAGATGCAAAAAGTGATCGATTTTGCAAAACAAAAATATGCCGCCGTTGTGTCCAGCGCGAAAGAACCCAATTCATTTAATCTGAAAACGTTTAAAGAAGCGATCTTGAAATCCGGAACAGTAGTTGATGTCTCAAATACGCCGATTGCGAAAATAGATGTGTCCATGAAGATTCAGCCCGATGTCATCGATTTTGGTATTTACACAATCAATTTTCAGCCGAACATTGAGATTCCGATACCGAAATTACCTCAAGCGAAAATACGCACATCGGTGTTTTCCAAGGTGGTGGTTCTCGGCGATTCGAGTGTTGGTAAAACGCATTTAATTCTTTCGATGACGGATAATCAGTACTCGCCAGTGCAAGGCTCAACAATCGGTGTCGAAAAGTATTATAAGCGCGTGAAAGTTCCCAACACGAATTTTGACACGCAGATCTGTTTTTGGGATTTGGGCGGACAATTTAATTATCGAACCATCAACGAATTATTTATTCGCGATGCATCTGCGGTGATTTTGGTGTTCGATATCACCCGGTCCGAAACATTCGACAGTCTATCCTATTGGATCGAAATAATCAATCATCTGAAAGAACCCGCATTCAATAATGTGATATTGGTAGGCAACAAGGTTGATGTTGGGGGATCCGCAATCCCGAAAGAAAAAATCTCCGCATTCATCGCCGAACATGAACTGAACCGTCGCTACATAGAAACCTCGGCGAAAACCGGATACAATTTGAAAGAACTGTTGGAACTGATTGTGGGTATGGTTGATTGGGCGATCCCAGTTCAAGAACTCGATCCGAATAAATTGCATTCCGTAAGCTCGATCTTGAAAGCCTTACGAAATCGGGTGCCTATCTATGAATTCGACGAACTTATCCAACAATTGAAGTTATATATCCCAAAGGCAGATGATTTGGAATTGAAAAGCATGATTCAGCATTATGCGACACAAGAAGCCTTGGTCATCAGTTCGAAAGGCACGTATATACTGATGGAACCTGAATACATCGGAAAAATTACGGCACAATGTATCGAAATTACCGCTAAAAGCAACGGAATTCTCAACATCAATGCAATTCAGAATTGGCGTTATACCCGGGCTGATTTACTTAAACTTTTCAATTACTATGTGGAGGAGCGCAAATGCTTCAAAGTAGAAGAAAATACGTATGCTTTTTCGATTGTTCTTCATTCTCCGATTCCAAAGTTACCGGCCGAAATCGAAACGGTCTTGAAAAGCGCGCCCATTGTTAGGAAATACGAGTTTAAAGGCCCCACAATCAGCATCGCTTCATATATCTTGAATTCATTTGCATTTGAATTCGGGAAGCCCGCCTTGATCAATAATCTGGGGGCGGTGTGGCAAACGGGAGTGGGAAAGCAAAAGACGGTTTGTCTGCTTCAGTTCAAACCAACGATCACGGGAGGAACGCTCACGATAGAAGCGGGCGGAGGGGAATCCGAAACGATAATGGGGAAAATCGAAGAAAAGATACAATTCTTTTTCAAAGCGATTTTCAGAGCACCATTTTCCCGAATTTAAAAAAGACAGAATTCAATTAACTGACAGCCCGTTCCTCGCATCGTCGTTCTATTTCATGGATTCAACCCACCATCTATTCGTTTTTTCATTTCATACATCCAATGAAACTTGCCAAATCATGTGACGATTCATGAGATAGACACCCAATTCCGGAGTTTGGATGATTATATGAACACTTTTCGTTCCGAAAGCATTTTTCATCGATGATTGCCCCAACCACAATTTTTATTTTCTTTTGGTTCCGAAATGACAATTATAGAGCGCAATTTTTTTGAGTTGAGAAAGCAAAATCTGCCGATTTTAAACACTCTCGTTAACAAATTAACGATAGAAGAATCGGAAGAGCACATTTTAATCTCGTATGACCCGAGCGAAGAATTTAAAAACTTCAATCGGGCGAGAAATCTTGGAGATCTGCAAACTTTCTTTATGATTGCCGGGTTAGTTTTTATATTGAATTTTTTGGTTGGAGGCTTTGTAAATTTGAAGGCCATCTTGAATTCGATTCTTGTAGTGGGAATAGTTGGAATAGTGGCCGCGGCAACAACACGAATATTCCTAAAAAATCCATATGATAATTCGCAAAAGCCCATGAACTTCAGTATTTTTATCGACAAAAAAGAACACAAAATAGCGTTCGATGGCGTGGCTTATGAGTATTCGCAATTGAAAGAGATCCGGTTGATGTATTATCCCATTTCAAGTTTAAAGAATTCTCGGATAAAAATAGGGCTGTTATTGGAAGCAAACCCGGTTGTGAGATGCTGGTTGTTTAAGGTTGATTTTTTATTAGATGAGAACCACCAATTGTATGAATTTGTTTCGTTCATTAAATTAGTGATTGTAAAATATTGCAATGTTTCGCTGCAAGGCGGCGATTCTTCAATCAAAGTTTCAAAAGAGGAATGGGAGTCTTACACTTAGATTCATCGCGAACGCCTTTTTTTCGATGATTATATTTGCACGAGTTCGGATTGTGGTTCTACAGAATTACTGGATTTGCCAAATCTTCCAATAAAACCAAAATCTTTTTTTCCGATTGGTAATTTTAACGAGTATGGTTATCGTCGCGAACTCAATAGAAGAGCTTCTCGCAGAAAATGATAAACAAACAAGCGCATCTGCCACTCATAGCGAAATTTTGTGGCATTTCCGTAATATGGAGCTTGAGGAGTTAAAAACGCTAAAGATCAGCCGATATGCTTTTGATAAAATGATGTATACGCTCCGCCAAGCTTTTAAAGTGAAGAGATCTGCGGTGGAGTCATATTGGTTGCTCGTCGGCGAGACCTACGTAAAGGATATTTTGATTCCGGAACAATCGGTGTCTCACGGGTACGTTTCGGTGTCCGCTCGCGGGATTCTGAAAATCGCGAAATTCATTCAAGAACATAAAATAAAGATTTTGGGCTGGGGCCATTCCCATGCGGATTTCGACGTATTCTTTTCGGGCACGGATCGAGGGAACCAGATGACCGTGTTTTACGAGACGACAAATTACATCAAGAATTCGAAGGGTGAGCTCATTAAATATTGCTACGGATCCACATATAACATTCATGAGAAGGTATATGCGATATTATCGTATCAATTTAAGGGAGAGGATGTTCGTTCTGTGGAAATTCCACACGAGATCATTGATGATGGCCGGCAATTCGATCTGGCTTCAGAAACCATCGATTTAAGCGAATTATTGGTGGATTAATTTAGAATTCTTTTTCTTTTCGTGGTTTTGAATCATTTTATTAACAAAGAACCCAAAATAGATTATTAATATCATCGATCGAACCACTTCAATTGACCAAGTCTCGATGAGTCTTTGATATTGTTCATTTTTGACTCTTTTTTCGAATCCAATCAAGAGTTTCAACCATCTTGAGAATTAGGCTACAAAATTTTTCAATCCAAATGAATATTGTGCCTCGTCCATTTTTGACTTTTTTTGGAATCCAAGGAATGATTTCATCCAGCTTGCGAATTTCGCATCAGAATTGAACAATCCACACGAAAACTACTGAAAAACGAAACGAAATTGCACTAGGAATTTAGAGAAAAAAATGAAACGGAACGAATCCGTTTAAAGAACCATTTTAATCTCGCCTTTGGCTTCTTTAATTGCGGCAATACCCGCGGCCACCCGGGCGATGATTAATCGGAACGGACTGCATGAAACATAGTTCAGTTTGTTCATGTGGCACCATTCGATTGAGTTCGGGTCGCCTCCGTGTTCTCCGCAGATCCCGCATTTGAGATTTGCTCTGGTGGCTCGGCCATCTTTTACTGCCATGGATAATAATTTACCCGGGCCGTTTCTGTCCAATTCTTGGAACGGGTTGACTTTGAGAATGCCTTGTTCGAGATATTCTGCGAGGAATTTGTTTTCTGCATCATCTCGCGAGAATCCGAAGGTCATTTGAGTCAAGTCGTTGGTTCCGAATGAGAAGAATTCTGCTTCTTCGGCAATTTCGCCGGCGGTCAATGCCGCTCGCGGGACTTCAATCATGGTTCCGAATTTGTATTCAATTTGCACGCCCGCCTTTTCGATGACTTCTTTTGCGACTTTGACAAGGATTCTTTTCGCTTCTCTCAATTCGTTGATGTGGACAATCAGAGGAATCATGATTTCCGGAATGACATTGTGTCCTTCTTTCTTGAGTCTGGTAGCGGCTTTAAAGATGGCCCGGACTTGCATTTCGTTGATTTCTGGCCATTTCAATCCAAGCCTGCAACCTCGAAGACCCATCATCGGGTTCGCTTCTTTGAGTGTAGATAATAATGTGAGTAATTTCTCTTTTTCTTCTAATTCTTTATCTACGGCTTCGCCTTTAGATTTTCTGTATCTGAGGACTGCGACTTCAGAAAGGACATGATCCCATTCTGGGAGGAATTCGTGTAATGGCGGATCCAAAAGTCGAATGGTAACCGGTTTGTTTTCCATGATCTTAAACATTTCATAGAAGTCGGTTTCTTGCATGACTTCGATTTTGTCCAAGGCTTTAATTCGTTCTTCTTTGGTCTTGGCCATGATCATTTGTTGAACAATCGGTAATCGCTCCGCTGCCATGAACATGTGTTCGGTTCTGCAGAGACCAATACCTTCAGCACCGAATTTGATTGAATTTCGTGCGTCTTCTGGGGTATCGGCGTTGGATCGTACTCCGAGTTTTCTCTTTTTGTCTGCGATTTCGAGTATTTTTGCCATTTCAGGTCCGATTTCGGGGTCCAATAGAGGTGCTTTGCCTTCGATGACAAGCCCTTGTAATCCATCGATGGTGATGATGTCACCCTTCTTAAGCACGATTTCTTTCTCGTCTTTGTCAACACAGTACATCTTTTCTTCTTTTAGGTTGATTTTAATGCCGACGGCCCCGCAGACTGCGGGTTTACCCATTCCACGAGCAACCACTGCAGCGTGGCTAGTTTTTCCACCTCTTTCGGTAAGAACACCGAGTGCTGCTTTTAATCCGTGGATATCATCGGGTTTGGTTTCCGGTCTTACTAAAATGACTTTCTTTCCTTGAGCGGCCAATTCCACTGCTTCATCTGCAGTGAATACAATTTCACCGGTGACTGCTCCCGGAGAGGCATTCAACCCTTTCGTGAGTAGTTTATATTTGGCTTTCGGATCGACGCGTTTAAACAAGAGTTCGGATAATCGATCGGCATCAATTCTCAAGAGTGCTTCTTCTTCGTTGATAAGTCCTTCTTTCAATAAATCGACTGCCACTTTAACCATTGCGGTTGCGGTTCTTTTTCCATTTCTGGTTTGGAGCATGTATAATTTGCCGCTTTCTGCGGTGAATTCGATATCTTGCATATCCCGGAAGTGTTTTTCAAGTTTTTCCATTACTTTCATTAAATCATCATAGACTTGCTTGAGCCCGGGTTCTTTTTGCAATTCTTCAATCTTCTTCGGAGTTCGGATCCCCGCGACCACATCTTCACCTTGTGCATTGACGAGGTATTCACCCATTTTTACGTTTTCACCGGTTGAGGGATCTCGTGTGAATGCGACTCCGGTCATGGACAAATCGTTCATGTTTCCGAAGACCATCATTTGGATATTGACAGCGGTTCCGATGTTTCCGATCTTATTCATCTTTCGGTACACGAGTGCCCGCGGATTGTTCCATGATTTAAAGACCGCTTCGATAGCCCCGAATAATTGAACAATAGGATCTTGAGGAAATTCTTCTTTTATTTTTTCCTTGTATAATTTCTTATAATTGGAAATGACATTTCGTAAATTTTCCGGTTTCAAATCGTTATCTTTTGCGTTTGGACCGATTTTGTGTTTTTCCTCGGCTAAAATTTCTTCAAATTCTTCATGCGGAATGCCTTTTACAACGTCTCCGAACATTTGAATAAATCTTCTGTATGAGTCCAATACGAATCGTTCGTTTCCGGTTTTCTTGATTAATGCTTCTGCGATTTCATCATTTATACCCAAATTCAAAATGGTGTCCATCATACCCGGCATGGAAATTGCGGCACCGGATCGAACGGAGACCAATAATGGATTTTCTTTGTCACCAAACTTCTTTCCCACTTTCTTTTCGAAGTTACGAACATATTCCATAACTTCCGGCTTTAATTCTTCGAGAAAATTTGTTTTTTCAAAATAATCCAAGCACGCTTTGGTGGATATCATAATTGCATAAGGCACGGGAATCCCCAGAGAATACATCTCCCCCAAATTTGCACCTTTTCCACCAACAATCGCTTTCATATCTTTCTTAACTTCCTCGATAGTATAAAGATACTTCGGTTTGCTCATTGTTGTTTTCACGACCTTTCAATCTTGAATTCAATAGTTAGAATTCGCTTGAGGGGAAAAATTATGTGGAAATATTAAAGGTTGCGAAATTGTGTGAAAGCGGCGGTTGCCACAAAATAATTTCGAAGTTTTATGTTCGTTTTTCGATATTGAGGAATCGAAAAAGGTGCTACATAAAAGTCGCAAGCGAATTAATTATTGTTATTCAAAATTGCAAAAGGGTTCGCTTGGCCCGTTCGTATTTTCGTAATTAACCCGATTCGGGTTTGTGTGTCGAAAATCAACCGATTTGGATTATTCGGGTTCATGTTAATATAATTACTTCGATTTTATATAATTTATTTCGTTAAATATAATATTTCATGAAACACAACAACCGGAACACCTACTAGGTAGAGAACAACAAAAATAAAATCCATTTTTAGAAATCAAACGTGAAAACAGCGCAATTGGCTACTTCGTAAGGATGGCTCGGAATGTTTTGTAGCCCGGTGTCGATATATTTCAAGAAAACTGGGATTACCTCTCGATGCGTTACCACGATTATTGATCTATACAAATTCTTGTATTGCGGAATCGTTTGAATGAAATTTTTCACTCGTGTTTCGACTTGTATTGTGGATTCGCCGTTAGGTGCGATAAATTCGTCTCTATTCTTTTTTAATTTATCGAAAAGGTCCGGATTTTTATTTTTTAATTCAGGATAGGAAATTCCCGTGAGATCTCCGAAATCTCGGGCATTTAATTCCAAAACTGGAATCATTTCGATGTGATGTTTTTCCGAGATGATTTTGGCGGTTTGAATTGCTCGAAGCATCTCCGAAGTTAATATTATTGAAGGTTTTTCAATCTCCAATTTTTCTGCGATTTCGATTGCTTGTTGGATGCCTTTTCTCGTTAGAACTGCCGGAGCACGACCTTGTATGCGACGCTGTTCGTTGTAATCGGTTTCTCCGTGTCGGATCAGATAGATTTTCATTTGTATAATTATTTAAATTTGCGCCCCGTATATAAATCATGGAAAAGAGTTTCATGCTCACCGCTATTGCTACGGTGGATATAAAAGATCTTCAAATGCGCGTGATTTCGATAAAACCGTTTGAATATATTCAATCAAATTTCCCGCAGCTCGAGACCATTTTATCCAAAGGGAACTATCTTTCATTAAAAGAAGCTTTTGAAAAACCGAAATCGTGGGTATTAATTCCGAATAATGAAAATATGGTAAACGGGCTTGAAACTCTTCAAAACTTGATTAACGATAACATTTATGAAGTATTTGAAAAAAATAAGAAAGAATGGGAAAAGAAGCTAGCAGATTCTTCAAGTGCCGCACCGGTGGAACCCGATTCCAAGAAGGTGAAAGAATTATCCGCGAAGAAAAAACTGAAACCAATAGTATTGGAAAATTTGATTAAGAAATATATGCTAACGGAATCCGAATTATATGAGATTATAGATACGGATATGTTTACAATCATAACGCGGTTAAATAAAAAGGAGCTGCACAGTTATAAAAAAGAGATTTTGGTCATGAATTTGATTATCGAAAATAAGAATGCCAAAAATATCAACGACATTTTTCTTACCATAATCCTTCCTTCTTATTATTTGCTTGGGCCATTGGAAAGTATTACATTTCAATACAAAGACACTATTAATCCGATTAAACTCGAGAATTTTAAAGTCACACGAAAAACCCGCAGCGAAAAACCCGTAAACGAATACGGAATTTCAATACGTGATTTGAATTCCGCACCGGGATTATTATCACAAGGAGAATACCTAATAATTAATATCCCAATTTTGATACCCTCGCCAAAACCGAGTGATTCTTTTTCGTTGGACTTTATTCTTAAAATGTTCCAATTTCCTGCCGGAAACCCTTTAATCATTACGACGGACCCCATTTCTTTACCGATTATTCACAAACGCAATCAATTTGCAGTTTCTTCCAAGTTGCTCTCAATAGAGAGCAATAATGTGTGTCGAATCAAATTGCAGGTTTCTAATCTCGGAGATCCTCTTGACTTTGAGATCAAACGCGCGATTCCCGCAAATTGTACGCTTTCTGCAATCCGAGGCGTGGAAATCGGTACTGAAAAGTTGGAAAATTCACAGCTGGCGCTTATAAAATTCGGGCATTTCAATAAAAATGAGATTAAAGAGGGAGAATTAAGTATTAAGCTTTCAACAATAGGTGAAATCATTGAGATCAGCAGAGGATGGTGATTAAATGAAATATATAATCAAAGGTATCGGTAAAATCT
This sequence comes from uncultured archaeon, assembly GCA_964623665.1. Classification (GTDB taxonomy): domain Archaea; phylum Asgardarchaeota; class Lokiarchaeia; order Sigyniarchaeales; family Promethearchaeaceae; genus CAZUTM01. The sequence goes on from CAZUTM010000041.1 coordinate 28,507, forward strand.
TGTTAAATGAGAATTCATTGAAAATGGAGCTTTCTATTTCTCCGAGTAGATTTTTGGAATTGTTAGAAAAAGAGATCGAAGCAACAACACCACAAACAAAACAGACCTTGAGGAAAGCAGTAAAAACGAATGAGGCCGTAAAAATTAAGAATTTTGCGGAATTCAAATCCTTTTTTGATGCGTTGCATGAATCTGTTGAAAGCGGAAAGATAAATGCGGGCGCAGCCGAGAATAAGCAAAATTTATTTGACATCATTACTAAACAAACTTCAACCGTGAAACCGGAAGAAAATAAAGCGATACAAAATAATCCTTTCATTTTGGGTACAAACAGATCTGAGGATCAATCTCAACTCTCTAAAGAAGCCCCTGATCCGCAAAAGATTTTTCAGTTTTTTGAAAATTTACAGAAAAAAGAAGGACCGTCCGATACTACCGCCTCATTAAAAAGCGCGGAACAAGTCCCAGTCGAAAAAGCGACTCCCCCATTAGAAGCGCCGGTCAATATAAACATCTTAAATGTTGAATCGGATGCTGAAGCTATCTATTGTGAATTGATTAAAAATCCTCTTTACGACAAGAAAAAATTCGAACCCGAAATCTACGGTGCTTTGCAAACATCGCATTATTTTGATGGGTCTGAGATTTCTCAAGAATACATGGTAGATACCATCTTCTCCTTGACAAATAGTTCGAATTCCCCCTTGATCTACTACGTCGGGTCTTTCGGCACCCAATGGAAAGTGGAAGGCTTCAATGTTCCACAAAATGAGAAAATATGCAAATATAAAGTATTAGAACTCAATGATTTTTCGATTTTGGGCATCAAGCGACACATTAGCACGACGAATGATCTGAAAGTGCCGAGTTTGGTGATTAATGTTGGAGCCGGGAGCAATACGATCATTCTCTATTCATTCCAAATCGAGAATAGAAGTGAATATAACATTCGGGAAATCAAAATCAAACAAGTCATCTGTAAAGCGTTTGTAAATGAACAATATTCGGGTTCCGAGCCATTAGAGATTTCAAACCATCCGGACGGAAGGCTATTTACAATAAGCATAAAAGAATTGAAACCCAAGAGCACAACAACAATCGATTTACGTTTTAGCCTATCAAAAGATGCCGACCCCACCAAAGATCTGTTCTGCGGGAAAGCGGAAATTGAATATTATGTTCCTAATTTTGATTTTAAATTCGATAAGATGAATGCACAAATCGTTCTGCCCATTGAAACCGGGATTAAACTCGTTCAGTTAGAAGAGAGGCCCGAATTTTGTCAAATTTCACCCTTTTTCACCAACCCAACCGATCTTTCGTTAAAATTGGCTTCGTTTAAAATCATTGATCGTTTGAACAACGAAATTCTCTACGAAAGTCCCGATTCGCGCATCATTTTTCCGCTCACAAAGCAAATCTCGTATATTGAACCGATTGAACTGAAACTCACCGAAGCCCAACATTTTAGAATCGGGACAGAGTTTCGATTTTCTCCGATGCATCCCGGAATCTTTTCTCTGCTGAAAGCGGTTGCATCTTTGGAAAACAAATCCATCGGATTACCCGATGTTAAATTGGAATTTGCGCACTCGATTGATAAAATCTTTTTAGAAAAAACAAAGGAGTTTTCAACCCAAATCACCATCGATAACATCGGAAACACGGATTTCGATTCTTTTTCAATAGAGTTCACTATACCGGGAGGATATTCATTCGGAGATCTCGCAAAACTTGAAATATTCAAAGAACAAACATCTGTGAAAGAATCTGCGCATTTTAGGATCATTTCAGAGAAAGATCGAGAATTAAGCATTATCTTCGCTTCGCAGGGAACAAATGAGGAACTTGCTTTTAGAATCGATGAAACGCTAGGCATTAAGCTACCAATTGTGTGCAATAAGGCAGAATTAAATAAGCCTTTTTCGTTAACAACTCGAACCGTTTTCAATAAACAAGCAGAGTCTAAGATCTCCATAGAAAAAAATGCAGAATCTCCATTAATTGAAATTGTTCAACCTCTCATCAGTCTTGATATCAAGAGAACGTTTAAACCTACGGATCATCCCGATATTTACGAGATTATACTCGAATTAAAGAATCAAGGAAATTATCAAATCGAAAATCGGAAGATTTATGCGGAAATCCCTTCCGATTTTGAGGTTCTCAAAGATGAGCAATCCAGCGTTTCAAATGAATCAATAGCAAATAAGAATTTTATAACATGGCTCATCAAATCCATTCATCCCGATGAAATCTCGACATTGAAATACCGAATTCGAATTCTCGATTCAAAATCGATTTATTTTGCATGAAATTGCGCATCTATTTCGAAGTACACACCGTATCTTATGCTTTTTTCCAATATAACGGAATATATAACCATAAACATTAAAAAACAATTTTTAAAAAAAAATTGCACGGGATACGGGCATTCCCGCAGAATATCCACAGTCTATACGTAACGTGGATAATCCCGTGGATAATCCCGTGAACTGAGTTTTCCACGTTCTGATTAGCACGTGAATATTCTTTGGGAATGTCCCTTTCCCTTATTTTTTTTAATGTTTATTCAATGGGATAACACTTAAGATCCGCAATTTTTTTTGAACCTATTTTTCGGCTGAAATTTTTTATATTTGCTCCTTCTAAAAAAAGATCTGTCGCCGAAATAATTCGCCATCCAATACGTAAGTTCCTAAAGTTTCCTCTTCTTTCTGGTTAATCATATCATACTTCTTAATACGGGCGCCAATCACTCGACCTTTTGCGCTGAAGATTTCGATTTTAATGAAAGGATCTTTAATCATAATATCTTTTTCTTCTTGGTTGGGCCTCGATTCAACAAGATCTTTGGGTATCTTCGGTGAAATTGATTCTTGGCTTTCGGCATCCTTTTCTGCATCTGCAAAATACTTCTCAAAACTAAAAATGAATGATAAAAGGATCTCCCCATTGATTTGTTTATCCGAGATCCAACACAAGTCCCACACGGTGTCTTCTTCTTCGATTTCATCATCAACCGCGCTATCAGCAGCAGCATCTTCATCTTCTGTCTCATTTTCTTTGTTTAATTTACTTTCGGGAGTGAGCATCGATTCGTTGGCCAATAGATTGATTTCTTCCGGAAGCACCTCTTCTTCGGTCTCGGGTGCATTCGTATAATATCGAATCCCGAGTATGTTCCCGCTGGATTCTCCCAGAACCAAATCTATTTCAATATTCTTATGTTCGTAGATGACGGGAAGAATCATCGCTTCCTCTCCGAACTTTTTTATATAATAATCAAAGAAAAATTGAATGTATTTTTTAAATTCAATCAATTGATCCACCGTGCAAGCCGACTACACTACTATATGTTTTTGGATTTATATGTCTTTGCTTTCTCTCAATCATCTTCTTGCGCCATGACCTTTTCTTTATAAATTCCTTCTATTTTAACCCTTCCGGTTCTGAAATCTTCGGCAAATTGATTGAGTGCTTCCCAGAAACTCTCCCCATAGCGTGATACAATTGAATATTTGCATGTATTGATAATTTGTCCCATGCCCAATTGTTTTTTCCTTTCTTCAAAATCCGAAACGCAATCGGTCAATTGCAAGGTAAAGGTATCGAAATCTTTCATGAATGCAATCGTATTGTCTTGAGGACGCAAATCCAAAGGAAAAGTTGTGCATATATTGAATTTATCCGATACCC
>CAZUTM010000042.1:0-5253 GCA_964623665.1 uncultured archaeon
TCTCATCAATTTTATAATCTGAAAAAAGGAATTTCGCTTGATAGCATTAAAAATAATCTCTCGAAGTCAAGATTAAAATTAAGCGATGAGCAGATTTTTGAAATCCTCGGAGGATTGCAGCAAATGGGTCTTTTGGGCGTGGTTGAGGAACAAGGAGTTCAAAAATATAAATTGCAAAAAGAAATTGCACTGACGCCTGAGGGAGAAACCGTTTTTAATGAGAAATTTAAATTATTCATCGAAAAAGCGATGGGGCTATACAGAACCATGTTCGACATCCGAACATTGGACACCAAAATTCCGGAAAGTTATCCGATGCGGTCTTATATTGCCGAGACCGTGAAACATGCTGCCACTCAAGGCTATACTAATGCGGTGCAAGTGTTTTATTATTTAATTCAGTATTACACGAAAATAAAGGGCTGAAGGAACCCGCTTGGTTTATATACTCAATCGAAATTCATTGAATAAGGAAGATGAAGAATATGGGTAGAAAACGAAAGGGCGGCGGATGGTGGTGCTGGTTCTGCCATGAAGATGGATTCTATGAAGACAGAGATGATGTAAACATTTGTGATCATTGCGGAAGGTATCATTGTGAAGAGACTCACACTTACCATTGTGAAATTTGTGGCGAATTGATGTGTTTCGATTGCGAACAACATCATTTAAAAGAATGCAACCACTGTGGTACAGAATTCTGTGAATTCACCATCGATGACCATTATTGTAGATGTGATTTTTGTGGAAATGAATTTTGCGAGGACACCATCGAGGATCACCACAAAAATTGTGAAAAAAATGAGAAGGCAATCGTGGGAGAATAGCGAAAAAAAATCGAAAGTATTGTAAATGTGCATATATTCTACCATGAAATTCATGAATGCTTGTGAACCGGCTTCATTTTTTCGATACTTTGACTATGGAATTAATGTAAATTCGGCAATTTGAATGAGATCGATCTCCTTTTTTATTTTATTAAAACCTTCCAATCTCTTGAGTTTTACGGGTAGATCCATATCTTGTTGCTCAATATAATTGTTCCAATGTTCAATTTCTGCTATGATTGCATCGTATTCGTCTTGTATTTTTTTGAATTTGTCTTGTCGCTTTCGCTTTTTATCTTGTTCGGTAAGACCTTCCATGCTGTCAAGTTGCCTATCGTTAGGTAGGTGTTTCGATTTGATTTCTAGTTTCAAATTGCTTATATCAATCTGTTTTCTCGCATATTGGATATTATACTGTATTGATTTTTCGATTTTTTCCTTTTCAATCTTGTAATATTGAGAATTTAAGGTTTGAATTTCTCCGGCTCGTTCTTTAAGCAGTGGATTGAGAATATCAATGGTTTTTTTCTGAAGCTCTTTTATCTTATTCTCGTAATCCTTATTATTGATTGATATATCTTTCGGTTCAGAACCGGGAATTAATAAATTGAAATAATCCGAGGGATGCGTGAAAATTTGCGAGAATTGTCTTAAATAAGCACCATTTGCAGAAAGGACAATCGGAATGATTAATTTTTCGGTAATCACCGCGGCGTATGATAATTCGTACACAAATAAATAAAGAGGTGATTTTATTCGCAACAATTCTTCTATCATCGCTTTTTCTTCGGCATTTGTTATTTTTGTTGTAAGAAGGGAGTTCGAGAATTTGAATGTGAAGCGGGATGTTCTTCCTCTGAATTTGAACGATGCAAATTCGTTCGCTAAAGAATTAAGCAAATTATGCCCTAATGCAAAATAATCGAGTTCTTCATGTTGTTTGGCCATTTCCAAATCAAATGTGCCTTTGAATGATTGTTCATCGAGCAAAAGGAGTCCTTGTGTGGATTTGGTGAGATCTATCTTAATAATGCTATTTTTTGCAGATTTTGAGCCTGAAATCGTGTTATTCTTATCAAGAAACTTTAAAGCACCAATGGTAAAGAGGAAGAGATCTTCGCTGGTGAAAAGATTGAGTTCTTTAATATGTTCTTGGATGGTTTCCACCCGAAATATCCGCTCGTCAAGAATAAAATTTCGGAGTTCGAATTTCATCGCTTCAATTTCGTTTGTTCTTTGCTTGATCAATTGATTTGCATCTTGCCGGAGTTCATAATCGGATCTGTCAGCCAAAACCAGATTTTTAATGTTTTCTTCTACTTTTTCCAATATCGGTTCAAGGGAGCCAACCGATTCTTCGAACAAGATTATGCGGTCCGAAATGGCTTCCAAAATCTTGGATTCTATCGAATCTTTTATGAAGAAATTATAAATTAACACATCTTTTGTTTGTCCGATGCGGTCCAATCGACCTATTCTTTGTTCAAGTTTCATAGGATTCCACGGCAAATCGTAATTAATGATAATGTGGCAGAATTGAAAATTTCGACCTTCTCCACCAATTTCAGTTGATAGCAGAATTTGCCCTTTTTCTTTGAATTCATTCACCGCCTGGTTTTTCTGAGGAAGATCTAAGTCGCCGTGAAATTCCATCACTTTATATTGTTTAGAAATTAAATGCGCTTTGAGATAATATAACGTTTCTTTGAATTGGATAAATATTATGACTTTTTCATTCGGTTCTTTTTTGAAAATTTCTTCAATAATTTCAAGTAATTTATTCAATTTAGAATCCATCGTGATTTTTTCCAACTCATTTACAAAAGCGGATAATATAATTTTTTGAACCTTGGGATAGCGGAGCATTTGTTCACGTTCTCTCGTTAAGAACGTTTTAAGACCGCAGATTCCTTTGGTGTTCAACACCTCTTGCAATATAATAATTTCTCTTTCAAGATTGAAGCCATGAACCAAGAATTCAGGTATATTAATATTTTGCGCTTGATTTCTTAAGCGTTGAGCTTGAGTTCGAATTCTTACCGGTTGCATGCGATTTATATCATTTTCTCCAAATTCATCACCCTCATCTTCATTAATAAAGGTTGGACCGAGGTCTTCCTCTGTGATCTCATCCAAATCATCAGCTTCGAGATGTTGATCCGCTTCCACAAGGGCTTCTAACTCGATCTCGGTAAGTTCTTCCAATTCTTTATCTTTGTTTGATGTGCGGGGATTGATAAATTTCATATAAAGCTTGCGTTCCTCGACATCTTCCAATAAACTCGCCAGTTCCGGATGCTCGAACAATTCTTCTTCATCTTCAATATGCGCCAATAATTTCAGTTTTAATAAAATAACCTCAAACTTATCTATTAAATAAATCCGATTTTTAAATGATTTCAACAATGAAATAGGGCTTGAGGTGATCATTTTCAGAAAAATAGCGAGAAGAAAACCGGTTCCCGAACTTGTTTTATTCTGCAAAGAATAAGAATACACACGCACAACGTAGGAGTGTAGCGCCTCGTATAAATCGCGTTCGGTGGAGGTAAGTTCAACGGAAACATTTTTCGGGATTCGTTTGACCTTATAATCCGGGAATGCAATTTTTCTGCGGTTTCGGATGATATATTTCGATAAAAAGTTCTGTTGCTTTAACTTTTCAAGGACTTCAGCCACGCGATTGGGATCATTAACAATTTCCGGAAAATTCTGCTCGGTAATGCTCGGATCGAATCTTCGCAACAATCGTGGGAACGCTTCCTTTTCAAAATTATTGAGCGCATGATACTTGGGAAGAGAACTGATGAGATATGTGAGATCTTTAAGTGTCGCCCGGGCATTTTCGAATTCTTGGAACGTGGGGAACTCGCGCGGATATAACAGATCGATCAGCGAGTACAAATCGAAACTATCAAGTTGAACGGGGGTCGCGGTTAAAAGTAAAAGAGATTTTGTATGCAATGCAAGATTTTCGGCGAGAGAATATGCTAACGTCTTCCGATAAATTGCTTTGGCAAGATTTTGAAGGTATCTGCGAAGATGGTGGGCTTCATCAAATATTACCAAATCCCAATTAATTCTACAAAGAAGATCTTTGGGTTTTTTCAGTCTCGCATATTGCAAACTGATGATGATGATATCTAATGCTTTATGCGTGTATTGGTTGATAATTTTATTTTGTGAAGGATCAACGGCAATTTCCTTGAAATTTTTTCCGGTGAGCATGAAAGAATCTATATGGAATTTATTTTTGAGTTCAAATTGCCATTGGTTTTGCAGATTTGCCGGAACGATGATCAAAATCTTCCTCATTAATTGCCGCGAGATCATTTCGGAAATAAATAACCCCGCCTCAATCGTTTTTCCCAATCCGACTTCATCAGCCAACAGCATCCTCGGTTGGTATTTCATCAGTAAGCGATAGGCTACCGTGACTTGATGAGGAAGGAGAAAAAGCCTGGAATTATTTACCATTTTCAAATGCGTACTGCTATATTGGGCTTTGATTTGATTGGCCCATAATGATAGAAAGAAGTTTTGGATACCGGAAAGAGAGGAACCAAAGGAAGTAATCGTCTCGGGAACTAAATCCAAGATTTCATATTCATATAATAATTTTTGGGTTCCGGTTTCTGTAATGACCTTATATTTGATTAATTGTGTGATTTCATCAAAAATTACTTCATCAATATACCCGAATCGTATTCCACTTTTATTTTTTTCTCGATTTGCTACAATATCTTCTATTTCTTTTTTTTCACATTCCACATAGCGTATTTTTGTTTCTTTATTGAAGGTGTAATGACGGAGTTCTTTAGCATAAAACTCGTCAACGTTGTAGCGTTTAAAACTGACGGTGTACTTTGGATAGACCTTCCCTTTGCCGAATTCTTGAGAATCGGCATGAATAGAAGTAATAATTCCAATTCCAAAGCTATCGGTTTGGTAAACATACACTAAATTTCCGATCGTGAATTTTCGACTCGAACAACCACCGTTGTTACAATTCTCTTTGGCCAGTATTTCACCATCACAAAACGGGCAACGTCTTTTAATAGCTTCAGCCATACTTTTCTCTTCTCTTTTTCCTTCTTCTACACATAAAGCAAGCTAACGCTTTTAAATTCTTTTTTGAATCTTCGTTTGATATAAATATTAAAAAAAACAGCGGGCAATGGGCATTCCCAAAGAATATTCACGTGCTAAACAGAACGTGGAAAACTCGGTTCACGGAACCTTTTTTTCGGGCTTTATTTATGTAGAATATAGAATCCAGCAAAGAACCGATTTTTGAGCCGAGGAGTACCCCTATAAGAATCCCGATTTCGCAACCGGAACAAAAAACCGGAACAAAAAACCGGAACAAAAAACCGGAACAAAAAACCGGAACAAAAAACCGGAACAAAAAACCGGAACAAAAAAC
>CAZUTM010000042.1:5353-26323 GCA_964623665.1 uncultured archaeon
AAAAAACCGGAACAAAAAACCGGAACAAAAAACCGGAACAAAAAACCGGAACAGTGAGTTAATGTAGAGTAATGGGCATTCACGCTGAAAATTTTGCCGTTGGCTCGGCAATTTCAATCTTTTTCGTGGGTTTTTAAGTTTTTTTATAAGATTAATCCCATTTACCTTCTTTTCGAAGTTCTTCGACTTTCAGATCGGCCCATTTCTTTAGACGAACGTAGTCTGTCTTGTTCACGCGGTTCAGCGGCATTTCGCCATTTTCAAGAAGGATAATCAACTCTGGACGCTTATATGCGGTCATTTCTTTACAGACTTTTTGAACTTCCTCAACCGTAAGGGTGGTATTTTCCTTTTTTTCTACATATGCTACAATAGCCTCCGAAAACTTCTCGTGTTTCACGCCAACAACACCAACAGAAGCCACTTTGTCTTTCATGTTATCCGCGATAAAGTTTTCCACTTCGGTCGGAAATACATTGTATCCTTTCGGCTTGATCATCAATTTGGAACGGCCCGCGAAGTGTAATCCTTTTTCGTCGTAGTATCCGAGGTCACCGGTATAGCACCAGCCGTCTTTCGAGATGGTTTTATCCGTGTTCGCTTTGTCATTAACGTATCCCAAGAATATTTGAGGCCCTGAAAAACATATTTCTCCCACTTCACCTTTGGCTTTTTCGGCTCCCGCAGTTCCATCCTCTTTCATCGGTTCCCGAATTGAGATTGGAGTAATCGGCATTGCGTAGCCTACACCCGCCAAAATATCGTCGATTGTCCCGTTGAGTGGAGTGTATGTGCAGAATCCGGATGTTTCGGTCAATCCCAGCCCGGTTCCGAATTTCTGTGCCATTTTAGCGAGTTTTTCCAAAAATTGTCTCGAGACTGCTTGACCACCATATAAAGCAAATTTCAAGCTGGAAAGGTTGAATTCATTGTAGTTTGGAAGATCCCACTCATAATTGAACAAGGCGGGGATTTGGCCGAGACATGTTATTTTATATCGTTCTATGGCTTTTAAGGATTGATATTCATTAAATAAATTCAACACCACTGCCTTTCCGCCCATAAACCATGTGGACATCAATTGTTCTGTTTGTCCCCCTACATGGCTTGGGGGAAGATTGACCAACATCGAGTCTGTTTTTTCGATTTGAAAGCCCATGCCTAAACAAAGATTTTGAGCCGTGATCCCCCGATGTGAAAGCAGGGCCGGTTTAGGAAATCCGGTGGAACCGGTGGTATATATCACCATACAACCGTCAGTTTCTTTCACTGCCGCTTTCATAGATTCCCATTTTTGTTTCAATTCGGGAAGTTCTCCTTTCATTACTTTGGAGTATAATGCGTCGGCTTCTTTTGCGATCTTAAGGGCCGGAATGGTGTTTTCTTTACACTCATCGGGATGAGAAAATTGAATCACGAATTGAACAAACGGACAATTGAAACGAACCGATTCACCTAACACCGAGAAATCTGCAAGTTCGAGCTTTCCCATATGAGCATATGCACGTCCGTTGACCAAAGTCACACACCTAACGACCTCGGGCCCTTTTTGTCTGATGTCCAAAGGTACAAAGATAACTCCGATTTGGAAACATGCGTACTCCAAAAAAATATGTTCGGGATTAAAAGGCAGGCTCGTAACAAAAAAATCACCTTTATTAAATCCCATATCCACCAGTTTTAGCGCAAGGGCATCTATTCTGGCTTGGATTTGGGACCATGTAAATTCCCGTTTATCATTATAACAGATCAATCCAATTTCATTCGGCTTTTCCTTTGCCCATTTCTCCACCACTTTATGAACAAGATGCATATCCTTGAATTCTTTTTCGTAGAACTCCAAGGTCACCATCGGGACGCCATCCTTAATTTCCAATTTCTGCATACTTTACATTTCTCCTTTAGTTTTTGCTGATGAAGTTTTACAACTGTGAGTTCATTTATTAAACGGGTCCAATTCACCTTCTTTTACGAAATATGCTCCCGGAAACAGCTTTTTCAATTCGGATTTTTTCGGTTGCTTACCGTATTCGCAGATTTCATAGGCTTCAAAGCTCACATTTTTCTTTTCTGGGAATGTTCTCTTCAAAAACTCAAAATACTTTTCGGTAATCGGTCCAAAATTATTGTTGAGGACCATCCCTACCAATTCCAACCGTTTATCCAGATCGGTCTCTTCAGTAACCATGCCTTCCATTTGGATTGTCCAAGGCAACCACTCAAAGAACTGAGATTCATGGTTCGCAATCGCTTTGATCTTCGCATCATACACATCATCGATATTCAGCAAGACGTCGATTCTAAAAGGATAGGGTTTCTTGAATTTATCAAAAGCGTAGCAAATAACAGGCATCTCTCGGGTCTGCGGAGGGAATTCCGGATAATAATGGGGAACGATGAGCATATAACTGGCATCCATCACCAATTGACCAGTATATCGGTGGTCACGATGGTAATCATACGGTCGATGCGTGATAATCATGTCGGGCGCGAATTCCCGAATAACTTTAACCACTTTTCGTGTGTTTTCTTCGTTAACGAAAACATGCCCATCGTGAATCCCGAGACACTCGTACTCCGCACCCAATGCCCTTGCAGAGTTCACGGCTTCTCTGGAGCGAATAAATGCAAGTTCTTCTGGCGATTTTGTTTGATGACCGATATCACCATTGGTCATTGCAACAAATTTAACGCGATGTCCTTCGCGGGTCAACGAAATTGCGAGACCCCCGCTGAGATAATCCGCATCATCGGGATGAGCTCCGATTATCATGACACGCAATTGCTTATCTTTCTTCTTTTCTTTCTCTTTTTCTTTTTCTTTTTCCATTTTGGGTTTCACCGAATCTTGTTTTTGTGGCTCAGTTCCTTCTTCTTTTTTGATTGGTTTCGATAGATATTTATCACCGGATGTGGAAAGATCCTTGAGATATTTCTTTTCATCACGCTTAGGTGGCAAATCTTTATCTGTGATTATCCATCCGGATTCTGAAAACAGATTCTCTTGAGTCATTAAAGATCTTAAAGAGATCTTTCCATAAAAAGTATTTAATTTGATAAATAACAGATGAAAGGGCTTAACACGTAAATTTAATATATTATTTTGGAGCCGTATTCAATTTATTGTATCAGATTTCGGTTTTAGATTTGTTTTTCTCAAATATTGAACGATTCATGTCGACATTTTTAAGAAATTATTTGGAGCATATGCTTGTAATTTTTATCAAAAAAATTGTATTTAGGTGCGCCTAAAAGCAATTTACATATGAAGAAAAAAACTGCAATCGTCCTAACGATTTTTATTCTTAGCTTCTTCATTGTCAGCCCAATGCTGCAAAATTCATCTGCAGCAGAGGCAAAAAAACATATATTGGTATTAAATTCGTATACTCTCTCTTTGACTTTCACATCAGAGCAAGTCAGAGGAATCAGAGAAGTGTTGCCGGGAAACCATTCAAATTACGAACTCTATTTTGAATTCATGGATACAAAAAGATTCAGCGGAGCGCAGTATTTCGCGGATTATTATAATTTTCTTTCCACCAAATACAACAACACAAAATTTGATTTGGTTATTGTGACAGATAACGATGCATTTAACTTCTTTCTGGCTCACAGAAATGATTCTATCTTCACGGGAGTTCCGATGGTCTTTTCGGGTATCAATTATTTTGTCGATTCTTGGATACAAGGGCATTACAACGTTACCGGCGTTGTTGAGAATACATACATAAAAGATAATGTAGATATCATTATCAAATTGCAACCGGATGTTCAAAACATCTACGTTATATACGATCAAACCACGACCGGTGTTATTCTACGAAATGAACTGAAAAGTTATGAAGCGCAATACCCGGGAATTACATTCCACAATATTACTAATATTCCTACTGAACAGATGTTGAACCAAGTTGCAGCGATTCCCAAGGGTGCAGCAATCTTCTATTTGTTGTGGAACAGAGATTCACAAAATGAGGTTTTTACGCACGAGGGAGCATCTGCGCTCATTGGAGCCAGAGCAAATGTCCCTGTGTATGGGCTTTGGGACATTCTCATGGATCATGGAATCATCGGTGGAAAATTGACGAGTGCTTATTTATTTGGAAAAGAAGCAGCCTTGCAAGCGGAAAAGATCCTTGAAGGAACGCCTATCGCTAATGTTCCAATTGTAAGGGAGACACCCTTCGTGATCCAATTTGATTATCGAGAGATGCAAAAATTCAATATTCCAGAATCGAATCTTCCTTCAAATGCCACCGTTTTGAATAAACCAATCGTTGATCTAACGGTTTTGTACCTCATTTTAATTATCATTGGAATTTCCGGATTATTCACGGCAATTATTACCTATTTGATGCGAGCGAACAAGAAGCAAAAAGAATTGCAGAAGCAATTAAAGGCAAAGCAAGAGGACATAATCAATATCGTTAACCAAGCCCGCGAAGTGACTGCACAATTAGCATCCGCCGCAGAAGAATTATCTTCGAGTGCGGAAGAAGTTTCTTCGAGTAGCGAGAACATCGCAAGTTCGCAACAACAAATCTCAAAAGGTGCATCGAATCAAGTTACAGCGATTATGGATTTACAGAAACGCTTTAAGGAGTTTTCAGATGGTGTTAAGGAAATTCGCAATAAAGCAGATTCAATTACACAAATTGCAGACCTAATTCGAAACATCGCAAATCAAACCAATATGTTGGCTTTGAATGCGGCAATAGAAGCAGCGAGGGCGGGTGAATCGGGTCGAGGATTTAATGTTGTTGCAGATCAAGTTAGAAAGCTTGCTGATGAATCCCGAAAAGCAGTTGAACAAACTGATGTTATGATCAACAATATCCGGCAAATTACAGAAAAACAAGAATCGAATGCTATAGATATGGTTAAATCAATTGATTCGGTCAGTGTCGTGGCCGAAGAAACAAGCGCAAGTACAGAAGAATCGGCAGCAGCCGCCGAAGAACAAGCATCCTCAATGGAATTGATTACTTCTACAGCACAAAGCCTACTTGAATTAGCGGAAAAATTGAGTGCATCCTATAAAGAGATCTTTGCAGAAAATGAACAAGAGAAAAATAAGAATGAGAAAACACTCGAAGAAAGTGCACCCAAAATTGAAGAGAAAATTAAAAATGATCAACAAAAGAAAGACTTGAAAACGAAAATTGCGACTTCAAGAGAAGTTCCGGCAGAGCTTGAAGCAAAAGTGAAACAACACGCTTAGAATTTGAATAAGTCTTTTTTTTCCAAAAATTTTATTTTTTTTCGAAGATAAACCAAAAATAATGGGTATAATTTCTTCTCTTTTAGATACTGATTTATATAAATTCACAATGGGCCAAGCGGTCTTGCACCATTTTCCGGGCACGAAAGTGGAATACACATTTCGTTGCCGAAATGAAAACGTCGATTTAACCAAATATGAGAAAGAAATTAAAAATGAAATACTCGAATTCTGTTCCCTCAATTTCAGAAATAGCGAACTCAGCTATCTTGCATCGCTCCCCTACATCAAATCTGATTACGTGGATTTTATGGAACTTTACCATCCAAATCCCAATCATATAGAAATTGCAGCAAAAAACAAGAAATTGGAAATATCGGTTAAGGGTTCATGGTTTCTAACCATATTTTTCGAGGTTCCGGTCTTAGCGATAATTTCGGAAATTTACAGTTCGTCTGAATGTGTAAATCCGGACTTTCAAGGGGCAAAAGCCCGCTTGAAACAGAAAAAAGATCTAATACTCCAAAACGCAGATGCCTTTCGCTTTGCAGATTTTGGGACCCGTCGGAGATATTCTCACAAATGGCAAGATGAAGTTCTCGGTTTTATTTCTGATCTCTATCCGAAAAATCTCGTGGGCACAAGTAACGTATTTTTTGCTAAAAAATTCGGGATGAAGCCTATCGGAACCATGGCTCACGAATGGTTACAATGCGGGCAAGCCGTAGGAGTTCGATTGGTTGATTCACAAAGACATATGCTTCAAAAATGGGTCGAAGAATATCGCGGAAATTTGGGAATTGCGCTTTCGGATGTCATTGGTATCGATGCGTTTTTGGATGATTTCGATGCGTATTTTGCGAAATTGTATGATGGCGTTCGGCAAGATTCGGGCGACCCTTTTGAAGTCGGAGAAAAAATCATTGCACATTATAAAAAATTAGGCATCGATCCCCGCTCAAAAACCCTTATTTTTAGCGATGCGCTATCGTTTGAAAAAGGACTGAATTTGATTAACCGTTTTAAGGAAAAAATTAACGTACTCTTGGGCATCGGAACCAATTTCACCAACGATTTTCCCAATTTTGATCCGTTAAATATCGTTTTAAAAGTAACCCGGTGCAATAACGAGCCCGTTGCCAAAATCTCTGATTCCGAGGGTAAATCGATGTGCAACGATGTTTCTTATTTGAAATATCTCCAATTTGTCTTCGAACAAAGGCACGAAATGCTTAAGCGGCAAGAGAAAAAAAGAGAATATTAAATTTCCCAGAATTGCCGGAAAAATCGGGAAAATTGAGCAACAAGCAAAGCAAGGTTTATTTTTTCAAACAAACTTTCAGATATATATGAAAAGAGCGAATAGAATTTCGACACTTATGGGTTTTACATTATTGTTATTGATCTTTTTCCAAATGAATTCTGGATTCGCTACTACTTGGATGCCTTTGCGCTTTCCGCCTCAAACAAATTTAATGAATGTGCCCTTTTATGCAGGGATGACGCTTACCCCCGACAGATGTCCGGATTCGGTGCCTCTTAACCGAATAAATTCAACGTACGGAAGGGCAGAAATCGCCCGCTTAAGGCTCACAGGCGTAAGCTCAATTGTCTTACAGATTCCCTATTTTATGGAATCCCTTGATTCTGATGTAATCCATTATGAAGACGGGGCTTATGGGGTGACCGAAACCAGGCAATCTTTGATCGATATTGCAAATTTTATTCATTCAGCAAGGATTAACGTAATTTTCAAACCGGTCATTATTACATCGAACGGCCACTCCCTTTATTCAATAAAACCGAGTGAAAATTGGCTTCTTTCGTATGAAAAATTTTTGAATTACACTGCTAGCTTGGCGACCGATATGAATGCTTCGATTTTATTTATTAGCGGACCCATTGATGCACTCGAACGCGATGAACTTCTAATGCGGAAATTCATTTTAAATATTCGACAATTATATAGTGGAGATATCACATATACTGCATCTCACAGCAGCTTTTCATTGATTCAATGGTGGGATTCAATGGATTTTATCGCGATAAATATGTGGATGCCTTTCACAACAACATATAATCCCGAAATCCAAGACTATATTAATACATGGGATGGATTTTATCCGCAACTTCTACAAACATACAATAAATGGAAAAAACCCATCATATTTTCGGAATTGGGCTTACAAAGTCGTGAAGGCGCCAATATCAACCCGAAAAATATGACCTTTTCCAAGTCGGGTCAAATTAAATTCTCATGGATAGAGCAATCACGCTATTATCGTGCAATCAATCAAACAAAAATATGGTCCGCGCCATGGTTTAAAGGGACATTTTTCGTGGGCTGGGATCTTGCTCAAGGAAATCTCTTTTTGCAAGAAGATAGTTCATTTTCTCCTCGAGATAAGCCGGCAGAAATGGATCTAAAATATCTCTATTCAAAGCTTCCGGAACCGGCAGATTATTATCCAAGTCTCTATTTGTTGCCCCGAAATGTTGCAATTATATTGATGGTGTGGGGTGCATTGTGGTTTGTCGCAATTCCTTTGCGGATGAGAATCAAAGATATTGATATCGAAAGTTCAATAGAACTCACTTCGAATAAACGGGAAAATAGTGAAGCGGAGCAAGAGAAAAATAGCAAGGAGGATACATCATGAAGGAAACAGAAAATATCAATAGAAAGGATGAAGATAACACAATAGAAAATGAACAATTCAATAAAGAAGAGCGAGGAGGAAAGAGATTGTTTTCGAATCTCAAAAGAAAATTTAAATTCGTGGAGGTAACAATCGATCACTCTTCCAAGCCGGCCCAACCCGGAATGTCGAAGCGGTTAAGTCCCAAAGATCTTTTATTCATCGCGATTACCGTTTCTACGCCTCTTTATTTGTTCGTTTTCTATGCAATCACATACGCTTATGAGACATTATATTCGAGGATTTACAATTCGTACGCGCTCCCTTTGTTTTCTAGCAGATATCTTATCAGTGTGCTTGAATTCATATTTATTCTCATTACTCCGGTGCTTTTGGGTTATCTTATTATGTATTATGCGAAACGAAGGGTTTTGAGTTTCTCGAATGCCGGCGTGATCTACGGATTAATCACTACCTTCGTTGTGGTCCGCAGGGTTTTGTTCGGCACGGTTCTTCCGAATGATCCATTGTTTGGGAATGGGTTCACCTTCTTGAATTTTCTGTTTCAAGGGATGATTTTCGGCTTAATCTTCTTTGCGAACCTAGTTTCCCTTTCGATCTTGCGACCTCTTTATAAAAAGTTCAAATTACTCGTGTTTATTATGATGATTGGAGCCATTTTGGGTGCAATCGTATTAGCGGGCTTGTTTTACTTATTCGGTATAGATCCCTTTATCGTAGAGATAGCTGCCTCATTGTTTCTCATTCTCTGCTTTGTATTACATGAAGCGTATTTAAAACGGGCCGGAACCATCATTGAAGGCGCTTTTGAAGGTAAATTCACCTTTATCCTCGAATATTTTCCGATCTACATGCTTAATTTCGTATTCTTCAGTATAGTTCCTTCATATTTCATTTTGCAAAATCTATCAGAATTTTCAGTCTTTTATCTATCTCCGCTGTGGCAGATGTTTCTTATTATAGCAAGCGCGGGCCTGTTAGTCTCGATCATCATGTATCTATCGAAATTGAGATTTGCATCGAACACCGATATTTATCTCATCGCAATTTTCTCTTTTATTGTCGGTCTTCTGCAAGGACACTTTTTCCCGATTTTGAGAACCAATATTTCGACATTATTCACCGGCTTGGCCATTATATTAAATTGGATTACATTCATGACGATGGTGGCAAGAGATAACAAAAAACTGAATCATCACATCGTTATAGTGGTCTTTCTCTTTGTATTATCCATTCTTTTCGGGTTTTTAATCAATAATATGAGAGTAATAATCGGCGCAAAGTTGATTACGGGTAATTCCGACTTAAGCACGCTTTCCGGTTATGGAGAAGACCTAATACAACAAATAGAGAACCTCAGATTCTATGTTGTACTTGGAATTTCAACTTTGGGTCTAATCGGTGCAATAATCAACGAAGTGAGAATTAGGAAACCAAAAAAAGCCGCGATTTCTACGACAAACATATCGGAACCCATCGAATCAAAAAAACCGGACACAAACACACAATAAAAACCCCCTCCACAATTGTTTTTTTTTTTTTATCGATTTTTCAAATTCCCGTTGAATATCCATAGTCTAAACGAGATATGGATAATGTTGTCCATGGAACCGTTTTTTGCGGTTTTTTATATTTAGGGTTTCGAGCACGTGGTTTTCGCTTTAAAGAAATGTAAACATAAAAGAAAAGAAAAAAATCATAGGGACAGCGGGGCATTCCCGTTGAATATCCACTCCGAAATCAGAACGCGGATAATTCGGTCCACGGAAACTATTTTTGCGGTTTTTTCGTTTAATCATCGGATCCATATTTATTCTGTAAATCTTGCAATTTTTCCTTATCAATAACTGCTTCGCCCCGCTTCACAAAAGACATGATGAACAGCGCGATAAGCATCCAAATCAACACATAAGGGAACAAAGCCGCATAATTGGATGGATCATTTGGCGAATTTCGGAGAATACCTAAGAGATCAACGATAAAACCCATAACCACGGGTGAAAGAATCGCGGCCAATTGCGAGAACGTGTAATACACTCCCGTGTAGGATCCAACTTTCCCTTCCGGTGCAAGCTGCCATATTACGGTGATGGAATTGATATTCACCATACCCCATGCTGCACCTCCGATTGCGAGCAAAACAGCAACTACGGCCATCTCTCTGAAGAAATAAATGGTGAATGCGACTCCGATAATCACAAAAAGCCCGATTTTGATTGCCTTTCTTCTACCAATTCGTTCGGATATAATGCCCGCAGGGACTGCAAACAAAATTAAGGAAACCGGTAATAAAGTTAACACCAATGAAGCTTGCCCATCTGTCCAGCCCAAATAACGAACTGCGTAAAGAGGATAAAATACTTCTATTGCATTAAATCCAAAGAACCAACAAAAGATTGCGAACAGCATGAAAAGGGCGCTTTTTTCTTTTTCTGTGAACACCGTTATTAAATCATCTTTGATACTGCTTTTCACTTTATCTTTTTGTTCCGCCGTTAAGTCAATTTTAAAAGTAATCGGATCTACCGCTATTGCATGCTTCTCGATTGCGAAGAAACCGCGACCGGTTGGGGTTTCTTTAATTGTGATTAAAAGAATTATCATTCCGAGGAGCATCCAAAACGAAATGAATCCGAATTGGGTAACGATTTCATTCGGAATATTTTTCAAGAGAGCGGGAGTTGCGTATGCAATAACTGTACCAAAACCGCCCATTAAATTGATAATTGCATTGGCAGAGCTTCTCACCTTTGGACTCGTGAGATCTGGGCATAACGCAACAATTGGAGCTCGATAAAAGGCCATAGCCAAATTAAAAGCCAAAATCACACCTACCACGGCAGCTAATGATTGGAACGTAAACGCGACTACCGGTATCAGGGTAAATAAAATCAATCCGGCGGTGCATCCGATCAATAAGTACGGAGTTCTCCGACCAAATTTTGAAGAAGTCCTGTCAGAAAGCGCACCGAAATACGGTTGCAGCAAAATTGCAATGATGTTATCCAAAGTCATTATAAAACCAACGATGGTATTTTGCCCAAATACTCCGAAAAAGAGAATGTCGGGTGGCACCAAAGGATTTGAACCCATAGTCAACAAGAGAGGGATTCGAAAGTTGAAATACGACCATGCCACCATCGCGGTAAAAAATCCAAAGCCGATTAGAAATGTGCGACCGACCCTTAATTTATCGGGAGAGTTCGGTGCCATTCTAGGCCGAAACGAATCTTGTTCGAGACTCATAAAAATCAAATTGCACAATCTTTGTTCCTTGAAATAGTTTTGTCATCGCACTTACCAAAAATCAACGCATTTCAAACGAAAGCATCAAGTTTTTGTATAACTATCTTCTATATATATTAAATTTAGGTGAAAAGAACGCATGGCGAATTATGAATGGGTGGCCAGCCCGATTTTCCGGATAATTCCGGCTTTCTACATTGCGATTTTCGGTATTTTGATTATTAGGTATGCAAGAAAATCCCGTAACGATCCGGATAAAGGAGATCGGTTTTATTGGAATGAGATGCTTTTGGGTATCACAACGCTGGCCTTAGCTGCTATGTTCCCTTGGTTGTTTTTGAACGCTTCGACTAATATTTATATCGTTGGACAAATCTATTTTCATATTTGGGATTCGTTGACGGTACATTTTATTGCTTGGGCTATATATCTGTGGCGCGCAAAAGTTAACAATATTAAAAAGAACAGATTTGAACCTTATGAAAAATGGAAAGCGAGAATCAAAAAGATGCATGAAACTCAGCCGCAGTGGAAACTGGATGTGAGGAGAAAACTTATGCATTTGCTCCCGCCATCTGTAATTATCGGGGGCTATTTCGCGGCAATCGCAGTTGAACCGATTGTTGCGCAATACATGCAAGCATGGGATTATTTTTCGATTAGTATTTTGATTTGGGCAAATTTGGCACTTCATTTTACCTTTATCTTCTATATTGCGGATCTTTTGAGACTTACGCATTTTGAAAAGCTCGGGCATTTTGCGAAAACGTGGTATGAAAAACAAATAACTCCAAAAGAACTGAACAGTTTCACATCTACCAACCCCATGACCATCAGTATGATTCCTTTTATCTTTGCACCATTACCGATTTTCTTTTCGGTCGTTTTGATAGGGACAATCGCAGATGCGGCAGCATCAACGGTAGGGAAATATCTCGGCAAAATCCGATCACAAAAAACCCAAAAAACCTTAGAAGGATATATTGCAGGTGTTCTTGCCACGATCGGTTGTGTTCACTTAGGGTTTTGGATTGTTCCGCTCCCAAACGTTGGTATTGAACTGATATGGGCGATGGCATTGACTTCAGGGTTCTGCTTTTTGATGGTGGATTTATTTGCGAAGCGAATTTCCGATAATTTTCTTAATTCTATCACCACAGGAACAGCGATGGTTTTGTTGTATCTCATTTTTGCGCTATAATATTGAAAAATTTTTTTTACCTTTATTTTTATTGCAAGAATCGATATGGCTTTGGCAATGGGCTGTAGGATTGCAAGAATCGATATGGCTTTGGCAATGGGCTGTAGGATTGCAAGAATCGATATGGCTTTGGCAATGGGCTATTTGATCCGATGTTATTATGGTTTTCTCTTAAAAATTTATTTCGCATTCGAAAACCTTTTTTGTATTTCTTCCACATCATTCGGAACGTTGAAATATTTTGCAAAAAGCGCGGTGGTGGTAAATATAGAATCGTGGTCTGTGATAAACCCTTTTTGTTTGAGAATGTTTAGCTGTCGCTTAATATTTTTTCCAAAAGTCTTGTTTATTTCACGAGTATCAATGGGTTGAAAAAACGCGATAAACGAAAGGAGTACTTTTTCTTTGTCGTCCAATAGATTTTCTGTTTGCATGGATGTTGATAAATAATCCGGTAAAAAGATTTTCTTCGGAATCATTGCTGCGGAATCCGCATACTGAACGATTTCTATTGCAGAGTTATTTCCTGAATAAATAGATTGAAGATTATCGAGTAATTCGGATAGATAATCTTCATTTTGATTATTTATCGCCTTCTTCAACAACGATTTCTCAACGGGCCTCGATGAGTTGAATAATATAGCTTCTATTTTGCACCGGTCTTCAAGGAATTTCTCTTGCGTTTCCACCATGGTGTTTATAAAAGAAAAAAACATAAAATATTTTTCCATTCCGGCTTTTTAATGAAATATGGAAAAAAAATCAGATTTTAATGAAGAAATTATTCCCAATACCGAAGGACAAATAATTTCAGTAAGTATGGCGGAGTATCCTCATGGTGGGTTGATATTTGGCTATATCTCCGAATATACCGGCCTAGATAAATCCAAAATCTATCGAATAGGAGTTATCACGCTCAATTATCTTTCCGGTGCATTCTCAAAACCATCATATATTTATAATTCAAACATGAAACTGGATAATCTCATTCTTTATTTGAATCAATTCGGCGTGCTTATGCTTTTCTTCAACGAAATCGAATCATCTTTCCTTTCTAAGATTTTTATGATGAAATCAAATGATTACGCCAAAAGTTGGGAAACGAAAAAAGCAATTTGCGAGGATCTTGAGGGCTGGTATATTTCAAAACGGCTTGGTCGAATGCTCCCCGATCAATTGATTCTGCCTCTCTACCATCCAAAATTTTTTAGATCCATGATGGTTATTACAGCGGATAACTTCAAGACTTATTCATATTCCAATTGTATTGAACCCGCTTGCGATGACGATGATTTAACTCTTGATGATGAGATTGGGTCAGAAACGGAAAGACCAAAAGAACCCATAGAAGGCACTATTAAACCGATAGTGTTCCAAGTTGAACCAAATAGCCTGCTGGGGTATGTGATCGGTAAAAAAGATAAACGAATTTTGGTCTCAGATAGTCATGATTTTGGATATACTTGGACCGAACCGACTCCAATTTCCATGAGCCTTATATCCGGGGAATATGATATTCTTACGATCTATGACCAATATAAAGAAACAAGCACACCAAAAATCGGGCTTCTTGCTCTTGTTGAAAAGTTCCGAACTGAGGCGTCTTTGGGGTTATATCGGGCTACACAATTTCCGGATCATTGGTCTACCTTCAAATATTTAGAAAAAGGTCAAAATCAAAAAATAACATGCCCATATCTGATAGAAACATTAAATGATGAGATTCATTTGGTCTACATTTTGAACGGAAACGAAATCAAACACGTGTATTTTAAAAAAGAAATTATTTGAATTAGAAATTCAGCATATTTAATTTTCAGCAAGTGTTTTTTCATGCAAATACCAAAGAGTGAGTTCGCTCATAATTTGGTTCGCTTTTCAGTTGATTTTGAAGAGCGAAGCGTTAAACAAGGTGAAAGAGTTTGGTTAAGGTTAAAAATGCCAAAGAAATTGAACAAATGGTACAAGCGGGCGATTATTCCAAAAAGAGAATTTTCTCGATTACAGCCCATATCGATCACGGTAAAACTACCACGTCGGACTATCTGCTTATGAGAGCGGGGTTGATGCGGGAAGAAGATGCGGGAAAGCTTTGTACCACCGATTCAGATGAAGAAGAAAAAGCACGAGGTATTACGATTTTTACCAGTGTGGTTTTACTCAGTTTTGAAGATCAAAGAAAGAAAGAAGACAATCATTACATTTTCCAAATCAATGATACTCCAGGGCACTTGACGTTTACCGGAGAAGTATCTCGAGCATTGCGGTGTTCTGATGGAGCAATGATTTTGGTTGATGCGCTTGAGGGGATCATGACCCAAACCGAAACGAATATTCGTCTCTCTGTCGGGAATGAACGCTGTAAACCGGTATTATTTATCAACAAAGTAGACAGGTTAATCTCTGAATTGCGGTTAGAACCCAAAGAGGTTGGAAAAAAAATCGAAGAAGTGATTCATTCCGTGAATAACTTGATTCGACAAATTCAGCCACCCAATATGAACTGGCAAGTTAGTCTAACCACGAATTCGGTAACACTTGGTTCTGCTAAAGACGGATGGGGTTTTACGCTTGAAATTTTGAAAGAAAAAAACATCAAATTTAATTATGTGTTTGAGAAATATTCTGCCGGAGATGTGCAATGGTTGAGACAGAACCTTCCATTACATGAGCCTTTGCTGCGCATGGTTATTGATCACTTACCCAGTCCAAGGGATGCTGCACCCTATCGATTACCTCATTTAGCACCTTCCATCGATTATAACACTCCGGTCGGTAAAGCGCTTCTTTCAAGTGATCCGAATGGTCCTCTTATGGGTATTATTTCAAAGATCTTTATTGATCCGAAATCCTTTAGACCTACGCTTATCGGAAGAGTCTTTTCGGGTAAATTGAACCAAGGAGACTCGATTTATCTCGTAAACAGAAAAGAGAAGCAGAAGGTAAAGAGGTTAGGTGTTATGGAAATTACGGATCTTCTCGATATGGAATTTATTCCCGCCGGAAATTTATTTGCAATCTTTGGATTCATTTGTCCCGCTGGAGAGACCTTTGTATCAGAGGACATGTATTTGGAATATAAAGATCGATTAGAAGAAATTCCAAGATTTGAAAGTATCAAATATTCATGCGAAGCCGTAGTATCTCGGTCCATTATGCCGGTCAATCCTGAAGATTTGGGAAAATTGGGTGAAGTCACCAGCAAATGGTTGATGGCCGATAATACCGCCAGATTCAAACTGAACCAAGAATCAAAAGAATATATCTTATCAGGTATTGATCCGCTTCAGATTGAAATTCTTACCAAGCGTATTAACGAACAAGTGAAGATAAAGGTCGGAGAACCCATTATCGTATATCGAGAAATGCCAACCAAAGCGGGTCAAGAGTTCCACACCAAATCTTCAAACGGTCATAACAGAATCAGAATGCGTATTGAACCGCTCGATCAAACCACCATTGACCTTATCATCAATGGAGAAATTAATGAAAACATGAAGGAAAAGGAAATCGCGGAAATTTTAAAGAAGAAAGCAAACTGGGATGCGAAGGAAGCGAAACGGGTATGGGATGCTTTTGAAGGTAATATTCTTCTGGATGGAACCTCCGGTGTTCAGAGATTGGAACGCATTAAATCTTATGTGATTTCTGCATTTAGAGAATTTTGCGGAGGCGGCCCTTTGGCAAAAGAACCGGTTACCGGAGTCAAAGCAATTTTCACGGATGCAACAATCCACACCGATCCGGCCCACACGGGATATGGAGAAATTGCAACCATGACCACAGCAGGGTTAGTACTTTCGTTCTTTACGGCCGACTCGAAATTATTTGAGCCGATACAAAAAGTGGATGTGAAAGTCCCAGCAGGTTACCAAGGTTCGATCATTCGTATTTTGAACCAGCACCGCGGAAGAATTAAAGAAATCAATATTGATGGTGGATTTGAGATTGTTACCGGTGAGTTGCCCGCTTCGGAAACCGTGCAAATTGCAGATGAGTTCAGAGGGGCTACCGAAGGAAGATCCATGTTTGGATATGAATTCAAAGGATTTGAACCGATTCCCGCTGCATATCATGAAAAAACGATCATGGAAATCAGAAAGAGAAAGGGAATGTCCCAAGATCCGCCCAGCGGCAAAAACTTCGAGAGATTTATCTATTCAAGATAATCCTCAGACTTTTCTATCCAATTTTTTTATTTCTCATTTTACCATTTCTTACTCTTGCTTACTTTTGTATTTTTCACGAGTATCTGTCTTTAGAGTATTGCTATAATTCTAATCACTATATTGTTGAATATACCGACACTTTTCAGTTTTTTGTTGTAATAATAATAGATCGCGAAAAAATCCCGTATGTATCCTAATATACTAAATACGGGATCTTTTCTAATACAGATTGAAACCATTAAATCTACCAAAATACACTGACATTTTAATGTTATGAATAGACTATTGATAAATTTGATAAAAATAAAATTTACTATTCATTCAAATTGGGATCTGCATTGATAAAATAGATAAACTATTGGAAAAGAGAACATAAAAATTATTTGCAACGATACGGATTATTGCAAAATTAGATTCACTTTTTCGATGAATTTGACCGGTTGTAGCCTTTCTTTTGCCGTTCTAAGGCCCTCATCACCCAAATCTTGCTCGCGATTTGTAAATTCCGTTTTTTGTTCATATAACATGTTAAAGCGCTTTGTGATTGCTTGATATGCGCCGTCATAATGAGGATTCGCTTTTTCTACATGAGTCACAAGAGTCTTGGGGTTCAAGAGTTCTCCGAGCGTGTAGGCAATCATCTTATTTCCGGTATAAAGAAGTCCGCCATCGAATTTTAAAACATCCCACAATTCTACGATTTCCCGAATCCCCAGATGTTCAGCATTTAATTCTTCGTGATCTTGACAAGAGCGCATCGCACACCATTCTTCTTGCATCGCTAAACAAATCTGAATTTGCTCCTTATCGAGCCTCTTAAATTCTAATGAGTATTCCTTTTCAAAACGGTTTAACTTCTTCCGAATATTTGCATATTTTCCACCTTCAAAATGCGCGAGATCCTTCGTTAAATAAACATAATCCCAATTGATTCTATCGGAGATTACCGTAATTGGAAGTCGGGGTTCAGATGTCAATGAAACATTATCAATTCTCTGAATTTCCATAGATTTTTTTTCATGATTCATTAATTCCTTCAAAACCGGGAAAGTCTCCGATAATGTTTTTCCTATCGGGGGAAACAAATGAATTTTACCATCATCAAGATCTGTTCTCATCAGATAAAGGGTGTTTTCGAGTTCTGTATAGCAGAATTTATATTTCTTTCTCCACATGAATAAATTGGTAAACGTGTATTCCGAAATGGTAGGAGGAAATCTCGAAAAATAGGAATCGAATAAAGTTTTCGCATCGAGATCGAGTGTCTTAAAACTTGACAAGCGTAACTCTTGCATCGTGATAAACAATTGCCGAACGTAAAAAAACAATTCTGATCTGATAAAAACAAGGAATTTTTAAAGAGTATTTCGGAACCAAAACCATGAGCAATGCGAAACCAAAGAAAGTGAAAACGAGTATATTAATCTGCTGTCCTCTTTGCAACACAATAAAAAAAATCAAGATTCCGGATAATTTCTTGGAGGAAGAAATCGGCACGCTGATTCCCGTTAATATTGAGCGCAATCAGGTCTGCGAGCATTTTTTCACTGCAATGGTCGATTTGAACTTAAATGTGAGAGATTATATTGTTCCGAAACAATGCAAACCGCTTACGGAAGCTGAATTCGAAGCATTATTGAAAAAATTTTCTGCAGAGCAACAAGCAAATTAAATTTCTCGCTAAACATGCAAAAAAAAGACTCAAAAAAAAGTTCCCGTGAATCGAATTATCCACGTTCTGAATAGCTCGTGGATATTCTGCGGGAATGTCCATATTCCTATGCTTTTTTTTGTTTTTTAATGTTTGTTAATTATCTGGGAGAATATTCAACGATTTCAAACGAATTTTTTACGATTTTACGCAACTCCTTCAAATCTTTGATGAGGCCGGATGCATAGGCTTGCATCATAACATTGCCGATGGCGGTCGCTTCAACCGGACCCGCAATCACTTTAATTCTCAATACATTTGCGGTTAATTGGCATAACAATGAATTCTTGGATCCTCCGCCTATGATATGGAGTTTTTCTATTTTTTTTCCGGTGATCTCTTCAATTTCGTTTAAGGTCTTCTTGTATTTCATCGCTAGCGAATCGAAGATACATCTTGAAATCTGAGCGCGGGTCTTTGGCACTTTTAATCCTTTCTTTTCAGCATATGTTTGTATTGCTTCGACCATATTTTTCGGATTCATGAAGGCAGGGTCATCAACATCGATAATAGTTCTGTTGGGTTCTTCTTTTTCGGCTTCTTTAGTTAAATTTTCGTAAGAGAGTTCCGGAATATCGCCCAATTCTTTTTCCCATTGGAATTTGCATCGTTGAATGAGCCATAAGCCGATTATATTTTTTAGCAATCTTATGGTTCCGAATACGCCGCCTTCGTTTGTACAGTTATATTTTTTCATGGTTTCATTGATGATGGGCTTGTCAATCTCGACACCGAAAAGTGACCAAGTCCCGGAGGACAAATATGCCCAATTTTCTCCTTCGGCGGGCACTGCTGCAATTGCAGAGGCCGTATCATGGCTTCCGATAGCCCATACGGGGACTTCTTTGAGGTTTGTTTCTTCTTGAACTTGTTTGTGTAGCGTACCGATTTTCGTTCCCGGCATTAAGAGTTCGGGGAAATGCGAATTTGTCAGCCCCAACTTGGTATATATTTTTGGATCCCACGTTTTTGAGACCGCATTTAGGACTTGGGTGGTTGATGCATTGGTATACTCTCCCACCAATCTTCCGGTGAGTAAGAAATTAAAGTAATCGGGTATCATACAGATTTTTTTCGTTCTCTCCAAGATTTGTGGGTATTTTGTTTTTACCCCCCAAAGATGAGGCAATCCGTTGATGCTGATCTCTTGAAGGCCGGTAATTCTGAAAATTTCATTCATATCGTTATTTTCACGCATAGCTTTATCGCCTTCGATTTGGAGATCATCCCGATAATGGAATGGATAGCAAGCAAGTTCAAGATCTTCGGTGAGATATACAAAATTCACGCCCCACGAATCGACCGCAATTCCAGCAAATTCTAATCCCTCAGCAGCACCTATCTTCAAAAGCCCCGTTTTAATTTCTTCCCAAAATCTTAATACGTTCCAACGGAAGCTGTCGAACATATAGGTTCCTTTTGTGGGAAACCGATGATATTCTTTAAGCGAAATCTTATTATTCTCAAGAGTACCGAGCATCAATCTGCCCGATTCTGCACCCAAATCAATTGCAATGTATTTTTGTTTCATGAATCAAAGTTTGCGGTTGAAACATTTAAGCTCTTCGGTAAGCAAGCGGTGAAGTTATTAATTATGGTGCTTATTATAATGATTGAATGAAGAAATCGCTGTATTGGATTGGTCGTTTTCGCGGAATAAGCGGATTTTCTCAATCAACAAGGAATTATGTAAAGGCTCTGTTGAATTTTATACCGGATCTTGCGATCGGTCCGATTTCGGCATTAGATGAAACGGATCCTTTTAATAAGTATTGTATTGAGCCTCCCGAACCCCGATTCGAGGTTTGTAACCATTTACCCACAACCAATCCATGGGCGGATGCTTTCTTTTCGGTGATCGAATACGATGGAATTCCGGAGGAATGGATCGAAGCGATTTCGAATGCCAAACTCATAATGACTCAATCAGAATTTTGTAAGCGTATCTTTTCAAAGTATTGCTCTTCAAACACTCCGATTTCGGTCATTCCATATATTTTGTCTTCGAATTTTTCCGCAATGGGGCCTAAAAAGCGTTATTATAACGACAATATATTTATCTTCGGTTCAGTTTTTGAATGGGTGCCAAGGAAACAGCCCTATCTTTTAATCAAGGCTTTTTTGGAGGCCTTCAAAGGGATTTCGGATGTGAGATTATTGATTAAAACCCACAATCACCATTTTGAGGATTTATATCTTCATTTATTAGAGCGGGGCTTTGATGTTTTCGAAGACGATATAAAAAAAATTGTGATCATCAAAGATGTGTTTTTCGATCTTTCGGAATTCTATCGCGGTCTTGATTGTTATGTTTCTTGCACCGCAGGTGAGGGGTACGGTCAAACGCTTTGCGAAGCGATGGCTTGCGGGATCCCGACCATCGGAGCAAATCACAGCGGAAATTTGGAGTTCATGACCCGGGAAAATTCATTCCTAGTTGACGTGGAGGATTGGACTCCATGCGCAGAGTTTCCGTATTTAAATTGGAGAATTCCGAATTTTGATGCGTTTGTTCGCACATTGCGGTGGATTTACGAGAATAAGGATTCGGATCAACTCAATCGAATAAGAAAAAACGCGTCAAATATAGCCAAAGAATTGAGTTCGGAAAAAGTAGGAAAAAAATTATTCGAAACGTTGAAACCCTTTTTGGAATGAATGATTGCCGTTCCAAATCGCGTATTTTTACCCAACGGCCTTGAGCTATTGCCGATACCCTTCACTTATTGCCGATACCCTTCACTTATTGCCGATACCCT
>CAZUTM010000042.1:26423-31905 GCA_964623665.1 uncultured archaeon
TGCCGATACCCTTCACTTATTGCCGATACCCTTCACTTATTGCCGATACCCTTCACTTATTGCCGATACCCTTCATTTTTTATCCCATTGGCCTTTTGCGCGTAATTCTTCTACGATTTTCAAGGCCATCTTTTTAAGCTCCATGTAATCGGTTTTAGCGACTCTGTTTAGAGGCATTTCTTCCGGTTCCAAGATTTCCACGTGAGTCGGTCGCTTGTATGCGGCAAGATCTTTACATACATCGAAGACTTCTTTAGGATTTAACTCTATATTTGGTTGTTTTTCAACAAACGCCACGATGGCTTCCGTGAAAATTTCGTGAGGTGCCCCAACACAACCTACAAGGGCGACCTTTTCGGGTAAATGCGTTTCGATGAATTCTTCAACTTCGGTCGGGAACACTTGATAACCCTTCGGCTTTATCACAAACTTAGAGCGACCACCAAAATGCAGACCTTTTTCATCGTAATATCCGAGGTCACCGGTGTAGCAGTACCCATCTGTCGATATTGTTTTTCTTGAGTTAGCCTCATCGTTGAGATATCCCAAGAAGATTTGCGGTCCCGAGAACGTGATTTCGCCGATTTGGCCTTTTGGCTTTTCGGGTCCGGCTTTCCCGTCGGGTTGCATCGGTTCGCGAATCGAGATGGGGCAAAGCGGAGAGTCGAATCCAACGCTTGATGCAATATCTTCGATACTCCCATCAAGAGGTGTATAGGTCACGAATCCCGCCGTTTCCGTTAGACCCAAACCGGTTCCGAATTTCGGTGCCATGGTGCTTAGTTTTTCGAGAAATTCTTTTGAAACTGCTTGCCCTCCATACAGTGCGAATCGTAGAGAGGATAAATTGAATTTATGGTAATTCGGAAGTCGCCATTGCATCGCAAATAATGCTGGAATTTGCCCGAATGCGGTTATATCATATTTCTGGATTGCTTCAAGCGTTTTTACCGCATCGAAGATATGCAGAATAACGCATGTACCGCCTGCATAGATTGTGGTGGCCAATTGTTCCGTAACGCAGCCCACGTGGCTCGGCGGAAGGTTCACGCACATTCGGTCTTTGGAGGTGATTTCAAATGCAACTTTGAGCCCGATATTTTGGATAATGATGTTTTCATGGCAAATGAGAGCGGGTTTCGGCCATCCGGTGGAGCCCGTGGTGAAAATAATCAAGCATGGATCCCGCTTACCGACTTCCGCTTGTGCATTTTTTAATGATCCGGTCAAAAGGGCTTGGATATAACATTTTGAGATATCGGCGGCAAAATGGGCGATCCATGTCGCCCCTCGAATAAGATTTTTTGGGTTGGTGTCGAATTGAATCCAATATTCCACATAAGAGTGATTCTCCATGAGTTCTGCAACCATCGGTCTGAAATCCATTGCATCGGTTTTTCCCAAAAAGAAAAACGCTTTGGGTTTAATTTGTCGAAAGGCCATATCCACTTCTTTGACTTTTAGCCGTAAATCAATCGGAGCGATAATTATACCGATTCTCCAACACGCATACATTAAATACACGTGTTCTTTCAGCAGAGGAAGGAGCGTGGCAAGAATATCACCTTTTTTGAGTCCTAAGTGAAGCAATTTTGCGGCGAACGCACGGGTATTGGTGCAAAAGTCGGCCCAATTTACCTCTACACCCGTGTTAAATTCGATGATTGCACTATCTTCTGGTCTCTGCATCGCGTGAAAATCGATATAGTCGGAGACTTTCGGGAGCATCTGCTCATAGAGAATTTTACATTCTTCATTCATTTTTGGATCTTTCATTGTTTATTCACCTCTTAAAGGGTCTGCAATTCCTTCGGCAACAAATTTCGAAGTTTTTCGACCGCGCCGAGATAATATAATCTGAATGCTTCAGCGTATTCGAGAGGCACACGGGGTGCTAAGTCGGGATGCGATTTATAGAATATCATCCCTTCTTCGGCATGGCCTTGAGCCGAAGATTCGCAGACAGCTTCCCACAATCCGATAGGAGGAACTTCCATGACTTCGGGATCCAAGCCCAAATTGCGCAAACGAGCATCGGTTTCACCGATCATGAGCTCAAGTTGGGATTGATAAACGGCACCCAATTTTTTCTTCATTTCCAAAGGCTCGCCCGAGATATCCACAAACACATTCGGTTCCGGACTCATATAGAACAGAATTCTGGATACAAAATGTTGGGAGATGCCTTGCCCGAATTGTTCTTTTAAGAAATTCGGATAAGCTGCCATCGCCGCAGCTTCAAAGCCAACCGATGCAACAGCGCGATGGTCGGGATTTTCTTCCATCAAGATATTCTTCGGATCCATGGTGACCACGGTGGTCGGTTTGAATTTTCGGATAAGCAAGACCATATCCGACAATAATTTCTGCCGATCCAATGCGGGGTCAATACCCAAATCATCGTATTTCCATTGAACCCGATTTTCGGGTTTAATTCCCAACAAGTCCATGGCCTTTTTCTGTTCTTCCATCATGATCGCCTTTATTTGCTCTTTCGAGACATCTGGCTTGAATGTCGAATTATTCCCCGTTGTGACCGTGCAGATCATCACTTCTTTTCGCTCTTGAAGCCATTTATAGACCGTCCCGGAAATTTGATAGGTTACATCATCGGGATGCGGCTCAAAGATTAAAATTCGCTCCACGAACGGCTTTTTATCTTTTTCTTTATTCACATTTGTATTCGGCTTATTATCCATCAAGACTGAACACCCATTCCATTATTTTATCGATTGAAACATGTTCAAACGGATTTTCAAGAGACCATAGCCCCAAATCCAATTTTTCTTTTTTCACATATTCTTTACACGTTTCTAACGCTTTTCTGTACACATCTTTTGTGATTCCGCTTTGCTTAGGCGTATACGGCAGCCCTACATCATCTAAAAATTGTTTAATCTCTTTAAAATCGAATTCTGCATAGGGCCCTTGAAGCTGCAACACGGTTAGGATATTCAAACCCACCAAACATCCATGGACATATCTCTTTGGAGAGAGTTCTTCGATACAATAGGCCATAAAATGCTCTCCGCCTTCTTCCGGTCTTGCGTTTCCCCATCGTGCGCAAAGATCGCATTCCCATTGAAGATATTCAACCAATTTTTTGACCCCCATATCACCCATTTCATGGAATGCCTTTCGATCCGCCAGCATTTTCACCACAATCTCTTTGGCTTCATTGAAAATCTGTTGATCAAATTTGGCTCCGAATTTATCACGGGCGATTTTCCAATCTCCAAGTGCAGTGGTGATTGAAAGCACATCGCAAAGGCCGGCATAATTCAGAAACTTCGGTGCGGATTCTACGAGCGTATAATCCACGATCCGCTTTTCCGGATACGAATCGCCAACATATCGTACCTTATTCTGAATTCGAACGCCCACGGCAGAACATAACCACGCATCGGTGGAGATCACAGAAGGGATGATATACAATGGCTTTTTAGTTTTCCAAGCGAAATATTTTGCAACATCGCAAGCAACCCCTCCACCGAGACCCACAATCGTTTGAATCTTGGCTGAATCTTTTGCGAGCACCAATTTATCCAACTCGCTCTGTTCTACGGTATTTGGAAATAGCACATCGATTGGTTTCGTTGAAATTTTCGGTTGAATTGATCCCCAAGGCGGATCCTGGGTAACAATCAGATAATTTGAAAGCGAATTTAAACATTCTATCGCAAGATCTGTTCCATACTCTAATTTTGAATTCATGCTTTTGGAAGGTGTTTGTAGCAAAAAAAATTTTCACTTCTTTCACTAATTTATGTGAAATTCTAAAACACAAATAGGTTACGGAAAAGCATTGATTTTTTTTTGTTAATTCAAGAGAATAAAAGTGTAAATTGAAGGTATAAAAGGTTTGAAAAAAAACTTAAGAGCCTAAGGATTACATGACCTTTTTTGCTTGGATCCATATATCTTCGGTGACCGCGGCAAACATTTTGATATGTTCGTCCAAAATAGAGCCCATCCCGGCCATTTGGATTACATTACTGCTCGGATTTGCAATTACGCAAATTACAATCTCTTCAAAGTCTTTATTCATGGCCCATACATTTTTTCTATCATAATACTTTACTTCCATATTCGGATTATTGACAACCCGCTGAATCAGTGCCATGTGTTGCGGGTCTCTCGGATCCCAATATGTAACCAATCGGAAATGAACCACCTTCTTTGCTTTCTCCAAGGCTTCAATATCGATGAGATCGATTCTGGGGGCAATGATCAAAAATTTAAGTTTAGCCCGGGAGGCCGAATCATTAATTTGCGCTTGCATCGCTTCCGGACTTCGGATGAACCACACTTCAGACGAGCTTGTTTGGGACGCTTGTTTAGCGCGCTCCCAAAATTCCCTCATCGTAGCCTCCGAATATTCCAATTGAGTCATGATTTTGCCGAGAAATTCGTTTTTGATTTTATCAAACACTTCTTTCTGGAAGGTCTTCTTGATTTCATCAATGACCCCTGCAATATCACCATAAATTTTATTGATTTTTGAATCCACCACCTCCAGCGATTCTTTCAATCTGACATCGACATCTTTAAAAGTAGAATCTAAATTGCCCGAAATTTGTCCCGCCGTGCTCGAGATCGAAGACAAGTAATTCATAACTTGCGCTAAATTGTTTTGGGTAGTATCAATGAACCGCTTCGTGAATTGGGCTTCTAAACTTTCAAATGCTTGATTGATCGCTTTCGCTACAATTCGCTCAGCAAATGCTTGCAATGCACCGATACGGAATTGTTTCTGAAGTGCATTGGAAATTTGAACCTTCACTTCATCCAACTTCAGCTGCATCTCTTTGAATTCTGCTTTAACCTCATTCGGAACATTTGCATGAAGTTGGGCAATATAATTCCGAACTTCGTATAAACGCTTAATTTGTTCAAGACCGTCTTTAAACATCGCAAATTGCTGCGCAACCGATTTAGGCAATTCTTCTTTAAGCTTTCCGATATATCCTCTGTATTCTGTTAGTTCTTCAAAACTTGAGGATGTTCCTTGAATATCATTAAATTTTGAGATCAATTCCGAAGATACATTTCCTTCTAACCCGTAAACCATGCTTTTAAAAGAAGATAACATGGTAACCAAAGCAGAATACGGTGGCAAAGCCATATAGTTCGGATTTTTTCCTGGAATTTCTCTCACCAACCCCTTATTCAAGAGATTTGTTGCGAACCGCACAGCATCATCATGTGTAATTCCCATTATCAAGGCAATTTCATCCACCAATACAGGACCTCGGGGTAAAATCTTGAAATAGATATCGATCTCAAAGTCATTCAATCCGATCATTTTCAGCACTTTGGTCATTGGGCTGTCTTCTGAAATCTCTGATTTTTCTACTACCGCCCCATCCATCATTGTCATTTTTTTACACCTCATTTTTCTATAATATAATTACGCTCCAAGAAATTCAGATGTTTAATTGCAAGTTCCCGAGGTATCTGCTTAGCATTATATAGCTCAGCT
>CAZUTM010000043.1:0-22881 GCA_964623665.1 uncultured archaeon
GTGGGGGAGGATTTGAATAATCCGAACCCGTACGACTTGAGAATCAACACCATTCGTAAAGAGTCTGTGAATTATCCCGAGCCGATCCAAACTCCGGATGTTTCGATTGATATCGAATGGAGCACCTTGGGTTTAGTGCTTAATTCAATCGATTTGTGGCGCTTTATCACCGAAGGAAAAATCTACTTTACCAGAGACACGCTTTGGATTCAGGTTCAAGATTTGCGAATTGAAGTGATGATTCCCGCAGAATTCCAATATCTCTCGTTTATATCGGTGTCTCTTGATACGCTATCGTTCAATTTAGTTGCAATGCTCGAAGGCACCGAAGTTTGGGGCGGTATTGGTGGTATCTTCGGGTAAAATAAAAAAAATTTTTTTCCCTTCCTTTCTTTTTTTACAAATGAAACTCAAAATTGGTTGTTTAGCATCCGGTTCCGGGTCAAATTTCGAGGCAATAGCAAATTCTTGTCATTCCGGCATTTTAAAAGAGTTGGCGGAAGTTTCAGTCTTAATTACAAATGTTCCCGATGCGAAATGTCTCGAACGGGCCAAAAGGTTCAATATCCCATGGGTGGTTATTCCATCGAAATCATTTCAAGGAACCCGTGAAGAGTATGACCAATTATTGATAAAAGAATTGCTAAAATATAAGGTCAATCTTGTCTGTTTAGCTGGCTACATGCGATTTGTCAGTTCAACATTTCTTTCGGCATTTCCAAATAGCGTAATGAATATTCATCCTGCATTATTACCTTCGTTTAAGGGATTACATGCCCAAAAACAAGCGCTTGAATATGGTGTGAAATATTCCGGATGTACCGTTCATCTTGTTGATGAGCTTGAAGATCATGGTCCCATTATTGTTCAGAAGGTGGTTCCGGTTCACGATGATGATACTGAGGAATCGCTCACAAACCGAATCTTGGAACAAGAGCATATTGCATATTCTGAGGCGATAAAATTATTTGCTGAAGGGAGACTGATCATTGAAGGCAGAAAAGTGAAAATAAAAATCTGAAAAAGAAAAGAATTAAATTATTGCGAGCGCATAATATATTGAAGTACGCGCGATGAAAGTTCTGACCTATCTGACTTTTCCGTATCGTTTTTTTCGATAGGGTAAAAGAATGATGAGGATCTTGAGTATTGAGCCAGTACTTCACTTCTCTATCATATGATTGCTTTAGGGAGCGTGGATTCATTGTCGAACAAGAAACGGATTCAACGTATCGAAAAAATAGTTGAAATTATGTCCAATCCAATAAATATCCGCAATATTGGATTAATCGGACACATAGATCATGGAAAAACTACATTATCGGATTCATTAATTGCAGAAGCTGGGCTTTTGTCGAAAGATTTGGCGGGTGAAGCAAGAGTATTGGATTATTGGGAGGAGGAGCAGCGTCGGGGAATCACGATGAAATCAACCAATATCTCACTGTATTATGAATCTTCATTAAAAGACAGAAACCCGTTTGTCATTAACTTGGTGGACACTCCGGGCCATTTAGATTTTACCGGAAAAGTAACCCGAGCATTGCGGCTTATCGATGGGGTTATTATTATTGTTGATGCCGTTGAAGAAGTCTCCCCTCAAACTGAAACCGTTTTAAGGCAATCTCTTGAAGAGGGGATTAAGCCGCTCTTATTTATTAATAAAATCGATAGATTATTTACCGAATTGGAATTGGAAAATGAGCAGATCAAACAAAAACTAAATCGTATTATTGCAAATTTTAATGATTTAATTGATTCTTTTAAATTTCAAGAGATGCAATTCAAATGGAAAGTAAAATCGGAAGATGGGACCGTGTTATTCGGCTCCGCACTTCATGGATGGGGCTTTTCCATTAAGCAACTTGTATCAAAGGCGTTAAATTTTTCGAAATTGCGGGAATTTTATTCTACTCAAGATAAGAATAAGCGAAATGAGTTAAAAGCAATGTTTCCTATTCACAAAGCAATTTTAGACGCAGTCATCACGCATCTTCCCAATCCGATTCAAGCACAAGCCTATCGGGTTCCGATCATTTGGGAAGGAAATGAAAATTCGGAACTCTTCAAATCAATGCTTAAATGCGATGCAAACGGCCCTTTGGTTCTTTGTGTTCAAAAAGTGGAAAGAGAATCCTTTGGATTGGTCGCAACCGCAAGGATTTTCTCTGGAACGCTCGATAATAAAAAAGAAGTCTTTTTGGTAAATGAAAATAAAGTTGAAAAGATAAACCAATTATCCATTTTTATGGGTGCACATCGTGATCATGCCGATCATATCCCGGCGGGCAATATTGCTGCGGTTATCGGTCCGAAAATGCTGAGATCTGGAGAAACACTCATAGAAAAGGAATTTAAAGAAGAAGCTCAGAAATTCAAATTCGTAAAATATGTTTCTGAGCCAGTTATGACTATTGCCATAGAACCCATGATGTTGAAGGATTTAAACAATTTACAAGAACAACTTCAAGATTTTCTCATCGAAGACCCAAATCTTGAATTAGAATTATCCCAAGAAACCGGAGAATGCTTATTATCAGGAATTGGCCCGCTTCACCTTGAGGTTGTGGTAAATCAATTGAAAAAACGAGGGGTTGAAGTAGAAGTCTCCAAGCCACAGCCTATTTTCAAAGAATCCGTTCATTCAAATACAAAATACGTTATTGCGAAGAGTCCTAACGGACTAAACATCTGTAAGTTATTGGTCACGAGATTAAATCAAGAAGATGTTAAATGGTTCCGGAACCATGCGAGTAAAATTCCGAAAGACAGTAAACTAAGATTTGAACTACTGAAGACCTCTACTTCCTTATCCGAATTGGAAGTGAAAGGCTTTTGGGCCGAGATTAAAAATACAAACATTATTATCTCCAGAAGGATGCAAGATCTGGGTATTTATATTCAAGAAGAATCAGATGTTGCTGAATCCTTAGAAGGCAAACAAATCAATATTCAAGAACAAGACCAATCTAAAAAGCCCATTGCGAAAGATTTCGCAACGCTTGATGAACCACTCCGAAAGCAAATCATCGAAATAATCGAAAATGTATGCAGCAAAGGGATTTTGGTAAATGAACCGTTGGCCGAATTAAAAATTGTGATTCGAAAAATGGATTTGGATGCAGACCCCAAAAATCGAAATATCTTCGAATTAACAACGATGATCAGCTCGGCATTTGCAGAAGCCCTTAGAAACGCACAACCAAGGCTATTGGAACCCATCTATGAAGTGATAATAACGAGTCCCTTGGATTATATTGGGATTGTGCCAAATACCGTAATCCAATATCTTGGAAAAATAACGAAAATAAATCAATCGGATCGGTTTTTCACGCTAGAATGTTTGTTGCCCGTAAGAAAGGCATTGGAATTTGGGCAAGATCTTAGGTCCCAAACATCGGCACGAGCGTTTTGGCAATCCCGCTTTGCTTTTTATGAAGAAGTCCCAAAAAATGAAGAGGAAAGTATTATCCAATCGATTCGGTTGAAAAAAGGCTTAGTCCGGTTCTAATCATTCTATATTTTGCTTTATTTTTTCCGATTCTTTCCTATAAACATTAAAAAAACGTTTTAAAAAAATCATGGGATTATCGGGGCTATCCCGCAGAATTTTCATGCAGAATTCTGAACGTGGATAAATCTATCCATCGAATTTTCTTTTGAAGTTTTTTATATATGCTTTACATAAAACTTTTTAAAAAAACTCGAAAACGCAACAATGCTCATTCAGATTTCGGCTTTGAAATTCGATGGGGAAGTCCCTTCTCCCAAAACTTTATTGTTTTATGGTTATCGTATTCATTATTCGATTCATTCTAACTTCACTGTCGTTCGTTGTCGCTTGCTAAATGAACTAATTGTTTTTCCGCCAAAAGATTGATACAATTTTAAGCATCTCACGATATCCATGCCGACCGTGGAGGGTTCATGGGAGTCCGAACCGATTACAATGGGGATTTCCATCTCTGCAATATGTTTTATAATCTCGTTGGATGGATATTGTTCTTTACATGGTCTTCGAAATCCGCTCGTATTAATCTCAATTGCAATGTCTTTTTTCTTGACAGCGTCCAACACTTTAAGAGCATAAGATTGAATTAACTCTCTATCCTCGGGTATTTGATTAAATTTTTTTGGCAAATCCATATGACCTACGACATCAAAGAATCCGGTATTGATCATATTGACCAATTCGGAATAATATTGAATATAGACCTTATCGATTCCGAGTTTCGGATAAAACGATTGAAACGCTTCATCGTCGATACCCCACGCCCGACCGTTTGTCAACAAAACATGTATAGAGCCATATAAATAATCAAATTCATGGAGATAAGGCTGTAAATATGTTTTCATCTTGGGCATCATGTCCTGGTAGTAATCCACTTCCATTCCCAGTTTTATCTGAATTTTCGACTTATATTTCTCATGAGCGACCTTGAAATCATGAATGTACTCGGTAATCTCTTCCGGGTTCATCCCAAGGCCGGTCTGTTTGCATTCTTCTGGTAACCACTTCATTGTGGCATGATCATTTATCCCATATTCGGTGAAATTTTGTGCAATGGCTTTTGAAATATATTCGTCTAACGTGCCAACCGCGTGATTGCATCGGGGAGTATGCGTGTGGTAATCAATCAAATACATGAGCAAAAAAAAGAGCAGTGAGAAAAAAACTCGCCCATTTTTTAAAAATTAAATAATTATTTTAGTACCCGCCAGCAATTTTTGGAAGAATCGTAATTTCAGCGTTCTCTTCAATTACATCTTCTAAATTTGCTTTCTTACCGTTTACTAAAATTGCAAAGAATTTTTGCTCCAATTTCAATTCTTTGAGCAAGTCCCGAACCGTTTTGGCTCCGAGTACTTTATAGGTCTTCACAGACCCCGTAGTATTCTTTAATTCAATAACGTGTTCCATAAAATTCACCTATTAACTATAACGCACTTCTCGCTTTAAAATATTTCGCAATTGAATGCTGATCTTTATTGTTCTTTTGAAATGAAATTATTTCTATTCTGGAGAAGTTGTTTTTGAAACAAATAAATTCAAAAATTCTCTGACTTTTTTGAAAGCATGGCGAAAATCGATTCTGAGTATGATGATCAGAATGATGATCTGATTACATATATTAAATCTTGCACCGAGAGGATTGCCAGAATCGATGACAAGCACGAGCGAGACATTTTATTGTTTGAGATGCTTCATAAACTCAATGATCTTTCCGAAACATTTACCGAGGAGGAAGATTACTACGAGGCAGCGGGAATGCTTTGTTCTGCTGCATATTATTTGGAGGAGTATTATAACAATTACGCAAAGCGGCTGTATGAGAAGGCGATAAAGTATTATAATTATCATATCGATAAGTTAATTCGAAAAGGGAATATCAAAGAGGCCGGAAACTTAGCGATTAAGATTGCTGATCTTTATCGGGATAAAATATATTCAACTTCGGATGAGGAAAAGAACATCTTTCGTGCTATTGAGTTCGTGAAGCAAGAGATAGAACTTATGATGGCATATGATTCGGCACATGATCTTGCCCTTTTATTTCAAAAAATAGGAGTGCTCTATGAACGCATTCATGCTTTCAAAGATGCCATTTCTGCCCATCATAATGTGTTGAAATATGCCAAGAAGACCAAAGATTTTTCTTTAATTTCGAATGCATATCAAAATTTATCGAATTCGTATATGCATGCGAACGATTTTGGAAAAGCCCAAGATACGATGCTTGAAGGTATGGAATATTTCTCGAATCTCGCATCGAAATTCGAACAGAGTGGGGAGTTACTTTCCCTTTCCCAAATCTTTCAAATTATGAAAAGGTTCTATGGATTTCTCAGAGATAAAAGCCATTTTAATCTATTTTCCAAGAAGGAAGCTCAAGTATATCTCAGTCTTGCTAAATTGAGTTTGATCGGGGATGTTCCTTTAACGCAAGTCGCTTCATATTACCGTGCTGCGGCCTTATGTTATAAGGACACAAA
The DNA here is from genome assembly GCA_964623665.1 of uncultured archaeon. Taxonomy (GTDB): domain Archaea; phylum Asgardarchaeota; class Lokiarchaeia; order Sigyniarchaeales; family Promethearchaeaceae; genus CAZUTM01. The sequence continues at coordinate 5,995 of CAZUTM010000043.1, forward strand.
TAAAAACAATATTGAAGCCGGAACATGTTTCATCCTTGCCGGAAATTATTATAAGGATGAAAAGAAATACATCGAAGCGACTATAAATTATGCGGATAGTGCAGAAATCTTTGAGATAATGGAAAACTATAAGAAAGCATTTGAATATTACATTAAATCCGCTGAATGCGCGATATTAGCAATGAATAGAGAGATCGCAATTGAAAATTATATCCGTGCAATCGATCTTGCTGAAAAGGCAAATCAAAATTGCGATATCGCAATCGAACGCTTGATAAAGCACCTTCATGACTATGCTAAACTTCAATTATCATCGCAAAACTGCTTTATTGCCGCAACCATGTATCTCGAAGCCGCATACTATTATTTTATGCTAAAGAAAACCAATGATGCTCAGTTCTCCGAATATATTTTGAATGCCGCGAAATTATATTATGAATCAGGGAAATCCACAAATGAACTGAGGAAACACTCGGATAGGATTTACGCATTGGTGCTTTCAGTGTTATGCAATTTTTTACTTAAAAATTCTGCTCGAATCGATCTGATCTTAAAAGAAATCTCTTCCGGAAACTCAAAGACCGCGAAAATCTACGAAAAGATCATGACATTGGTCATGGTCAAAGCGGAAAAGGTGGATGTTGATATCAGCTGCCTTGAACCAAAAGAGCGAAATGTGTACTCTAAGAGTGAAGAAATGAAGAAAATGATTTATTTAATTAATAAATTCCATTGATGTTCTCCAAATCCTTTTTGGTGTTCTTCAATTTCAAATCCTCAATAGCGATAAATTCTCAAAATAATTTTTATCCGATTTTAGCGTTTTCCTCGATTTTCCCTTTTTCTTCACAAGAAATCTTTAAATTTTTTTGCGTTGAAATGGAAGTATATGTCAGCCGAACCGGAATTGGTAGATCTGAAAAATCGTGTTAAGAAGCTTGAGATGGAGAACAAGGATCTATCATTTAAATTGCAAACCAAGACAAAACAGATTGAGGATTTACAAGAAGAAAATAAAACTCTTGAGAATAATCTGAGTAAAGCAAGTAAAGGTATGATTTCCGAATTGATTAGTGATTTAAATACGCAATTGAACAAATTAAAGGCTCAAAATAAAAAGTTGAAAGAAAGCATCACTCAATTCGAGAATTTAGGTGATATAGAAAGTAAGATTCGTTTTTATACTTCAGAATTGGAGCAAAAAGAGAGGACCATTGGGGAATTAAAGGACAGCTTGAATTCAAAGAAAGTGGAAATTGAAGCCGTAAATAAAAAGTTGGAATTATTAAGCATGCAAAAGCCCTCAGAGAAGAAAGTCGAAGTGAATCCTGCAGAATTAATCAAACGGGATGAAAAAATAAAAGAATTGGAAACTCAAATCAATAATCTCAAAACTCAAATCGACTTTGCAAACCAAGAAAACGAAAATCTTAATCAAGAACTTGAAAATCTCAAAAATGAAAATATGAAATTGAAAGCATCGTCGATGGATCAAAACGAATTGCTGGAGGCAAGGAAGAAAATTGCAAGTTTGAATACCTTGAATTCCAATCTAAATCTAAAAATCATGTCACTTGAGCAGAATATTCAATCATTAAATAAAAACATTGCAGAGTTGCAGAAGAATGATGCTGAAAAGTTATTACAAGAGAAGAATTCGGAATTGATTTTGATTAAAAACGATTTAACCAACGCCAGACTAAACATCCTAAATCTGAATAAGAAGATAAAAGAATTGGAAACCGAGAACGAAAGATTAAAATCCATGAACGAATCCGGTGCCGCGGCATCTCAAAACCTTGTCAATTTACAAAAAGAAAAAGCAGAATTGGAGCGAAGGGTTGCGACTTTGATAGAACAAATTCAAAACTTGAAACAGGAGATTTCCGATTCGAGTACGCAGAAAATGACTCTCAGAGTTCGAGAATTAAAAGCGTATATGGATAAAATGAAGAGAGAAAATAAGGAATTACAGATTCAATTGAATAATTGGAGAAAGAAAGTGAATAAAATTGAAGGATTTTAATTTTTTTTATTCTTCAAAGTCCTACATAAAGATTAAAAAAAGAAATATATAAATTAAATTTATTTGTAAAATATTTTTGTAGTGCGTTTTATTCTTAGAAATGAGAATTACATTGATAATATTATCGCAAGATCTTTTATCTCTTATTAAATCATTCGTATTAATATTCTAAAAGAGTTATTGAATTATCTGCGAATGACGGGTGTTATATTCTACTTTAATTTCTAAATATTTATTTTTAATAATAATTGACAGAATTTTTAAAAGCGTTGATTCGAGGAAATAATTTTTCTCAGAAAAAAAAAAAAACACCTTTCTATATATTTATTATCGAAATTGATTTACCTACCGTGTATGGAAACAAATTTAATGAATTTTCAAATTCCAAACTATCTAAACTACATGTTGATTCCAATATGTGCCGCTCTGATTGCATTATTCGTTATTCGGAGAACTGGAGCAAAAAAAGGGGAGATCATTTACAAAATTGCGCAATTAATCTCTCTCGCCTTTGCTATCTTGTGTATTGATGCGATTGTCTCGGTATATGAATTTCAGAATCGGTTGGTTCTTCTTCTCTTCACTTATGGAATAGGCGTTGCAATTGTCGCTAAGATTGTGGTATATGTGGTTAGAATCATTCAAAAGAACGAAATCGAAATTAAAAAATACGGAGAAAAGATGGAAGAACAGATTTCAAGAGGGAAATCAATTGCAGAGACATTAACACGTTCAGCTGAGGTTATGTCGACAAATTCAGAAGAAATATTAAATTCGAGCGAAGCCATTGCCACTTCTCAACAACAAATTTCTAAAGGCGCATCAAATCAAGTTACCGCAATCAATGAGACTCAACAAAAATTTTCTCTGCTAACATCTGGGATCAAAGAAATCAATGAGAAGATCAAACAAATTTCTGAAATTTCTGAAATGATAATTGGGATTGCAAACCAAACTAACATGCTGGCTTTAAATGCGGCAATTGAGGCAGCACGAGCAGGTGAATCTGGAAGAGGGTTTAATGTTGTTGCAGAACAAGTTAGAAAATTATCTGAACAGTCGAAATCAGCAGTTGCTGAAACAGAAAAGAAATTGAAGGATATTATTTTTGTCACTAACATGCAAGAAAGCCATACATTTGAAGTTTTAAAACAGATCGATAATATTGCTGCAATTGCTGAGGAGATCTCATCAAGTACAGAAGAAGCTGCAGCCTCCGCAGAAGAACAAGCTGCTACGATGGAACAAACAACAACGACATCCGTCGAATTATTAAAGATCGCAGAATCGTTGAAATCTGAGTTATTCAGATAATTATATATAATTTCATTGAAATTTACGCACACGATTTATAAATTAAGTGTGTAATTTCGTATGAAAATCCATATAGGATGTTTGAAAATCTATATATAAAAAATTTTTTTAGAAAATTTCTATAATAATATTAGAAGGCCTTTTCTCTGAGCTAGGCAAAATTCCATACCCTTTTGGGTGCAAGATTTCTTTGCAACATTCTCATTGGCGACAATAATACGGCTTATCTAGCTTCTTCGTCCCATTCATCAATAAAAGGTTTATCTGAGTCGATGTTGTCAATCAAATCTTTTAAGATCCCGACCACTTCATCCTTATCATCTTGAATGGGCGCGATCTGCCATTTAATCTTAACGTAAGGATTCATATCGTGGTATCTCCCAACCTCTTTTTCAAGTTGGTAAATCGAGAATCCGTATTCTTGTTCTTTGAGAAATTTTCGGATGTCCATGATAAGACAAATGCAATTAGGATCCATATTTTGTATGGTTGCAAGGTTTCGGGAATCTCTTGCCTTTAATTTCACTTCATCGAATTGAACCTTGTAATATCCAAAGCACCGTTCCAGTTTTTCTTCTTGATGTTTTAGATTGTTATATTCGGTCCAATTTCGGATCAAGCGCTCGTCAAATACGACATCTCCGGTTGTATTATGTTGGACCGGTAAAATTTCTTGAACTTCATATTCTTTTCCGTTATTTAATCCCACGAGCAATCCGAACGAAACGTTCTGGTTTTTTGGGTTATATTCATTGTAAAATCTTAATCCATGGATAAGCATTTGAATATACGCTTTCGCTTTTATTTTCACTTTTTTACCTTCTGCCACTTTTACTTGAGACATCTTTAGTCCTCCGCCTCTCTCTCTTCTAAGATTTCGCTATATTCTTTGATAATCGGTACTTTTTTATATTTATATCGATATATATCCACGACAACTTGAAATATTTGGTCAATATCTTCTACCTCTTTAAAATTCCATTCTATTTCCGAGAATGGAGAAGTTTCATCAATCTCAAAAATCTTGTCCCTGAAGCTGCGGAATTCCATCGAAAATTGATCTCCGCTCCTTGGGACCAAAAGTAATACGGCATTTGGATTATAGGCTGTCTGAATGTAGATATGATTTTTTATATCTGTCGGCGTATATTGCACCGAATCTTTGGTCGTCGAATGAACCCATCCAACAATTTGCTCCGAAACATAGTCGGGGTCGAATTTATCTTCGTTCACCTTATCCGCAATATGAAACATCTTATGAAGCATCTCGAAATCAATTTCTTTCTCAACATTCATAATCGGAACATATTCGTTGATGATACATGTCTCATCTTCTATAAAACCTAAGAGAAATCCATATATCAGAAACGGCGGAAGGTCTTTTGGTTCATCGGGATTCTCGACCATAGATGCTTTGAGATCCAATTCCACCTTCTTTAAATGCTTTAAGATTGTGATATACGCAATGGGTTCAAGCTTCACGCTGCTAGTCATATATGTTTGATTGATTTTTTGTAAATTTAATTGTTTTCAATCCACTTTTTCCAAATCCGTTCGTTTTGAAACATTTCGGAAAATCGAATAAGAAATCGAAGCCTTTATTTTTTTAAAATTCAAATTTACATTTATGAGTATAATTGAAAAAGAGGATTTAGTCTCTTTCCCTTTGACCTCTTCAACCAGCGTTGACATTCTGAGAAATATCGTGATGAAGGTCCTTTCCGATCCGAATGTAGAAATTGTATTGAAGGATGAGGGGAAAGTTGGACATTCAATTCGAGTAAAAGGGAAATTGAAGAATTTTAAAATCAATATGGTTATTTGGGCAAAAGCAGATGATGGTCAATTTAAACTAAAGATCGAACCGGGCTTTAACACCAAAAGTTTCTATAAAGATGATCCTTTAAATTTTAATCCAAATAGCATTGAATATTTGTATGGTACGCTTTGGAATGCGATTTATACGGGATTCGGGTTTCCCGCCCGTTATTCTCAACTTATGTCTTCAAGTGAAGGTTCTTCGATTTCTTCTCAAGTATCGGCACCGTTAACTAAACCTTTAGTGTCTCAAAATGGTGTATCTTCCGCGGCATCACAAGACCTTGGATGGGCGGATTCCGGAAGTGCAAATGAAGGATGGGGTGATTCGGGTGGTGAGACATCCTCAGCGCTCGGTGCGATGGCCTCAACAAAAAATTCGTTCGGTGCGATGGCCTCAACAAAAAATTCGTTCGGTACGATGCCGACATCAGAGAGTTCGTTCGGTGCGATGCCGACATCGGAGAGTTCGTTCGGTTCGAGTGCGTCAGCATCATCTGCCGGTATGAAAGGCTGGATTCCGAAAGTGTCTCACAATTTGCAAGATTTTCGGCCCATCGTGGTGCATCAATTAAAAGGACGTAAAATTGATAGCATAAACCCATTGAAATTTGAAGTATTAAGGGAAAAAGTGGGCAATATGGTCAAAGTGCAGCGGGCGGTGGAGCAAACCTTTGGAAATATGAATATGGAGATCAAATCAAAAACGATGGATGAAACCGGGTCTTATGTGATTAAGGCCTTTGGAAAATGGGGATTAAAGTCTAAAGAGGTATCTGCGAAAGTCTCTTTGGCTTTCGATAAATTAGAAGTGCTTCTTAGCGTGGATATGAATACCCGGCTGTTCTTCGACCCGAATATTCGCTCTTATGATATTAATTTATATGAAGCGGTTTCATTGGTTCGATTTTGGGATCTTCTTTGCACTGCATTGGATCTTCCAAAACGGGATGATATTGGCTCTGCGGACCCCGAATTGTATAACCAAAAGAAGGCTCGACTTGAAAAGGCACGATCCCTGCTTGTAAGTCAAATTCAGCAAAATATTGAAAATGAGCCCATGTTCATGAATCAAGTTACCGGGTTTACGGATAATTATGAATTTTTGATAGAGAAATACAATGATCTCTTCAATATGATTGAGGGATCCATTAAATTCAATATTTCTAATGTGTACAGATGCGGGTACCAGTTGAATAATTCGACCTTTTCCAAGCTATTCCTCGATTTTGAAGAATTTGATATCGATTCTCCAACGCTGTTTCCATGCATCGCAACATATGTGTTATATTTTAACAAAATTATCGAAAAAGAGATAACCTATACCTACAAAAATACATGGGTGGTGGTGCGGGATGATGAGGAGTCTCGGAAAATGGTGAATTTCTTAAATATCGAATCTCCCTATTTTGCAAACCGGATGAAAGAGTTCTTCGAAGAATTTCGATTTAAATTTGAGGATAAGGAAATCGTGACGCAGAGGGATGGAAAAAGAAAAACTATTGAATATACAAAGGATTTATTTTATCTCATTTCAATCCGTCATATTTATGATGAGAACGGTAAAGATTGCTTTGTCTTTATGATTCAACATTTCTTGAGATCTCCGAAAACGGGCTATTTGGGTATGTACAGCGCAAATAAATTGTTTGATATGGTGAGTTTAATTGCAAACCAATTGGAGCGTTTTATTATCGTTCCGCAATCAGGGAAAATGAAGCAAATCGTTGAAGATGAATCAAAAGCGAAACCTTCGGCGGCACCGCAACCTTGTCCCTTTTGTAAATGGCTCCTATCGTCGGATGCAGTAATTTGCCCGCGCTGTAAAAAGAATGTTGGTGCATTGAAGAAAGCGCAAAATATTGAAGAAATGGCAGGCGCGAGTTTCAATAAAGCGCTGGCGTTGATGGGTGCTGAAGAAAAATTGCATTCGGATGCGTTGATTTCATCAATCGATAATTTTCTTGATGACATGGATTTTACTGCGAAAGAAAATCAAGCGAAGATTATTCAGAAATTTCGGGAGGTGTGGTCCTCAGATGGGCATCTCACCGATAAGCTCTTGGGTATAAATGATAATACGGAGGAAATAAAACAGAAATATGGTGCTTTTATAAATGCGGCATTATCGGCCCCTCAAAATTACCAATTAAATTCTTTCGCCTATTTCCATCTTCCGATTAGTGAATTGCATTTTAACGATATGATTGTTGTGATCTGTAAAGTTAAAGACTTATACAGTAAATATTTTGCACCTGTGATACTTTATATCTGTCCGTTCCCCATCTTCAATTTTCCGTTGAAATGCACCATCAGTACGGATGGAAAGGAAATTAAATGGCATTCTGAAGGTGAAGGGCAAAATATATCAGAGATATTTAATGATCCGAATAAAGAAATTGCAGAGATCATGAAGAAACTATATGAAGTCAGTTCAACATACCATTTCATGCCGAAAAAGAAAAATATCCTCGATAAATTGGAACCGGTTAAAGGCATGGATTATATCTTTGAAATCATTGTTCAATCAAAAAATGTCGTTCACAGAGGCGAGACCGTTCTGAATCTATGTATCATGTATCAATTTCTTAAATGCGATTTGGAAAATTTTGAAGGTTTCATTCAACCCTCCTTTATTCTTAAAGCGATGGATTTGTTCTATGAGTCAATAGATAATTTTCTCAATCCCGCTCCGGAGGGTGTGATCTCGCAAGAGCCCGCGGTTGAGCAAGGCCATGACTCATCCCCCGAATCTGTAGAAGGCGGAAAAGTATCCGGAATCGAAGATGAGAAATTTAAAGCTATGTTCGGAGCTCCGTCGCAAAATGAAATCGAGTTGGATGGCCAAGAGATCGTCGTTTCTGCGTCCGATGTTAAAAGCGGTCAATTCGATAAATTAACAAGATCGGAATTTGTGGCCCTTTGCTTGAATAACGAAATCAATCCGATGATCAAAGATGTGGCCGAAATCGACCGTCAAATTACCGAAATTCAATTCCAAATGTCGGGCATTAAAGATCTGGAAACGCAAGCAGATGCTGCTTTTGTTGCGAATCAAATCGATTTCAATGCATACAATGCACAGAAACAGCAAATTAAAGAGTATATGGAGAAATTTGAAATAAAGATCCGCTTGCTTGAATACATTAAATCGAAGATCGGCTCTGAAGGGTGGCAATAGGTCGCCTCCATAAATATTTCAAAAAAATTTTGTAGGAAAATGGATCATCCCGCAGAATGTCTCAACTGATTATATGGAGGAATGCTTTTTTTTGCAATTTTCTTTGTTTTAATATGGAATTTTGTTTTCCCGCTTCATGACTTCGTGTATTTCTTTATTCATATCTTGAACGGCTTCGCGTGCCGCGAGATCGAACTGATCTTCGGTATATTTTTTAGAATAGGGCTCAATTGAATACGCATAATCTATATTTCGACTCGAATTCACCAAGGCCCCGAACCCATCGGAGTTTAACCCACCAACGATATCCTTTGCGGTCCCGCCTTGGGCTCCGTATCCGGGAATCAAAAAGAAAGAATTGGGCAATATTTTTCTGATTGCTGTCATCTGTTCCGGGTATGTCGCTCCGACAACGGCCCCAACCGAGGAATAGCCCCATCGACTATTTAATTTTACCGATTGTGCCCATTTAGTAGTTAATTCAGCCATTACGATATAGTTTCTCACTAATAATGTTTCCGATATTTTGATTTCGGTTGTCGATCCAGATGCTTTCATGTCTCTGGAAGTAAATAAATCTTGAAATTCTATCCCCGACTTGTTCGATGTCTTGACCAAAATGAATAAACCTTTTCCACTTTCGCAGTATTTAAGAAATGGCAAAACTCCATCGGATCCGAAGTACGCATTGATGGTTGTGGCATCTGCATCCATTTGTTCGAAAATATAGGATGCATACGCTTCAGACGTGGATCCGATATCATTCCTTTTTGCATCCAAAATGACGAGGCAATCTTTTGATTGGATGTATTTTATTATCTTTTTCAATGCATTCAGTGCATTATATTGTTCAAAATATGCAATCTGCGGTTTATATGCGGGAACCAAATCAAACGTTTTATCCACAATTCGAGTGCAGAATTCTAGAATCGCTTGTTCTTCGTCTCTCCCCGATTGTTGAAGTAATAAATCCGGAATTCCTCCGCTTCCAAATTTCGGATCTAATCCTATACATGCAATGGAGCGTTTTTGTCGAATCTTATTAACCAATTTATCGCCAAAGCTTTCCAAATCGTTTTTCACCAAAAGATTTATTATAATAAACGGTTTATTCTTTATTAACATCGGTGGAACCAATGGATCGAAAGAAAATCTCTATCATGGGAATCGAAAATGCGGGTAAAACCTCCATTTTGACTCTTATGAAAAAAAAATTTGATGCGATCGATGAAATCAATTCGCTGAAACCCACATTGCGCATAGAACGCTCTTCTTTTCGCTTTTTGAATCAAGAGTTCTTTGTGAACGATTTCGGTGGCCAAGAGAAGTATCGGGAGGAATATTTGAAATTTGGCGATAGGCATCTCGCAGGATCAGATTTGATTGTTTATGTGGTCGATATAAAAGATGATTTAAATTTGGATGTTTCCATTAAATATCTTAAAAACATTCTTTCATATTATAAGCAACATAATTTCGACATTCCGGTTATTGTATGTTTGCACAAATTGGATCCGGAATTTCTAAACGATCCTTCTCTTATCAAACATACGGAAATGTTTAAACAAGGGGTGAGTGAGGAGATGGCTACTTTCAAGTTTTATTTCTTTGAGACTTCGATTTATACCCTTCAATCGGTCATAAGAGCCTTCAGTTTTGCGGTTCGATTATTATATTCATCAACACAATCCGTTCAGCAATTTTTAATGGATTTATCATTGAAATTTAAGAATACGATCGGCATCTTGGTGTTCGATGAAAATGGTATTTCAGTCGGCGAATATTATCAAGAATTTCTCACCCTACAATTGAAAAAGAAGATATTAACCTTGTTTGAAATTGCACAAAGAAGGATTCAAGCCCGAAATATTAACTTCTATGAATTCTCGGATCGAATCGACGCATTCATGAAAATTTCCGGTGTAATTCAAACTCTTGATATACAAGGAATTTGCTTCTATATTATGCTCGTCTTGGAGGAACGGGATGAAGAATCGATCATCAAGGAGTTAGATCTTTTTGAGTCGTATCGACAAGATTTTACGGTCATTTTGAAGAGCTTGGTCGTGGATTTACCCGAATTACAAGGGAAGATTAACGGCTTGGATTCACTCTGAGCAATCTGCTTTTTATTTATTTTTCAGTTGGCTCTTTTTTATTCCATTGCATATTTTTCTTTATTTATTTTAATCCTAAAAAAGGTTGTGGGACCCTATTGTTCCCGTTTTTGATGCAGAAATCTGAAATCAGAACTGAATCGAATCTCAAACTTATTTTTATTGGAAGGTTTGCATTCGATGAATTTCCAATCAATTTTGTGAACACCCATAACGTCGGTTCCTTTAAATTTCCCTATCCATATTTTGACAGCCAGACCATATTGGTAATATTTTTGTTTAAGACCGGTGCAAAAATCCCCCAATGAATATGCTATTATTGTTCTCAACGGCCGATTGTGTCGATTAATGGTTTCAATTGAAATTGGTTGAGGACAATGGGAATGGTGTCCAATTATCGCATCAATATTCTGATTCTTTAAGTAATCCGCGGCAGATACTATCGTTTCATTTCGAGGGTAGTGTTCAAGTTCGTACCCCCAATGAGGATATAAAAGATTAAATTTTTTTTTTTCGATCTTACCAATATCGGAAAGATCCGGAAGAAAATTTTGTTCCATATTGGACCAAATTGAACCTGTAATTATCCGAATTTCATCGCTTATATCAATATAAGCATGTTTATGGTCATATCCGAAAATATGAATCTTTGCGTTTTTTAAGATCGAAATCGAAGAATCGAAAATTTCTCTCGAATAATCCGCTGCATGATTATTTGCCAATGATAAAATAATGTTATCCGGTTTAAAATTCTGTTTGAAAAATTCCACAATGGACTCGGAGTGCCGCTGTGCGGTCATGGACGAACGTAAATTCGTAATCGTAGCCTCGAAATTACCCAAAAGATAGTCCGATTCATTTAAAAATTGCTTCAAGGGTTCAGATATTAGTAATTCCCGATCGTGCATATCCATAATGTCACCGACCGCAGCGATGCACAATTCCGGTTGAATATCGTTATTAATCATTGTAATTCCTTCGGGAAGAAGTGAGGAAACATCTATATTTTTATTGATTCTCTTCTTCCACCCAAATGTGTTTTTCAAAAGCCAATGGATTGATTCTCTGAATTCATACGGAGATCCAAATAAATTCTTTTTTCGAGATCGAAAAGTTTCATCCAGTTTTCGAGGCATGCTATTAAATTTGCTCCAAGCATATATTTATCTTGTCGTTTAACCGATTATCATATATGGCGGTTCAGCAAAATCATTGGGTCTATCGTTCACCATTCGGATTTATGATTTCCAGAATGCCGGTTTATTTTAACCACCAAACAATTAAAAATGAGGGTGATGATAAGTCCGGCCGATTTTCAATCAAATCCTATCGAGAATTCGATGAAAGCTATGGTGCGGAAGCAAAAATCTATGTGGAGTGGGAAACGATTCCGAAAGAAAATTACCATCACGGGAAGACCAGTCGAAACAAAATATCCGACTTTTCCACGCTGGAATGGGTGATAAGCGGAAAAGAGGATAAGTGGCATTTGTCACATGATTTAACGACCTTTTATGGAAAGCGACAAAAGATGGAAAAAAGAAGGGTCTTTGTTGAATACATGATCCACGGTTTGGTCTATTGCGATTACAAGCAGTTATTTTATAACATAAATTGTACCGTAATCGAGAAATATTACGAAAATTACAAAAATCTTTTCCTCGATGTCATCAACTCGTTTGCGTGTCATGAGTGAGCATATATCTCTTATAAATTCTTTTATTTTTCAATGAAATTTTTTGTATTCGAAGATCTTTTTATTGTGGGTTTTATTATGATTTTCACCTTTTTTTCAAAGAATTATGTAGATCCAACAATAACTTTTTATATTCGTTTGGTTTTTTTTATATTGTCTAACCTACATAGTGGTGAATCATCATGAATCCTATTGAAGAAAGCACGGGTATCCGAAGTTCCGAGACTCTTGATCTAAAACAGCGGATAATTGCGAGCAAGACGCTCGAAGGATGGAATACAATTCCTCACATCGCGGGTGAAATCAGACCTGATGTTACTTTATTCTTAAAAATATTTGAGGAATATCGAAAAATTCGCGCCGAAATGTTTCAAGATCAGCCGAAACTTACAATCAATACTATAATGCTTAAAATAATTGCAATGGCAATTCAAAAAGCACCTCATCTCAATTCCATTCTGAAATATGATAAAAAAGCGGAAGGCGGACAATTGCTCGTCTTGGATAAAATAAATATAACGATGCCAATAATGCTAAATGAATTGGAAACTACCACGGTCGTGGTTCCGGATGTAGCCAACAAATCTATTGATGAAATCGCTAATTATATCTCGGAATTAAAAAGAAGACTGAAGAATACGGATTTAAACGAATTATCGTTGCAGACCGCACGCTTAGACACGATTGATAAGGTGAAAAAGGGCCAAATTGGGTTAATTAACCGATTATTTCGCGCGAAATTCGGAAAACACAAAATAAAAGAAATGTCGAAAGCGGATCGGAAGAAATATTATGCCATTCCGGAAACGGATCGATTAACGCCCACTGATATTAATACGGGGTCAATTGTAGTCACAAATTTAGGGTCTGCGTACAAAGGAATTTCGGGTGCAGTCTCTCTTATCGAGATTATTCCACCAAATACCTTTGCTATAGGATTAAATGCGATAAAAAAAGAACCGATTGTGGTTACTAAAGATGGCGTTGATTCGATCAAGATTATATCAGTATTTCCTATTATCTATTCATTTGATCATCGATGCTTTGATTTTGGACATGTTATTCCGTTTATGAAAGAAATTACTCGGATTTTCGCCAATCCTTTGGAATTTTTCAGTACTCAATTTGAAGATTTCCAAGAAGTTATGAAAGTCAACAATGTATATCAAGAATTATTGGTATCATGCACTGATAATCAAAAAATCCTTGAGTGTAATTAATGGTTTTATTACCTATTTTTTATGAAAACGATAAAATTTTCATTTTTTTCTTTTGGAAATGTATGGATTTCTATGGCTTTAACTTTCATTAATTCTTTTAGTTCTTCCAAAATAGTGGTTTCGGTGAATAAATGATAATAGCGATAATAAATTTTATTTAATTTTGAAAACGTCCAAGGGACTATTACGTCTCCATACGCTATTTTTTTACCCAGTAATAAGGGTAACTCTTGCAGGTTAAGCGAACAAAATAATTGATTATGCCAAACAAACCAATTCGAAAAGCGAGGAATATCGAATCTCCAAACAGTGTAAAACAAAATGCCGTTAGCATCCATAATACTTAACAATTGTTCGATACACGCGATTCTGGTTTCTTTGCCTTGAAGATGATGAATTGTAGAAACTGATGCAATGAGTTCAATCGAGTTCGGCCTAAACGGAGGCATAACAATATCTGCAACGATTGGATTCAATTTAATTTCGATCAGATCAATCGATGCCGTCGAAGAATTTTCGCACTCAAAGTGGTCTTCAATTGCCTTCAATTGCTGGATTGAAATATCCAAACCAATGATAGTTTCTGCATAGTTCAATAACACAGATATATTTCTTCCCGAGCCGCATCCGGCATCGAGACAAATTCGGTATCGACTATGTAAGCTGTTTTCAAGTTCGCTTTCAAGGTCATACCATGGTTTCCTTCGCTTCTGGGTCCAATCTTCCGAGAATTCCTCATAGATAGATTCGTGTAATTGTTGTTCTTCATATTTCCTATAAAGCACTCCTAAATCTTGTGAATTCAAAGGTTGTTCGGAAGACACACATCCAAAAACGAAGGATTAAAAATAAATTCGCTCTTTTTTTCACTATGCTCGCAAAAGAAATTCAACCAAAAGTTTATTCTCATGGCGTGCTTAGATACGCTGATGGATTTTCCTTGAAAGAATTAGAAGCAGCAAATTTGAACAAATTTATTGCCGGCGCAAACAAAATTCCCGTTGATTTACGGCGGCAAACCGTGATTGAAAGCAATGTGGCCCTACTCAAATCTTTGGAAAACTTGAAACAACCAAAGAAATCCAAAAAAGCGCCGGTTAAGAAAGAAAAGAAAGCAAAGAAAGGCGCAGCTGCTGAGCCCGCAAAAATGACACCTTTAGATACCATTAAAGGGATTAAAAAAGCCCAAATTGAAAAATTGAATTCAATCGGTATCAATTCGGTAGAACAATTGTTGGATGAAGAGATATCCGTAATTTCCAAAGGAACCGGAATCAAAGAAGACACTTTGGAGAAATGGATAAAAGAATTAAAGAAATAAAGCCATCAATATCACTTTTATTTTTTTCTAATAACATTTCTCCAAATACTTTTTATTTCAACCCGATTTATACACCGCATGAAGATTGGTGTTAATACCTACGCGTTTAGAAAAGAGTTATCAAAGAATGAATTAACACTTACCAAGATTTTCGGGATTTTGGCGAAGTTTAAAGATGTGAGCGGGATCGAACTCTTAGACCGGCATATTTTGGAAAGTTATGGATCCGATTTAAATTCCCGAATCGGGAAAATAAAAGAAGAGGCGCGGTCATTCGGGCTCGGTATTTATGCATTGGGGCCTCATTTGCATTGTTGGAATAATTCTGCGGCACAAGTAGAGAAAGAAGTAAAAGAATTTAAAAAGTGGATCGATGCAGCTCATGTAAATGGGATTCCCGCCATCAGAATGCAAGGTGGTCATCCGCCGCTATTTTGGGACAATTTTCTATTGAAAAAAGCATTAGGCGTTTATGGAAAAATTCTAAATCAAGTTATCCCGTATGCAGAAGCGAATTCCGTTAAAATGGGTTTGGAAACACATTGGGCCCATACTTCCAACCCTGCTTTTCTGAAGATTTTTGCAGAAGCTTACAAGAACACGACATCCATCGGGATTATTTTCGATTGGGGAAATTTCAAGAATAACAAGACCCGATTCCAGGCCTTGGAAGTTGCAAGCCAACCGGAGATGCACGTTCATAATCATGTGAAAATGTTTAATTTCGATCCGAAAACGGGGCTTTGTACGGATTGGGATGCGTATGCAATTGTCGATGCGTTTAGAAAAAATAATTTTAAAGGGGCTTTTTCCATTGAGTACGAAGGAAAAGCGGATGGAATCACTGGTGTATTCAGATCAATTGAAGTGCTGAGATATTGTATTTCGGAAAAAAAGCACAAAATTGATTTGGAAACCGATCCACATTCTTTATTATAGTGTGAGTTTTTATTTTTTGTCTTTTTTCGGCAATTCTATTGTAATTTTTTATCGGATTGTTTTTTAGATTCAATATTAAGACAAAACCCCTATAAAGTGGAACGGAAATTGACTCGAACTTTGAAATGAAGTGAACGCCTTGAAAAAAATGAAATTGATCATTTTGCGCCTATTTCTTATTGATGCCCGCAAGATAACATGATAAGATCGGTAAAGCGATTGTGAGATCGCAGTGAACGGTGACTCTGTCGGCATTTTCGTTGACTTTTCCCCATGAGACTGCTTCTTCCAAAGATGCGGATGATAACCCGCCTGCTGATGTTACAATATCCGTGGTGATTTGGATGGCGTATTCTGCGCAATTATCCGAAAATTGCATGGCTTGGAAGATAAAATTTTTTGGAACCCCTCCGCCCAATATTACGACTCCGGGATGTTTCGCATCGCAAGCAATATTGATCATCTTTTCGAGATCCGACATCGGGTTAAGTTTTAAGTTTCGATGATTAAACTTTATTTGCATCGCCAATCCTGAATCAGTAAATGCGGGGACAAAGACCGGAATTTTTTTCTTTGCCGCCGCTTTAAGAAACGAATTGTCCGAAGGGAGTGAATTTCCAATCAGTTCCAAAATCTCCGATTCAGAATCGGTTTTGGAGAAATCCAAGGTTCGAATAAATTTCTCCATGGCTTCATAAACCGTATTCGGCATGAAAACATCATAGATTCGATTTATTCTTTGTTCATACAAATCACAATCCTTTATTTCGCCATCTGCAATATGGCCTTGAAAATGGCCCATCCCTAGTGCTTCTGCGATATCATGGGTGCAGTTTGCTCCCGTCGTAACCAGAACATCGATAAACCCGCGGTTGATAAAATCAATGATGATGTTTTGCATCCCGGCGGGAACCATTGCACCGGCCAAAGACAAAAATTTTGTACATTTAGAATCCAATATCATCTTTTCGTATATTTTACATGCTTGGGCTAATCTTTTTCCATTGAATCCAGTATTTTCCATCGATTCGATAAGTGTTCGTATTTCGGAGGATGGAAAAGGTTTGATTTGTTCCACTCGTTTCTCCAAAATATTAGGATGATTATGTTCCTCATTTTCCATTTTCTTCAACTCGCTTTTCGTTTCCATCATTCTTTTGTTTTATTTTTGTTTCAAATCCATTTAATTTCATTAAATTTCATTCCGTTCGATTCCATTCCGTTCGATTCCATTCCGTTCGATTCCATTCCGTTC
>CAZUTM010000043.1:22981-31552 GCA_964623665.1 uncultured archaeon
CCATTCCGTTTGATTCCATTCCGTTTGATTCCATTCCGTTTGATTCCATTCCGTTCGATTCCATTCCGTTCGATTCCATTCTTTTGATATTTTCGCTTGGTCTGATTTTTTTCGCTCTACATCGTTTCTAATGTGTCTATGGTCATCAAATTCAAGCCGATTTTTATGATGTCTGCAAAGCATTTAATGAGATATAGTCGGTGTTCTTTTAATTGTTCATTCTCTGAATTTAATACTGGGCAATCCCGGTAAAATTCATTATAACATTGTGCCAATTCTAAAAGATATTTGGGAATATAATGAACTTTGTATTTATCAACCGCTTCAAACACAATATCCGGAAACTCCGCGAGTTTGGAAATCAATTTTTCTTCTGTCGGTTCTTTATATACGTCCCAATCGGGGTTTGACAAGGTAAATTTTTCGTTTAAATTTTTTCCGGCTTTTCGGAAAATTGAAGCGGTTCTTGCATAGGTATATTGTATGTATGGCCCGGTTTCACCTTCAAATTCAATGCTTTTATCGGGATCAAATGTAAAATCTGCGGTCATGTCGTATTTCAAAATGAAGAATCTGAGTGCTGCATGACCGATTCGCGTCGCTCTTTGCCTAATTTCGTTTTCAGAAAGATCCATATATCGTTCCTTAATTTTTTGTTGGGCCAATTCGATCATATCTTCAATGATATCATCGGCATCGACAACTTTCCCTTCTCGCGATTTCATTTTTCCCGAGGGCAGATAAATCATCCCATAAGAGATATGAACGTTTTTGCCTCTAAACCCTAAGATGTTATTCTGGTTAAGGATCTCAAGAATCTCAAAGACCGTTTTCATTTGCATATTCTGCTCGTTACCAACTACATACAGCGATCGATCATAACCAAAGTCTTTCTGTTTCAGATAGGCTAAGTATAAATCTTGGGTGATGTACAACGTTGTCCCATCAGATCTGAGCAAGACCTTTGATTCGGGAAGGCCTTTTTTCGAAAAATCTTTGAAAAAGACTCTGGTCTCTCCGGTTTCACCTTTCATAAATATTCCTTTTTCTAAGCCTGCGAGAACAATGTCTTTTCCTTTGTCATAGATGTCAGATTCGTAGTATATTTTGTCGAATTCGATGCCGTATTCCTTAAATGTTTTATTATAGCCTTGAAATGCCCAATTATTCATTTTTTTCCATAGGGCTCTAATTTCCGGGTCGTTTGCTTCCCATTTGCGCAACATCTCTTGAATTTCTTTCTCCAAATCTATGCTTGTGTCGTTTTTATCTTTCAATTTTTGAAGTTCTATGTCATATTTTACATAGTATTTTCCAACGAAGTGGTCACTTTTAATATTCTCCGATTCCGGCGTTGAATTATTCCCCCATTGTTGGTAGGCGTACATGGATTTACAAATATGAACGCCACGATCGTTGTATAGATTAACCACAAAGGTCTCATTACCCGCGAACTTATTTAATTTTGTTAGGAATTGTCCAAGAAGCATATTTCTAACATGGCCGAGATGTAATGGTTTATTGGTGTTTGGGCTCGGATATTCTAACACAATTCGCTCTTTTTTCAGCTTGTTAAATGCTTGTTTTGCGAATTCTTCGGGATTTTTCGAGATATTTGATAAAATAATTTCCGCTTTTGTGGATGCTGCATATTTAAAATTTACATAAGGGCCAAGTGAAGTGATTTTTCCTTTGAATTTTTTTTCATCGCTGAGTGTTTGGGCGATTTCGGTTGCAATGAGCTGCGGGTTTTTCTTTTTCATTTTTGATAGAATGAAACAAGGAAATGCATAGTCTGCATCAACATTTTTTGGTGGAATTTCGATTAAATTTAGGATCTTGTCGGATTCAAGTCCGGTCACTTCTTTCAAGAGCTCGCAAATCTGTGTTTTAAAATCCATGTGAATCACTTGGTGTACGGCGTTTTTTCGCTATAATAATTGATAAAATATATGAAAAAATTAAAGATTTTCTTTTTATGGCTTATCTCTCAAATTTCTTTTCAACATCCTTGATTTGTTTCCCAATAACTTCGATATTATTCAAGTTGCACGTTCCTAAACCTTTCTTTTCAGCAAATTTCAAGTATTCTGCTTGATTTTCATTCCAACCCATTACATACGTCCCAACGGTATCCAATGCAACGGGGTCAGCCGAAGCCATAATCAAACCCATTTCCACAGGAGAACCTCCTTCTTCGCATCCATCCGAACCGATTATACCATCAATTATTGATAGATGCATCCTATCTCTAACGATCGAAACTAAGTCTGCGATTTTTTCATGCAAGCGACTATGCATTATGCCTTTCGGAAGGATAAGACCCATGATATTCTTGAGAGATAAGGTGGTTACGGCCCAGCTATGAGTTTTTAGTGAGGGGACACTTATGATGCAATCCATCTCGAGTGCTGTCTTTGAAAAGTTGACTTTTTTCAACGCAAATGGACTTTTCGGTTCGATTACTTCAAATTGATCATCGTTCATATCCCGAACGGAGATTCCGTATTTTTCTAAGCGTTTTACTTCATTGGTTTTCATGCATCCTTTGGTTAATGAAGGATAACCTCCATCTCCTACAAGTATATTTTCCGGATTAACCTCTAAATCAGTTATTAGATACTTTACAATAGATTCGAGTGTATCCGTGGAAGTAACATTTCCGCAACGCCAATGTTCATCAATAATCCAATTGGGTTTCACCAAATATTTCCATTCTTTTTTCAGATTCCCTTTGCAACGACTTAATTCGATTGCAGATGCTATTTGTGAATCGAGATTTGAATAATCTTTTTCATGTGTTATCGAAACTACGGATTTTTTCATTGATTTCGAAAATGAAGCGAATATTTTTAACTTTCATGCTATTTTTCATAATTATAAATGGTTCAGTATGCTATTGGCGAAGAAATTGTTGCGGGGCACGAAGATCTAAAACTTCTGGATTTCCCTTCCCATCTAAGCAACTTAAACATCGATTATTCTCGTTTTAAACGCGAAATACACTCCGAAAACTTGGATGGATTAAAACAGAAATTAAATCAAAAGGAGGTTTCGATTCAATCGATTTCAAACATCGAAATTCCGGCCGTAGGGAGTTCGGAAAAGATTTTCGAATCCTTTAAACTGGATTTTGAACAGCTTGTACATAACGCTTATCGTCTTGAATCATCATATCTGTTGTGTTCTATTCAGAATGCTCCCGTTACTATAACTAAAGATAATATTGAGCGATATTTTTCAAAAATCGCTTCAATTCTTCATGATTTGGTACTGCGTTCAAAAAACGAAAACCTCACAATCGCTATATGGGCCAAGCCATTAACCTCCGAAAATACCATTGGGTTATCTGATGGAATTAAATATCTTGAATCTTTTTACCATAAACATGAAAATTTTGGGTTTGCTATCGATTCCTCCTTCTTTTATTTTGAAAATGATAGGTTAAGAAATATTTTTAGCATGGTTCCGGAGACTTTCTTTGTAAAATGTATCCAAATCAGCGAACCTTATTATTATATTGATAATGATACCAATTTAATCTTCAATCTTCCGCCTAATTTTCGATTCCAATATGAAGATTTTAAATTAAATATCGATTCTTCCCCATTAATGTTGGGATCGATGAACTCTTTGGTAGAAGCATCCAAAGAACTTCAAAGTGATATCTTATGCAAATTATATTCAAAAAAATATCTAAAACTTCTTTCTTTTTCCAATTACGCTTCAGAACATCAACAAACTAAAACACATATACAAAATTATGAAGAAGAAATAATTAAACCTTTAAATGAATCATCTGAATTCGTGGTTCATGAACATAATTCATCTCAAACCGAGCTTCTGACTGCAATAGCCAATGATTTTGAAGAAAGTTCTCTCTATAGGGCTTTTTGTATCAATGAATTGAAAAAATCAATTGGTTTAAATTGATGTCTCTTTGGGCTTTAGCCAAATGGAAGGTAAATCTGAAATCAGAACTGATGTTGGGCCAATCTCAAATAACTACAAATCAGAGAATAATTTTAAATCAGAGATAAAAGAATTCTTAGTGCGTTCGGCATTTTCGTTAGATTGAACACACCATATTGTTTTATGAATTCATCAATCTCTATCGAATTTTCATAAAGTTCTGAGAACTTTTGAGTCATTATCCGAACGATTTCGATGTTAGTGGTCATATAATATCCCAAAATCTGCTGATTGGGTGCAAAAGAAGGTTGAATCAAGACCTTTTCATCCCTGATTGAAAAGTTTGAAAAGTCTTCGTTAGAAACCCGCACTTCAATAGGTATGTTAAGCGAAATAGAATCAAGATATTTGTTTAGTTTTGATAGATTGAGGAGGAAAGGTACGGATTCATCAAGATACTCCTTGGATACCAGAAGTCGGATTTTGATATTTTGAGATTTGGAAAATATCTTCTCAACGCTCAGCCGAAAACTTTGTGATAGTTCTGATACACTATTCGATTCCTCAATTTTCTTCAATAAATCGGTATGATAAACAACGCATTTCGCAATTTTGCTTTCTTTTTTTGATGACACTGCATTGAAAATGAAATTTATTGTTGTATTGATATTATCAACAGCCGGAGTTATAAATTCAACCATATTCGCTTGATTATCTTTTTCTAAGAAACCATATTTTTCAAAAATGTTTTCCATTGCTTGTTCACAGAGTTGGATTTTTTTTTGTGCCTCATTTTGAATTTCTTTTTTCTTTTTGTCAATAGCATTTGAAATGGCTTCAATCGGGTTTAATAATTGGATTTTCATGGGCCTATCGTAAATCTGAATCAAACCTAAATCGTCTTTAAGTACATTCACGATTTTATAAATTCGTTTAACAGGCAAATCCAATTTTGGGGATATCTCTTTTATGTCGCTAATTGAATTGTATTCTAAAAGATAAGAATAGACTTTCTCTATGCCTTTTTCGTTAACTCCAAGAACTTCAAATAATTCGATCAACGAAACATGTTTAGAATCGATCGCGGCATCATCGCTCATATTTTATCGGCCTCGCACTATTCTTCCTCTTCATCCTCTTCATCGTTAGGCTCTTCTTTTATGGTTTTCAACATGAGATTTGAAATTGCTTCAAAAGCGGCCTCAACATTAATTCCGGTTTTTGCAGATATTTCGACAAAACCGATGCAACCCATCTTTTTAGCAATTTCTATTCCTTTCTCTCTTGGGACTTGCCGGTTTGTTGATTCAAGGTCCACCTTATTTCCAACAAGCATAATTGGAATTTCCCCATTATGCTCTTTGATGATTTTTATCCATTCATGAATGTTATCTAACGTATTTTCTCTTGTTATGTCATACACATAAAGCGCACCAGCAGATCCAAGACAATATGTAGGTAAAAGAAACCGGAATCGTTTTTCTCCGCCCATATCCCATAGCTGCAATCTAATCCTTTTTTTCCCGACTTTGATACGTTTTACGTAAAAATTCACCCCAACAGTCATTTTTACATCGGTGAATACTCCAGTGACATATCTATTTGCCAGTGTTGTCTTTCCAACACTCGAATCACCTAAAACCATGATTTTAAAGGTATAGTCCTTCATATGAACCCACTTTTTTTGGTGCGGTACCTTGTTGTATATGATTATATTTGTTAATCAACGCTATAAAGCTTTGCAAAGCAAGATTTTAATTTAAAATCGAATATAATTAGATGAGAAAGGAGCAAACTCGAATGCAAAATCCCAATCCCGAATTAAAATTTAAAATCGTCATAACTAAAGTTCGAATTACTAATCGCGAATTTCTTTATTCGGAGTTCGAAAGACTACTAACAATTGCCTATACCGAGACAAAGAGTCAAAAAAAAAGGGACTTTTTGTCCAAATGCAGTTATTATATTGGAGACTTTTCAACATTGAAAGCAGAGACATATCAGAACGAAAAGCGATGGTTGGAAAAGCAAGAGAATAATGAATCTTATTTTGTTCTTTTAAAAGATCAAGAGATTTTGATTGATTCAAAAAGCGGATTAGGGTATTTGATTGCAATATATAAATTTTTTGAAATTTTGGGTTTTATTTTTTTTTACCCGGGAAAAAATTTCGAATTTTTTAATGACGAAGCGCTGACCGAATCAAATATCAAAGATATCTCCACATTTTCGGTGCGTAAAACCCCCTTGTTTAAAAAAAGAGGCATAATCCTAAATGTTAATGCTCGAAACTTGATGAATTGGATCGATTTTGCCCCCAAAATTGGCTTAAACACCGTAGCAATCGATTATTTTAATAAAAAGGTTGAAGAACAAGCCCAAAAAGAATGTTCTCTTCGAGGCTTATCATATGAAGTCAGGGCTCATTCTTTGGGCTCAGATTTTTGTATGCATAAACAACTGAGTTTCGATACATCAGAATCGAATCTGATGAAATATCTCCAACATGTGCCCGAACATCAATCAAACATTTACTGCCATCAATTCGATGGGTTCCATTCAAAATGTTCATGCACAACCATAGAAAAGTTGACATGTTTTTCAAATCAACTAATGAATCGATTGAATTTATTGATTCAAAATCCATTGATCCCTTCTTCCAAATTGTTATTTTATCTCGCAACCAAGAGTTCATGGAAAATCCCTAAAGTGTTGCCGCATCCGAGATTAGGCTTAATCATGATGCCAACCCATCGTTGTTTAAATCATCCCATAAATAGCGAGATTTGTAAATTCAACAAATTGTTGGTATATCCCCAGATTTTGAAATACATGGAAATCTTTCGCAAAGATGGAATGAAACGGCAAATCGAAGTAATAGATTCTTGGTTCGACTCGGATTTGTTTTCTAAAAAGGAGTTCGCGATGTTGGGATTGAAAATAAGAGAAGGAACCGGAAGATTACCGATTTCAATCAAGACAATGATAAAAGATATCACATTTTTCTCTTCGTTAAAAATTGATGCATACATGCTTTACGCGAGGAACTTAGACTCATATTACTTTAATCATTTATTTTCTCCCCAAATTAATTTGATAGGCAAAATATTCTGGGGAGAAACTGAAATTGATCCCGCTTTGAACAGTATCATTAAATTCTTTTTTGGAGAAAATATATATAAAGATCTGTCGAGTATCAATGAAAATTTCGATACAAAACATTTGATCATGAGTTCTATCTTGGGATATAAAAGAATTATAAAAAGGCGAATCACAAAAATAAATGGGCTTTTAACTAAGCAAATGTCACCCATTCAGCGAAAATTTTTAAAGTTATACCTGAAAGAAATGGAATTTTTATTACAATTAAAAGCTAGGAATCCGCTTCTCTACCTCGGTGCGTGGATTCGGCTTGCTTATCAAAAATTCAAAATGACACGTTCATAAGTTCTATCGATAAAAAATGTTTCTCAATTTTTGAAATCGAGTATTTTAAAATATTTTTCTATCAATGCCGTTTATTTATTAGAAGATTTCGAAGATTAAATGAATCAATAATTATTTATTTCCACTTGAAATTTAGTACTTTGCAGATGGAACCGCTTTCGAAGGACTTGCAGCAATTAATTTTAACCGAACAACCGATGAATATGCTTTCTGAAATATGCAAGAAGGTGATGGAATACTCAAAAAGCATAGGCGGAATCATTGTTTTTTATTCGGATGAAGAAATTGGACAGATAGGTTTTGTTCATTCTGTATTTGGGAGTATATCTTCACAAATAAAAAAAGGAACCCCCATAACCAAAGATGATTTAATTATTCAATCTATCAAGCATAAAAATCCATCCGGAATCATGTTACCCTTTCTAATACAGAATTATTCGATGAAAATGAATTCTATTAAGCAATTGAAAGAAAGTCAAATCAATGAAGCGATGGTTGTTGCATTAATCAATGTGAAAAAGCAATTTTCTGGGTATGTGTCTTTTTTCTTTAGTTATGAGCAAGATAAAGAGATAAAATCCCATTTAAATGAGTCAGAATGGGCCAGTATTAGTTATTATTTTTCCTTTGCTTATCAGCATTATGAATATGCCCGTATCCTCAAAACAATCGAGGAACAGAAAGAGCAAGCAGAATCCATCAATAAAGTGTTTATAACAAAGCTATCGTCGTATGTAATACGTTTAAATGTGACCGGATCTATTAAATTTATCAATCCGCAGTTAGAAAACTTGTTAAATATCAAAGAAAAGGATTTGATCGGAAAATCAATTCCTACCACGAAACAAGAAATCGAAAAAGTCGAACCATTGTTTTTAGAAGTATGTAAAGGTCGTACCATCAATAAAATGCAGGTAATGATGTTTAATGCGGCAAAAGAACCGATCTATTTCGAGGCCGATCTTGTTCCCATAATGAATTCGGAAAATAAAGTGGTTGAGGTTATTTTCTTTGGTGAAAATATCACATCCATCATCCGAATGGAGTCAGAACTAAAGGAAAAGGAAGCCGTCATTCAGTCGTATCAACAAGAAATTACGGAGTACAAGCACACCTTCGAAGCAATGCATGATGAGCTCGAATTCTCTAAGAAGATGAATATGATTATCAAAATTACATCGAAACTTAATAATATCTTTAATAATTCTATGC
>CAZUTM010000044.1:0-30921 GCA_964623665.1 uncultured archaeon
AACATGCAAGAAAGAATAGAAAATTCAATAGAATACGCGAAGAAATCCCATCCAAAACAAACATTCCGAGCACGCTAATGCTCAAATATTTGAAATCCGCACCTCCAAAAATCCCCAGCATGTAGAATACAAATATTAATACATAAAAGCACAATAACCCAAAAAGCGAAGAAACAACATTGTTGAAATTAAGAAATGGAAACAAAATCGCACTAAGCAAGAAGTATAGTGTTATAAAATAGTTCTTTATCTTTCGAGTCTTAATATCAAGAACAGAAAACCAAATTCCTATGAAAACGGTAATCGAAAAATAATAAATCTTCGCAAAATCGAACACCATTCTTTATCCAAATAGAAAAGCGGTCGTTTCATTAATATTTTTTCGTAAATAATATCACCGTCGAAGGCGATGGATTAAAATAAACAGATTCGGCAGATTTAAGATTAAACAAACAATGGATGTTGATTCTGTTCTTATTGGCGTCATTCTTTAAAGATTTAATTGTTGGTATCTATTAAATCCGAGTTCTTTAAGAAAAAGTCTTTACAAAAAGGTTCTTATTGGTTAAGACTTTGTTCAATATATATGCACGATATTCGCATCGAGGGTTTTGAAGAAATCAACCAAACCGATTTGGATTTAACTAGAAATATACCCATCCTTCCAGAACCTCAGAACATCGAATATTCAAATACATTTAAAAAATTATCATCCGAATTGTGCTTTTCAATATCCGGAATAAAAGATTCAAAAAAATTGGAATATCATATTCACGAAAATTTCGATTCGATGCACAGAACAGTGATTATTAAATCAATCTCAGAAAACCAAGATAGCATAATAAAAACGGAACAAGACAGAACGGAATGTGAAGATAACGAATCTTATTCAATTAAATTTGAGAAAAATGGATATTATATTAAAGCGAAAACCGAGAAAGGCCTGTTTTACGGGTTGGTATCATTATCTCAATTGATTTTCAAAATTCAAAGGGGCCCGGAATCGATCGATGCAATAGAGGTGGTTTCGATAGAGGATTATCCGAAGTTTGAACTCCGAGGGGCATCTGAGCAAATTTGTCATGGTCAAGTCCCGAATTTACACACTCTAAAGACGTGGATCAAGTATATGGCCCGCTATAAATCCAATATCTTAATATTAAATCTTGAAGACATAATGGGATTCGATAAATATCCACAAATCGGGATCAGAAGAGGTGCGTTAACGAAAGAAGAGATTGCGGAACTATCGGAATATGCAAACCTCTATTACTGCGAATTGGTGCCCGGGTTCCAATGTTTGGGCCATCTTGAAAATTTTCTCTATTATCCCGAATTCCGTGAATACGCTGAGTTTCCGGGCGGCAATTCTCTTGACATTTCAAATCCCAAATCCTACGAACTGCTCGAGTATTTTTACACCGAAATATGCGAAAAATTTCAATCCAAATTCGTGCATATTGAAATGGATGAAGCCTACGATTTCGGTCTTTTCAAATCCAAGCAATTAATTGAAAAAGAGGGAAGAAGCAATGTACTTCTTAATCATATCCTCAAGATTTACAATCTTTTGGTACACAAACTCGGGAAAACGATTCTGATGTACCACGATACTTTAATAACTGAGCCCTCTATCATTCCAAAGATACCAAAAGATATCAAAATCATTTTTTGGAATTACACAACCACCGTAAATATGAAATTCATCAAGAATTTTTCGGACAACGGACTATTCACGATTGCAAGCCCATCAATCATTAATTGGACCAGACCATTTCCATATCTTCAATATGGATTCAAAAATATGCAAGTAATGGCAGATGTTGGAGTTAAGACTGGTTGCAAAGGGTATTTGAATTCTGCATGGGGCGATTTTTCAAATGAAAATTTTATTGCGCTTAACCTCATTCCATTATCATTCGGATGTTATCTTGCATGGAACCCCAAAATCCGCCCAACCAAACCTAAACAACCGATCGGCACCGGTGCGACAATCGAACGATACAAGTGGGCATTTTCACGAGATTTCTTTAAATATGACTATTTCAACGCAATCTGGGATCTTTTGGAAATGATTTCTTCGTTCAATACAGGTGGTCCGTGGAATAATTCCTTTTTCATTAAATTATGGACTCATCCATTCGATGGATATCCGCGAGGAAATCGCAATCTCGCAAAACAAAATTTAAAAAAAATGATTTTAGCGCAAGAATATTTCGACTTATTAACACCAAATCTCAATTATAACACATATATTATGAATTTCGTGAAATATGCAATAGAAATCATCAAGTTTCAAGCAGAAAAAATACTTTATAGTATACATCTCCATAAAAGATGGAAGAAACCGGATTCTTTCATCTCGCGAACAGAACTTCCCAGAATTCATTCTATTATAGAAACACTTGAAATTCTTAGAGGAAGATATCTCTTGTTATGGAATCAAAGTTCAAAACCTCAAGGACTCGAGAGGATCCTCAAGAATTTCGATAATACTATTGCATGGTTCAATGAAATAAAGAAGAGTATTGAAGAAAAAAAGGTATTTAAAAATCCGATGATAGAAGCGGAATGGATTGGCCCCTTCGAGCAGAATCGACAACAGCCGTTTATATTTAAAAGGCAATTTGTTATCCCAAGCAAACGATTCTCCGAAATTTCCTCCGCATTCGTTCAAGGGATCGCAAATACATACCTCAAAATAAGGATTAACGGGAACAACGTAGGAGAAGTGATTTCGCGATTCTACCTCTCACCAATTATATATGATAATAGTGTTAAAGTGTTCGAAATTACGCCTTTCCTAAAACCGGAAAAGAATATAATTGAAGTATATGCTCAAGAGTTTACATTTTCATTTGTTGCGATCAATATTCTTGTTGAAATATTCTTCGAAAAATTACACGCGAAATTATCATTTCCATCAGATAGTTCATGGTCGTATTGTGATTTCACTGCCTTTAATTCGCAAAATATTAAATGGAAAGTTCCCAAGGTCTATGGAAAACCGCCTAAACTCAACGGCCCAATTTACAAACCAAATCTGCTAGAAAATAAACCTTCGATAATTACCAGAGAATTTGGGCAATTGGGATATATGCATTCGATGGTTTTAAATCGTACAAAATCAACAAGACTCGCAAACTTAACCGCATTTATAATAAAGAAAAAGAAGGGATTGTGATCGAAGAGCCAAAAAACAAAATTTAAATTATTTTGAAGGCTTTTATGTTTAAGAACACAAAGGCTTCTGTGGCTTAGGGGTTATAGCGACGCCTTGGTATGTTAATCAAGGATTAACTCAAAGAGGCGTAAGTCGAGGGTTCAATTCCCTCCAGAAGCTTCATTCCCTTTTTATTTTATCTCGTTTCAAATCTTTGAATTTAATCAATCCAAGTATAGATATGTGTAAAAATGTCAAGAAAATCTTGAATAGGAAAAATGTTTAAATAGAAACAATTCAATCATTCAGGTTTTTTGTTAACCGCAAGCATTCATAAAATTATGGCTCGGATTCAAGGTTCTTCATCTGTTCTTCGATAATATCTTTGATTTTTTCAAACTCTTGAATTGATTTCGGAATATCTCCATCTCCAAGGGTTTGATTTGCATGTTCGGTCAATTCTTCTACACGAGCTTCAAAGAACTTCGATTGTTTATCATTGTACATCTTTCTTATTTCATTAGCGATATCGATGAGTTCTTGATTTCCAGACAATGTTGCAAGCGTAACGTATTTTTTTATTTCTATATCTGCCCCTTTTGTTTCATCCGATTCCAACTTCCGTTTAACCTTTTCCAACCCTTCTTTCACAGACTGAATGGAATCTGCCTTTTTTTTCTGCCAGACATCCTCCGGAAACCGAATTTTACCTTTAGTCTCATCGGATTCTTCCAAAAATTTGTGCAATTCTTGCCGCTGCTTTACAACAATTTGTTCCGCATCTTTGGTAAGCCCGTATTTCTGCTTAATGAGTTTTTGGATCAACGGAATCTGTTTTTTCTCTGTCCCTGACACCATCTCCCCTACCCAAACATTAAGTACTCGCGATTTCGGATTGTAAATAACGGTGATTTTATCTGAGAAAAATTTCGCTTTGTTCGACTCGCTCAATTGGAGAGATTCCAAAGATCCGTTTTTATTGAACAGAAAGAGCTCCATACTCTTCGAACAGTTCAAAAAGAATATAAATTTTGGCGCCAAATTAAAAGTATGGTCGATCCGCAGAAAGTGAAAGAGTTTCAAGATTACATTTCAACCGGGCTTCAGAGAGATCAATATGAATATGTGAGAGATTCGCTCGATAAGTTCGAGAAATATTTGGGCAAAGAGATCAATGCAGAATTGGGCGATTGGATTGCGAAACAAAAAGCAGAAAATGAAAAGATTGCGCCCGTGAAGCATAGAAATTCCACTATCGCAAAGCAAGATGCAGATGTAATTGTAGCGCTTGAGAAGCAGATTAATAAAAGTATAGAAGAAATTAAAGAAATCTCATGGGAATTAATTGGTTTCAAGGTCTCAAATCGTAGGGTCGTCGGTCTCACGATATATGCATGCGGATTAAAAGATTTACCTCCGAATTTTTCCAATCTTACAAAATTACGAATTTTAGCCCTTTTTGGAAATGAATTTGAAGCGGTTCCGTCCCAAATCTGTTCCCTCACAAATTTAAAAGCATTAAATCTCGGCAGAAATAATATTAAAAGCATCACGGATGAATTATCATGTATTGTGGGTTTAGAAGTCTTAGATCTATCATGCAATCAGCTCGAAACATTACCGGATATTTTTAAATCGTTTTCAGAACTTCTAAGAATTTATCTTTATGAAAATAAAATTAACGCATTGCCTCCCAGCTTTACCTCGCTTAAGAAACTCGAAATTTTAAATATCGGATGGAATAAATTAAGCGAACTCCCCGAAAATATCGGAGATTTGGCGGATTTAAAAAAATTGTTTATATATTCCAACTCACTTGAAAATTTACCGGATAGTTTTGGCAATCTATCAAAACTGAATTATTTAGATATCTCAGACAATAAACTAACCAAATTGCCCCAAACCATAACAACATTAACCAGTCTTGAATATCTCGACCTTTCAACGAATAAATTAAAAGATTTACCAAATACAATTTGTGATTTGGTGCTATTGAAGCATTTGGATTGCTCGGCGAATCTATTAGAATCCTTGCCCTTTAATTTCGGCCGATTGAATAAGATAGAATATCTCGATCTTGGGGAGAACAAACTCGCAAGCTTGCCGGATTCTATTGGGGATTTAAAAAACTTGAAACAAATGTATCTGTATGAAAATCTATTAACCAAATTACCCGAGACAACAGGAAACATGGCGTCTCTTCAGATTTTGGATGTTTCTTTAAATCGCTTAGAATCATTGCCCAGCGGATTAGGGAAACTCAAGAATCTGGAGGAACTCTATATTTTTAATAACGGCTTCAGAGCCATTCCAGAAACCCTAGAATCTCTCGATTTATTACTCCGATTAGAAATTCAAAATAATCCGATAAACATACTTCCTAATTCGATTATGGGCATGAATGCTTTAAAGACCTTGGTGATTGATAAATTTCAAAAACAGAGATTTGAAGAAATCTTAAAATCTCTTGAAATGAAGAAGGTGAGAATAATTATTTCAAGCGATACGGAGACTTTTGTCTATCTCACCACATACATTGCTCCGGATTTTGACTACTACTTTGAAAAGTGATAGCGGTACACAATGGTTCTGTTTCAAGCGGAGATTTGTTCAAAATGCACAAAATTCCCCAGATCTCAAGGTTTATTTTTTGCAGTTTTTTAATAGTAATTAGTATGAAGATCATGATAATTGATGATGAGCCAATGATTCTCACGGTACTAAAGCGCATGCTGGCAAAACTCGGACATGAAGCAAATATATTTGAATCGGAGTTTGAAGCGCTCGATTATTATTCAAAAAATTCAAATAATATTGATCTTGTGATTCTTGATGTGAAACTCAAAAAGCTCACAGGAAAAGAGATTTTTGAGAAAATTCGGGCAATAAACGCAAAACAAAAGGTAGTGATTATTACCGGTTATGGGTATACTACAGAAATTCAAGAACTGATGAAAAATGGGTTATCTGGATTTATGGAGAAACCATTTGGGTTAGAAGATTTAAAGTCCGCTCTTATTAAATATGCGTAACCTGGGTTTTTTGATGATTTACATTTTGTCCATTTCAAAAGTTCAAATCAGCTCCATTATTCAATATTTTTTATGAAGAGTTTTGTTATATTCATGATAAAACTTTTAATATGTGCAATATATGCACAATAGATTGAAATGAAAGAGCTTGATCTCGTTTCGCTTTATAAAACCATGTATTTTTCTCGTAGATTTGAAGAAGAAGTGAAAAAATATTGGGAACAAGGATTGATCTCTGCAGAAATGCATATGGGCATAGGAGAAGAAGCAATTTACGCGGGTGTTCTAAGCCATCTCGTAGATGGAGATGCGATTGCATTAGACCATAGAGGAACTGGCCCGATGCTCATTCGGGGAGTGGATCCGGTAGCATTAATGCTGGAATTTTTCGGGCATCCTAAAGGAATTTGCGGGGGCTATGGGGGACATATGCATATGTTTTCTAAAGAGCATTCAATGGCGTCCTCCGGAATCGTTGGCTCGTCCGGACCAGCAGCCGTTGGCTTCGCCCTTGCTCTTCAGTATAAAAAAACGAAGAATATTGCTGTTGCTTTCCTCGGTGAAGGGAGCACTAATCAAGGAATGATGATGGAATCGTTCAATCTTGCAGCAGTTTGGAACCTTCCCCTTCTTTTTGTCTGCAAATCAAATAAATGGGCCATAACCACGCCCTCTAAAGAAGTGACAAGCGCCCCTTTGATTGCAAGAGCATTGGGGTTTGGTCTGGACTGTGTTGAGGTCGATGGCACAGATGTGGTTGCGGTTTGGCAAGCAGCGAAAGAAGCAATCGAATACGTGAGAAATGAATCGAAACCGTATTTTCTCTTGGCACATTGTGAACATAAAGAAGGTCATTTTCTGGGAGATCCATTACTAAGATTTCATAAGACTCCAAGTGAAGCATTCGGACAAGTTCTTGGACCGCTAACCCAATCTATTACGAGATTCAAAGGCGCGGGCCTTCATAAAAGAACCGCGGGATTGACCAAAATATTATCTCTTATCGCACAAGCAAAAGATCAAACCAAAAATAAACACGATCCCTTTTTGAAAGCAAGGAAACAACTCGAAAAGGACAAAGAAAAACTCAAATTAATCGAACTTGAAGTTGAATCAAATCTGCAAAAAATACTTAAATCCGTTGAAGAAATAATGGGGAGGAAGATGAACGAATGAAGAAACTGAAATTTACAGAGGCAATTGATAATGCAATCGCGCAAGAAATGGCAAACAATCAATCAATCATTATTTTAGGCGAAGATGTTCACGCATTGCGTTCTACATTATTTGCCCGTTTTGGGAAAGAAAGGGTAAAATCAACACCCATATCTGAAGCCGCGTTTCTGGGTGCTTCGCTCACGGCCTCGATGCTCGGTCTCAGGCCCATTGTGGAAATCATGCTCGTTGATTTCATTGCCGTCGCAATGGACTCGTTGGTGAACCATGCTGCTAAAAACACTTTCTTTTCCGGTGGAAAATGGGAAACTCCCTTGGTTGTAAGGACCTCATGCGGAGGTTGGTACGGAGATGCGGGTCAACATGAACAATCTTTTTGGGGTTGGTTGTCTCATATTCCGGGTCTTTCCGTTGTTGTGCCATCCAACCCCGCGGATGCGGGCGCACTTATGGTAGCAGCGCTTCGGCAAAATTCACCAGTGATCTTTATGGAACACAAGATGTTGGCTGAAAATTGGTACGATTACATGGCGAGTGGCGGGAGAAAAACGGTGAAATTTGAACGCCCTTCGGAAGGTATTGAAGCGGAAGTTCCGGAAAAATGGGATCCTATTCAAATCGGTTCTGCAAAAATAACAAGAGAAGGAAATAATATCTCGCTTGTTACGGTTGGCTTGAGCGTGCACCATTGCAACGCTGTGGCAAATGAATTGGAAAAAGAAGGAATTCGATGTGAAATCATTGACTTGCGAACAATCAAACCCTTGGATACCGATACGATTGTGAAATCGGCACGAAAAACTAAAAAAGTGGTTGTTATTGATGAAGATTATAAAGAATTCGGGCTTTCCGGAGAGATCGCAGCAATTCTAATGGAAAATAACATTCTTTGCAAGTTCGCAAGAGTATGTACAACAAATACTATACCCTATTCATTGAAATTGGAATATGAGATCCTCCCGAATAAAGAACGCATTAAAAATGCAATTAAAGAACTGATGAACTAAAAAAATAAATAAATATAATTTTTTTTATTATTATTATTATTTATTTGAGTATCCACGCAATTTAATGAGAGGGGGCGAAAACGGGGTTGTTGTTTTGAAAGCCCGGGATTTGTGCATGATAGGGATTGACCAAAACGATACCATTTTGGAAATCTCTCCGCCATAATTGCCCATTAGCTCCGGATATTTTATACATTTCGGCTTGGGCAAGCCCTAATTCCAGATCGAAAAATTCTCGGTGCTTTCTGACCTCCTCCCGAACTGTACTGAAATCATACCCTGCAAGATTAGCCGGATAGCCTCCTTCATATACGGGTTGCGGATGGAAGCCAACCCAAGGACAATTGTTCGGTTTGCCCATCAAATAGGTCGCAATGCAATATTCAAGCGCTTCGCGATTATCTCTTTCATACCAAGCGGCCCAAATATAGGATTTATTTGCTTGGCCTATAATTCTAATATTTTCGACGATTTGCTCCCAATTCATGGTTTCGTAGAACACGTTTTGTTGTCGGTCATCAACTCTTCCTCCATAGGCACCACCCGCGCGAAAGGCTAACTCACCCCATACACCTTGTTGATATTGCTGGGCTTCGGGCCAAAATGCTTGGGTTATTATTTCAACATTCATGTTTTCATCCACAATTTTAAGCCATTTATAGCAAGACTCCGTGATTTCTTCAACGGAATTATAATCACGCAGTTGGGAAACTTGAGTCCCCCAATAGCCGCGCCACATAATTTCGTCGATGGCAACGCCATCCGCATTATTAGCAATCGCTTGCTTTTCGTAGAACCACGCATAGAATTTCGCCCAACCTTCTGACCCTAAATCCATGAGATGTCCGTATTCATCGCCATAGCCTCGACGGACTCCATATGCTTCTGAACCGTTCTTATACTTTAAGGTCCATTCATGCATGGTTTCATTGAAATAGCACCCCCAAATCATTGGAGATGTTAAATTGGTGCAATCCATATTTTCGGGGCCTCCGTAGAACGAAGTTGAGAAGGTCATGATATAATATCGAAAATTTGGATTGATTGAACGAATATATGAGATGTTTTGCGGAGTAACAAAATAAGCGGGCCATCCACCAAGCGATAATACATCAATATTTTTTGAAATCCAATCGATCGCCTCGTTCGGCGTGATGTTTTCGGTTCCGCCGTAAAAATAAGCACCCAATCGGATAGATTTATTTATTCTAATATATTCTGCTGGAGAAGCAGAGTGTAGAAAACTGCCGGCTAATTTGGGATTGGTATTCAATAAGATGATTCCGCTTCTTGCGGGAAGCCGAACGCGAGAAACAGGGATGCCGTCAACGGTATACATGGTTTGGGGCAATTCATATTCAATATACATTCTGGATTCCATCAATAATAAGCCGGATAAAGCAGAAAACACAATAATAACGATTAAAAATATCGCAATTGATGATCTTTTCAATTCATTTAAATCTTCGAGTAACCGATCCTGAATGGCAAGATTCTTTGCACCCTTTTCAAATGTAGATTTGAATTTGAGGTTAAAAGAGAGAATATAAGAAACAATTGAAATGAATAGAATCGCAAAAACAGCAATAATCGAGGGAAGAATCAATTCTTTCTCATCTCGGAATAACCAGCGCAATTGACCAGCAAGAAAGCCCGATATACCGCAAAAGATTAATAATAAAAAGCATTGAAGAACAACTTTATCCGGTTTTAGTGACGCTCTTAATTGGAACTCGCTATCAAGATAAATTAAATAGTATCCCATCAGAATACCAAGCATAATGGGTGAAACCAAATCGGATTCTACATTGGATAAGTTCGCAATAAAATAATACTGAAATCCAATTAATCCGGTACTCACAATGTTAGAAATCTCCAAAGAAGGTAGATAATTCATGAGTAAAAGCCCTATTAACATACCAACCATCAAACTCACATGAAAATTATTGGCATACTCTGATCTTTTAATAAAAATAACATAGATCGAAAGAGAAGAAAGTAATGTAAAAATGACCATTGACATAAACAAAGAAAATCGTTTTCTCTTCACTACATTATTCACGGATTTTTGATCTTCGGATTCTATCCTTGAAAGATCGAGGTGCTTAATACCTAAATCTTCATTTATGTAAAACAATCGAACACCAGCAATCATAAAATAAACGATTCCGATGGAGATGAATAGAATTGCATCTTTTCCTGTGTTTGGATCTTCTAAATAAAAAGGCAGAGAAAATAAAAGAGGTTGAAACGATCCCAACAAAAAGAGAATGATCAATAAAACACTTAGAGGTATCAATTGAAACATCCATGAATTATCTCGCTTATTGGCAGAAACGAAAGGATTTCGATTAAATAGATGGAGATCGAAAAGATATGAATAATACGCCAAAATCAAAACAGAGGTTAGAACGGCCATGGTAGGCGTGTTATTGTTATCGAATGTGAACAAAGCCAAAATTCCAGTAAATATGCACAAGATAGCAGTGGAAAGGGTGATGAGAAGATATAAGATGATTTTCAATTTTTGGTTTAAATTAAAAAGTAGATGCCCCAATACACCCAATACACCCAAAACTACGGTAATGGCTACCGGTTCTCCTTTCAAGCCCATAACAAAGAATACACGAAAGACCTGCATGGGGATAAAGACGAAACCCGTGATCATAAGGAGCAAAGGAATTCCCCTAAGAAATCCCCGCTTGTTCCCGGATACTGAAGCAGTTTCCATGAATTCTTTTTATATTTCTTTCTTTTTAAAGATTGCATACTTCTTTTGAAAGAAAAAAAATCGTTCGTGTGTAAAACGTTTATTTGAGATATTTCTTCAGAAGGTCATTTGGAGTAAAAACACCATCTTGGGTAATGATCCCGGTAACCAAATCCATCGGTGTTCGGTCAAATGCATAATTTATCGCACCAACGCCCTCCGGTGCAATTTTCAGTCTTTCATGAACCACAAGCACTTCCTTTTCATCCCGTTGTTCTATTATTATATCATCGCCCTTTTCTTTCAACGAAAGTGTGGAAACCGGTGCCGCGACGTAAAATGGAATATTATGTCTTTTTGCCGCTAAAGCCACCATATATGTTCCAATTTTATTGAACACCGCATCACGAGTGATTCGGTCCGCACCAACAATAATTTTTTGAATCTTGCCGAGCATCATGATTAACCCCGAAGAGTTATCCGAAATTATTTTCACCGGGATTTTATCATAATGTAATTCAAATGCGGTTAACGTGGCGCCTTGGAGTCTTGGCCGAGTCTCGTCGGCAATGACTTGGATCTTTTTTCCTTGTTCTACGGCGGTTCGGATCGGTGCAAGCGCGGTGCCGTATTGAACGGTTGCTAAAGATCCGGCATTGCAATGCGTTAACACGGTGTCTCCATCTTTTATCAGTTCCGCGCCGTGCTTGCCTATCAATTTATTGGTTTCAATATCTTCTTGCGCCATTTTTTTGGCTTCATTGATAATTCTCGATACGATTTCTTTAACCGTATTTGCAGATTTGATGCCCTTAACGAGATCCATGATTCTTTCGACCGCCCAAAAGAGATTTACGGCGGTTGGCCGGGTAGACGTGATATATTTTCCCGCTTGCTCTAACTCCCGAAGAAAATCTTCTTTGGCCTTATTTTGAAATTCAAGTGCCGCAAGAGCCATCCCCATCGCCGCGGCTACCCCAATTGCCGGCGCACCGCGAATGTTCATATCTTTAATGGTTTTAGCAAGATGTTTATAATCTTTGACTTCCAAAAACACAAGCTCGTATGGAAGCTTGGTTTGATCGATCATTTTAATCGTATCGGGATCAATCCATTCAATTGTTGGAATCATGGGGTAAAAAAGCAGAAAAGCAAAATAAATGATTTGATTCGGGATTATCAGAAAAAAATCTATCAAATTAGATAAACACTCGGTAGAATTTTAGAGATCGGGATGTCTACGCTAAGATGATGCGACATTTATAGTAAGGAAGGCGGATTTCAATGGATTTTCCATTTTCTATTAATTCTTTTTTTATTTCTTCATCAAGGATAGGCTTAATTTGTTCTGCAAGCCCGCTTTTTGATAAATAAACTTCAAGAACGTATTCTATAAACAAATAATTTACAATTCCGGTCCATCCGCAGAATTTATTCACCGGTTTTGTACCCAACGTGAGTGCTTTAAACAGATTGCCTTTTTTTCGTGATAGCTCTTTCAAATCGTAGCGGTCAGGATCATAAAATTCATATAAAGATCCGCAATTCTCTAGCGTTTTATACACGCCTTTAACCAATTTCCATGAATAATGTTTAGCTTCTTTTTCGTAGCCGTATCTTTTCAATCCATAAATGACCGAAAAGCTTGTGTTTATCCAAACGGGCCCTCTCCACGTGTCTTTTATGAATTCCGGGTGATTTTTCGCTACTGTTGGAAACGGAATCAATGTGTTGTATTCATATTCATTGTTAATATGTTCCACGAGCCGTTGAGCTCGGTCTTTAGTGGGTACGCCAGCGGTTAATGCAAAGAATGAAGCAATTGTATTGATCTTATTTAATTTTTGACTGCTCAAGTC
Organism: uncultured archaeon; assembly: GCA_964623665.1. Classification (GTDB taxonomy): domain Archaea; phylum Asgardarchaeota; class Lokiarchaeia; order Sigyniarchaeales; family Promethearchaeaceae; genus CAZUTM01. The sequence goes on from CAZUTM010000044.1 coordinate 12,948, forward strand.
CAGATCGTAGTATAGGCCATCCGATTCATCCCACATCTTTTCATTCATAAGTTGTTTTAAAGATTCGTATTTTGATATAAAGATTTTTTGATCTTCGGAATTATTAAGGATTGCGGAGATTTCGGCCATGGATTCGTAAAAGATAGCCATCCAACTATTAAAGTCTACGGATGCAAGGTTTTGGATATCGTAATGCACAGATTCTGATTGATTGGTAAATCTCGGAGAATTATCAAGACCGGATTCGTACGAATGCAACCAATAAAAAAAGCCTTGTTTGCATCTATTCGATTCCAGAAATGCGCAAAATTTTTTCATAGGCTCGTAAAATTCGATTAAATGCGAGGCATCACCGCATTTTTTATATGCATCTAAGATGATCCACGGAATTAAAGGGGGATTCGTTATTTTGTAATTCGGAAATTTCCCGAATGCAATTGTTTGCGGGATGTTTCCGTTTTCTTGTTGAAATTGAATGAAGATTTTCAGAACCTTGAAAATCAGTGTTGGATCAATATGAAGCCACCCAAATAAAATGAAACAAGAGTCCCAAAGGTAGGTAGATGGATATTTTGCACCCGGAATAACAAACGGGTGCCCCTTCTTGTCAATGGGTTCGATCAAGTTTGCATTTAAATAACGATGAACGGTATTGAACCCTGTCTCAAAAGTAGCCAGATAGAAATCCGCATGTCGGAGGGAATTACGAGTTCCCTTTACATGATCATCGGTTCCAGAACTTCTGACAATGTTCAGATGAGGCATTTCCACCTTTGTTTCTTGGATAAACCCACCAAGCTGGAATAATATTAGGGAAATGATTAAACCACCAAAAATTCCGAGGATAAAAGGCAAAACAAAGAAATGATTGGTTGATCTAAAATTGATTATTAAAAATATAGAGCTGACAATAAACAGCAACCCGTATATCGAATAGAAAGCTCTAAACATCGAGAATCCGAAAGATATTTTAAATTTCAGAAGAATCAACTTTCCGAATCGGATAAATAGCGAGCTAAGCCAGATTATTAAGATCGCACCGAAAGCGGTTTGTATTGATGCAGAAATCAAAAATTCATTCATAGACCATAAAATCAAGCACAAAATAAAAATTAAATCCCGAATGCTTGCAGATACTATCCATTGATTTACATTGATTTTTTGGAGTAATAAATAGAGATGATTTTTATTCAACTGCAAATTCCTTAGCCCATGGCTAAAAATAAAAAAACGGCCGTAATAATTGGTTACGGAAATCAAGGAAGGTGCTGGCATCAAGAATTGAAAAGACATCCCGATTGGGATCTCATCGGTATTATTGATACAGACACCGAAATGCTTTCTAACTTGAGTCAAATTACAAAAGGGGAACTTGACGATGATATGGGCTATGTGAGTATCGAAGATTTCGTGAAATTAAGTCAAAAACCCGATCTTGCGATAATAGCCACGCCCAACTATACGCATCACGGGTTAACCATCGAAACCATGGATTTGGGAATAAATGTTATTTGCGAAAAAAACATGGCGGGAACGCTGGTGCAAGGAAAGCAGATGACACAAAAAGCAATCGATCATCCCGAATTGTGCACCGCCATGGGTACACAATATAGATATTTTACATCTTCATGGACCACGAAATGTTTTATCGAGGAGTGTACCGGCCCGGACACGGAAATAGGAGAGTTAGCCTTTATTGATTGGGAAGATTATGGATTTCGAGGCGAAAAGCGCTGGGGCTGGCGGAGGTTTTTGGAAGATATTTATCTCGATGATGTGGGCGCCCATTCACTTGATACCATGAGATATGTCACCGGAATGGAATTCACACAAATCCAAGGTGTCACGTTCATAATGAGAGGAAAAGGTGATGGATGGTACGGAAGCACCACCGTAATGGGAAATTTGGCGTTATCCAAACCCGAAAATTTCCACGACAGGCATAAATGGGTATGGGTTCGCTTCATCGGCGATTGGGGCAGAAAAGGGCCTACTGTTCGAAAAGAGGATTATGCATTTACAAAAGGCCGAGCAAAGGTATCCCAATGGGGCGTCGAAACGATGATATGCACCGATCCGAATGATTCAAGAAAAGTTGAGGAAGATGGGTACATGCCTCGCGGAGATGTTGCGGGCAATAAAAACAATTGGAACGGACAAATGATAATTTTGGAACAAATGAGCAAAGGAATCGATAGCGGAGGGCAAAAACAACCTGAAACCAATTTCAAGGAAGGGTTCAAATCCTTCGCCGCAACCATCGCATTTAAAGAAAGTAGCTATACGGGAAAAACCGTGTGGGTGCCCGATTATTGGAAGCATTTTCTTGATTGAATTGAAAACACTTTTTTTATCATTTTCTTAATTCAATTTTATTTCCCATCAAATCATTTTTCCGATTCCGGAACATCTTCTTTTTCATGCGGTATCTCCGGGTCTTCTTCAAGCTCTTCACGGAAATCGGATTCTTTTATCGTTCCATCTTCTTCAAAAGTAAAGAACTCTGAGGTGACATCCCAACCGGTTAAATCCAATGTTAAAATTATATCCTCTTCATCTTTACACACAATTCTAATCGTCAATTTCTCTCTTGTTTGTTCAATAATCTCCGGAAAATGGCATGAATCTGCAAGTTTATTAATCAAAAAGCGAATGTAGCCTTGCGTAAATACTTTTGAAGATCCATTGAATAACTCTTTGCCAAGTTCACCAATCTCAAATGCAACCAACTTTCCATCTTTAGTTTTTTGAATTAAACCCGCTTCTTCCAAGCGGTTGGTGTGATATCGAACGGTATCATGATGCACGCTTAAGGCACGTGCGATTTCATTCTGGTTCTTGTAAACACCATTATTATTCAGAATTAACAAAAATATCTTCAATGCATTCTTGTTTTTCAGAAGGGTATATGCCCGCTCCATCTGTGCATTCCGAAGATTATTCGGAAAATAGATTCTTTTTCCATCAATTTTATCCGAACTAATCAAATCGGTTTCCTCGAGCTTCTTAAGATGATAGATCAGCGTAGCCGTACTTATTTTTTTATCGATATTTGAGATTTCATTGATTAAACGATAGAAATACGTGCCCGGATTTTCGCAAATGATTTTATATATTGTTCTCCTTGTGGGATGCAATAAAAACAACTTGTTCGGCTTTTTCAATTCAAGATCACACCCAATGTTGCATTCCTATAATGTAAATTAAATGATTAAAAATATTTAAATAACAGCCTCATTCTGCTTTGCATTCAATAATAATTATTCAATCGTTCAAATGAATTCAGACTACCTCATGAAAATCCAATAATTCTATGTCGCAATCTTCAACCGAATAGATTTTGGAAAAGGTATTTTCAATAATATTCAAATCCAGCGATAGATCGAATTCAAAGATACCTTCCCAGATGCAGATTTCATCTTCAAAACAGACTCCCGTAGTAAATAATGAAACCAAATTGAGGGATGATAATGCTTTGCTGAGATCCGAGAAGAATTCTTCAATCAATTTGTTTTTTCCCAAATTTAGTCGGATATAAAGGGCGCTTTCGGCGTTTGTAAAGAAAACTGTGAATTTTTTAAATTTTATCGGGAGAATAATGACTGCGTTTTTGCCTTCGGGATTCATGGATTTAAAGATTTCCTCGGGTATCGTAATAATATTCGAGGCTTTTGTTAAGATCGCTTTTGTGAATTTCTTTTCCACCATGATCATTATTGATTTTTAAATACATTTAAAATTTTCCGATTGTTGTTTTAAAAGAATTAACATTTCAAAGAAATGTAAGCGGGTAAAATAATTCGATGCCAAAGAAGGAATGAGTGCAATTTTTTTAGGCTTAACGAAAACAGTCAGCTTAAATGAAGGTTTTTGGCCTTTCTGCATTTTTTCAATGAGAACGCATTCTAAAAAATTTTTAACGTTTAAAACATTGATATTAGCGAGAATTGGTGATTTTTGATGAGTTCAAACATTGGCCCCGAGGCACAAGCAAAATATGCAGAATTCTTAGATGCAAAAACGTTGGAAGATAAAATTCGGCTTCTTACAGAATTCATTTCTTTAATTCCTAAACATAAGGCGACCGAAAAAATTGTTGCTTTAAATAAGACTCGGTTGAAAAAACTTCAAGACGAACTGGCTGAGGAATTAGAACGTCGGAAGATTCAGATTTCTGGGGCTGTAGATCCTTTTTCTCTGAAAAAAGACTCAAATCAAATAATGGTAGCGCTCGTTTCCGACTTTAATGAACACGGCGATGGCGCGGGAAAATCAAAATTACTCCAATATCTTACAGGTGTTTCGGATGCAATCCCGGGAAAATATACCGCAGTTCCAGTAATCGGCACCTATATCTGGAATCACGTTCGATATCAGCTTGTTGAAATCCCTGCCTTGCAGAACAGTCAGAACATTCGCAGAATCATGCAAGCAATCCGGCTAACCGATTACATTTTGATTCTGGTAGATTTAACGAGAGATCCTCTGGTCCAAATGCAAAGAATGCTGGAACTGTTTAAAACATATAACATCATTTTAAATCGAGAAAAGCCAAATGTTGAATACAAGAGAACGGGATCCGGAGGAACTCAAATAATTTACAATTCGAACCGGGCTAAATTATCACAGAAATATGAAGAAAATATCAGAACCTATGCATCCCTTCTTGGAAAAAACATTATAATAAAAATTAACGATTATGTCACCCCTTTGGACATAAAGTTTGCATTCACACAAAGCCTTGTGTTTAAAAAAGCGAGTTTGGTGGGAACTAAGGCTGATCTTCCCAATATTCAAGAAAATTTTGTGAATCTTATTTTGAATTATGGAAGCGGCGAAAATTGTCTTCAAGGATTTGAAAAAGAGAAATTTGAAAGACTATTGGACAAATTCGGGAAAACCCAAGAATGGAAAAAAAGACTCGAACAAATTAAATTGAAAGATGAAAAATTTTTTGAAGATCAAAACGAGGCGAAAATAAATGGCCAAAATCAAATATCAGAGTATTCAAATGAATCTTTAAAATTAGGAATTTCAGAATCATTGAATCAATCAATAGAATTGTCGACAGAACAATCTTCGGAGATTAGAAACGTTGAAAATCAACAAACGGAAGATTCCAAGTTGGATACACCATATTCTCAATCTCAAATTGATGATTATTCATTTATGGGCGAAATGACCGGCACTATTCCCGATTTGGAAAGGCCACCCCAGATGGAAAAGGAAGAAGAGTACACGCCATTATTTGAAATATATCCATGCGGATTTGTGTGGAACGAGGAAGGCAAGGAAATCAAAAAAGGGCTTCAGAATTTCGCCGAAAACATCTTAAAACAACTGAAATTAATTCGAGTTTATACGAAATCGAAAAATGGGGTCGATGAGCGGCCGATGATTCTGCAAGAAGGATCTACTGTCGAAACCATTGCAAAAAAAATCCATAAAGATTTGGTCGCTTCCTTTCGATTTGCATTTATCTATCGGGAAAGTGACACTCATAAAAAAAAGAGAGTTGGATTAACATACGAATTGAAAGATGAAGATGTCATAGAAATTTTCGCATAAGTATTTTTAAATTTAAACCACCAATGAACGTTGCATTAATTCTTTCATATTTTCTTGATTTTTCAATAATCCTTACTTGATATCTTCGGTTGGAATTTATGGCTAAAAGATAAGCGGAATTTGGTCGCGCAGCATTCATTTTAAAAAGGTTGGGCTTAAATGAGTTAAGATCCCGTATCTAATATTTAGGTGAGATACGGGATTTTTTACGCGCGAATTTAATTCAGCATCGATTTCAAGGCCATAAAGTCAAAAAGCGGTTGAAAAAAAAAGAATTGGTGGTCAAATCTTAAGATTACCTTGATTTCAAATTAAGCCATATTTTATAGCCTTCCATCACAAATAAGATCGGCAATCCAAATAAAATTGCAATAATCATATCGGAAGTGCTCAAACCGGATAAGACCAAGAATACATGACTTAGAGGTAATGTAAAGACGGTCACAATGATGAATACAAGCAAGCCGGTAATAATAAATAATAGAATATTTATCGGCATCTTTAGGATCGATAAGCGATCGGATCGGGATTCCCAAGCCACAATTAATTCTGCTATAAACAATGAAAGAGCACACATTGTCCGCGCCTTTATCGCATATATCTCACCCGAAGCGACCATTTCTTCGATTGAAAACCATTTATCATCAATGAAAAATGCTTGGCTTGCTTCAGCACCATAACTAATCAAATTCGCATCATTTATTGGAACCAACCCATTGAGGACAATTAAAAATTCGAGCAGCAGAAAACCGCCTATCACAAAAATTTGGCTCATAATCAGATAAAGGAACTTTCTATCAATGAGCGGTGCATTATGCGGCTTTGGTGGATAGGTCATGATATTGCGGTCGTATTTATCGAACATCAATGCAATCGGCGGGAAGAAATGGATGGTGATGTAGAAGATAAGTAATTGATTTCCGAGGAAAATTCTTTGCTGTAAGAATAAAGCAGCAATAGTTAGTACAAATAATTCCATTATATTTACCGAAAGCAGAAAAGCGATATTGGAGCGAATGTTGTTGAAGATACCTCTTCCATGATACACCGCGCGTTCAATGGTCGCAAATGAATCATCCGTTAAAATGATCGCCGCGGCGTTCTTAGCAACATCGGTTCCAGCAATACCCATGGCAATGCCGGCATCCGCGCGTTCAAGTGCAATCGCGTCGTTGATGCCATCTCCCGTCATTGCAACCACTTTATTTTTTGATTGGAATTTGTCCACGATGTATTTTTTATCATCGGGGGCCACTCGTGCAAACACGCTTGTGTTTTCAATTTCTTCGACACTCATTTGCGAAATTTGATTTCCTTCAATGACCGAATCCCCCGGTTTCCAAATTCCAAGAGAGTGTGCAATCGACTTTGCAGTCGTTGCATGATCACCTGTTATCATTACCACTTTTATATGAGCAGAATTGCACGATTGTATTGCTTCTTTAACGCCTTCTCTGGGAGGATCAAGGATTCCAACAATCCCTAAAAGAACGAGATTCTTTTCAACATCTTCTGCCTCAAGATTGATTTCGGCTTCTGATGCGGGTCTATAGGTAATCGCTAACGTTCGCAATCCCTTGGATGCATACCCTTCAATTATTTTTGTGAGATGTTCTGAAATAGAATCATTCATCGGTATTATCTTGTTGTCCGCATAGATAGATTTACAGACCGTTATCAAAGCTTCGGGTGCACCTTTCACGAACAAATATATTTTTCCATCTTTTGATTTTACAAATTTGCTCATTCGTTTTCTCTCCGAATTGAACAAATTTTCTTTGAGATCCATATAATCCGCGCGTATTTTTTCCACATTATATCCGCATTTTTCTGCCAATACCAATATTGCCGCTTCGGTTGGCAATCCAATAACCTTTCTCTTTATCATCTTCTTGCTTTTTAGTTCAATAACCTCATCAACCAATTGGGTATTATTATTTTCCACACCGGAATGAATCATTAACTCAAATTCCTTGTCGGTCAGCTTTACTTTATTTTTTTTATCATCAAAGATGTCTCCATTTACATCATATCCCGTTCCGGAAATTGTATAATCTTTCATGTTGAAAAATAATTTTTGAACCGTCATTTCGTTTTTTGTCAGTGTTCCCGTTTTGTCGGAACAGATGACCGATAATCTGCCCAAAGTTTCCACTACGGTCAGTTTTTTAATTATCGCATTTCGTTTTGCGAGCGCGATAACTCCGGTTAATAAAATGATAGTTGTGATTAGAGGAAAATTGAATGGTATCGCGGCGACCGCTAACGACACCAACCAACTGATTTGATCAGCCAATACATCAGCGGTATTCTCTATGCCTTTTGATGCATTAACGCCCAATTGGTAGAAAAACAACCCGAAACAAATCAATATAACCATAGCACCTAATCGCTTACTAAGGCTTCCCATTGCTTTTTGAAGGGGAATGTCTCGGGTTTCCATTGTTTCAATCGTTTTTGCCACTTTGCCAATTTCGGTATCTAAACCCGTTCCGGTCACCACGGCTTTTCCATTTCCTTTCGTAACAAAGGTGCTCATAAAGACCATATTCGATTGATCATTGATACGAATATTATCGCCGGAAATTATGTTGGTAGATTTTGAAGATGGAACAGATTCCCCGGTAAGCGCACTTTCGTTGACTTCCATATCCACGCAGGTTATCAATCGTGCATCTGCAGAGACATAATCTCCTTGGTTCAATTTTAAAACATCTCCAACGACAACTTGGTCTGCCTCGATTTCCATAGGCTCGCCATCCCGAATCACCACTGCTTTGAAAGATGATATGCGTTGAAGTGCTTCAAGAGTTTTCTCTGCTTGATGCTGTTGATATAGAGCAATAATTGCATTAAGCGTGATAATCGAAAATATTGCTACGGAACTAAATGTTTCACCAAGGAAATATTGAATAATTGCTGCAATCATAAGAATTACGACCATCGGATTGAATATGTTAGAGAAATAACGAGACCACAATGAAGGCTTTTTCTTCGGAAGAATATTTTTACCTTTGGCGCGCAGCCGAGCTTCCGCCTCTTGTTTTGTCAACCCTTTGTCGCTAGTATTCAAGCTCCTTAGAGTTTCTTCAACCGATTTATTGTAATATGATCCATTTTCCATACCACTATTTTGCTTATCGGATTAATAATCTTTTTCCACATTTGAAACAACGGTGTTTTTGGATAATACATACGCTAAAGGAGGTAAAGGATTTATAAGATTAGCTTAATACCTTTAATTTTTAGAATTCCACGCTTCAAAGTGAAAATGTGTTTTATTTTTTGCAGAATTGCATCTCACCATGATAGATAAGCGAGATTTTTGGAGCGTTTTAGTGAACGGAATCGGATTTTTATGTTTTATTATCGCAATTCCGTTGTTATTGACTCCTACAAGGCTACAAGATACAATAAATTCGCCGAGCTTATTGATCTATTCGATAAATTTATTGATCTTTTGGCCCATTCAAATTTCCTATCATGCTTTAATCACTTCAGAAAACGAAAGAGATGGTTTGCGAAGGGTCGATCGGGGCTCGATGCTGTTTTTAGTTTCGGCGCTATTTACACCAATTCTTTGGAAATTAGGATTGGATGGATTTGGATTAATAATCCTTATTTTATTGTGGACACTCTCGATTATTGGAATGATCCTATTGCTTGCGATTAAAAATTTATCCCGGAAATTAACGCCCATCCTCGGATTTATTATTGGAATTATAGGAATTATTGGAGTTCTCATATATATCAGCGAAATTCAACCCCAAGGCCAAATTCTGTTTTTGATCGGGGCCTTGTTTCTGATTCTTGGCGGGGTGGTCTATGCGATTAAAAAACCCGATTTAAAAAAGGAAATATTCGGATTTCATGAAGTGTATCACACACTAAACTTAATCGGATGTATTTTCTTGCATCTTTTGATATTAGAAATATTTTAATTTTAGTACCGAAAAATCCTATCGCTCAGCGGGACATATAAAGGAAAAAAGCAGTGTTTTTTCACATCTTATACATTTCGGATGAGTTTAATCAAGACATCCGCATCTTTGGAAGATTTACGGATGAAAATAGGTATTTCACCTATCGGAGCGTTGACCGTAACCCAACCGCCACGATATTCGGATCCCGACCAAACATGAACCCAATCTTCTTTAGGTAAATATAATTTACGAGTTTTAGCTCCTTTCTTGATGATCGGCGCTACAAAAATATCTCGGCCTAAAAGGTATTCATATTGAATTAATCGATTTTTGCATAAAAACACCGGATCATCGGGATAATGAATATACGGTGCACGCATAATCGGTAATCCAGAATTTTGGTATTCTTGTATCGCAATCATTATATATTTCTTGATATTTGAATGAATCCTTGAATATTTTGCAAAATGAGCAAGCGTCTCATCGTCGGTGTCATATGTCCAGCCCGATAGCCCTTTGGCTTCATGAGTTCTCATAATTGGAGTAAACGCGCAAAACTCTGTCCATCTCATGAATAATTCTTTGGTTCGTTTAAACCACAAGATACCGAACTCTCCCGCTATATCTCCATGAATTTGACCAACACCTGAAAAGCCCATGGCCACACATGCATTTATTTGAGCCGCAAGGCCCATGTCCATCCAAAAGGTCATTACTTGATCTCCGGTCCAAATCAAAGGAGAATATTTCGTGGTTTGAAAATTTCCGGAACGGGAAAAGAATATGATTGATTCTTCTCCTTTCGTTCTATTCGCTTCCACCACCGCTTCATGATTCACTTTGGCCCAAAGAACCGGATACTCGTTGTGAAGTAAATACGGATCTCTTTTAGAATAGTTCACGGAATCAACGGGAAGATATTCCGCAAAATCGCACATCCATCCGTCAAGCCCTATACCGATCATATGATCTTTTATTATTGATTTGATCCAATTCCAACACCCGGGATTCGTTAAATCGAGCATTACTGCTGAAAAGGTGTACATCTTCAAGTCATATGGGTTTCCGCTCTTATCTTTCACTAGATAGCCTTTTTCTTTTGCTTCTGTATAGAGTTCGCTATCATACATAAGAAAACAGTTGTTGTAACCCAAAAAGCGAATGCCGTCTGCCCGCAATTGTTTGATATATTCCGGAAGATTCGGATACATCTCTTTGCTGTATTTCCAATTCCAATATAATCGAGTTTGGGCCGTGAATTGCCGGATCCCAGACCAATCTTCCGCCCATATCGCAGCAATTTTTATGTTACCTTTCTTAGCGGAGTTAATTTTATTGAAGATATTATCGTGGTTATTCGGATCCATACCACCACCAATGCCCAAAATCGCACCATCAAGAATCCATTCGGGAAGTGGCCGTTGTCGACCTAAATAAGAGGTCATAACATCTAACAAACGCTCGGGAGATTCGGCGAACCCAAAAACAATTTTACGCGGAATTTCGTTAATCATCAATTTATGATAAGAGTTATGGGTAAAATCAAATTCACAATAGGCATATGACTCCACGTTGCAAAAATAGTGTCGACTTGACACAAAAATCGGATGCGGATAATAGTTTGTCCACCATTCGCCTCCAGCCCAAGCAAATACATCGCCGAAATATTTGTAAATTGAATGATTTTTGGCAAATCCCGGCTCTTGGGTCCACATCGGCACCTTGCGACCCCGCATATTTAAATATGAAAATTGCTCTCCGCAACCGAAAATCGCCTCTTTGGTCTCCGCAGTTAAACGAATTCCAAATCGATTGCAACCTTCAAATTTTACATTGAAAGATGCTAAAGGGTGCACCTCTAAAAGCAAGTACGAATCCTGCTCGATACGAAACGTTAATTCAAGACAAGAATCGAACATTAAAACAACCGATTGCGCGGAATGTTCTTTTATCTCAAAATTAGTAAGAGAAAACCGCTTCAGCAGTTTGTTTTTTATTTTGTAATTCGAAATCGAGCGTTTGTGTGTTCTAAACACTGGTTCCACTTTTTCAATCAAAATCAAAGGCATATTTGGAGAATGAGTAAAATGTATCGAATTATGGATTCCAATTGAAAAACTATATGTCTTGTCATCAAAATCGAATCGTAGACTCAACATATTCAAGATAAAACATCAAATCTTTTAAAAATTGTTTCCTTCTCAAACTTTATATAGGTAGCCCGCTAATTTCAGTAGGTGGCGTGCTTTCAAGTTTGGTCGGCGGTTTGTTGGCGATTCTTCTTGGAGTGATTATATTAATGAGCTCCGGGTATATCACCGATAAACTCAATATTCCGTTAAATACGGTGACCTCTTTGATTTTCTGTATTCTCTGTTTCATTTTTGGTTCTTTCTTAGGGTTCATTTTGCTCCTAATCGCGTTTATCTTGTTTCTCGTCAAGAAATAAAAAACCAACACGAACCTGCAAGCGAAATGAAACATTGAAAAAATTTATTAACTTTTTCATTTTTTGCGATTTCTTCTTCAACCATTAGCCCATTCATTGAGATCTATTTTTAAATTTGAAGATTCAGATGCGCATGCGATTATTCACTCTGTCTGGCTTTTACCCGGACTTTTAATTTATCAATTTCAAACGGGAATTCCATCGATTCATGGTCAAGTTGAACTCCATCTTTTCTAAGCGTATCATGAAGCGTTTTTCTATCGAGTTCTCGCGGTTCACAATTGCATTTCACACAGAGTGCAGCAGCCGTTCCTATTCCTTGTCCAATGACCATATTCGGTGTTATTCCTCTATGTGCATCTAACGCCCTATCAAACATGGTTCCCGCCGCTCTTGCACATACCAAAACCCCATCTAGTTTTTCTGGGATAAACATCTCGTAAGGAATCGGATAACCTGCCTTTAGAAAATTTTTTCCGGGATCATGAGCACCAGATCGGCCGATAGTGTTAATCGGTGTTTCTTTGGTAGCATTTTCGGGATCCCAAATCCAATTTTGATCGATAATTTTAACCGCTTTTAATACTCGCGTTTCTCTGCTCCCGATATGCATGGATTCCCGAGAAATGTAGACATGTTCCCAGCCCGGAATTTTTCTGACAACGGGCAGCAAATAAAATGCGAGTTTTTGACGAAATATCTCGTATTTTGTAAGTTCCCACGTATTCAGCATATTGAGATGAGGGATACCGAGTAAGTGAAGACACCATCGATCTCGACCCACCCATTTCATATCCAAACTCACCGGAACGGATATTTCGAGTTCTTCAAGCATCACATCAATTTTATCGAACAATCCTTCGCTATCCGCTTGTTTTACAAATTTTATTAGGGGGTTGCCGCCTATTATTATCAATTTTTGTTCTTTTAAATGTTTTCTAACCTTATCGGGATATTTTCTCGGGTCAGGGTAGCCACCGATTCTATCTTCTTGTTGTAGATACCATTCAACATATCTTTCGGAATCAACATTTCCATACCAAACATAAAAGCCTTGGCCCATGCGTTGATTAGGATCTCTAATCGAACAGCCTTCAGTACCAATAGCTCTCCAAATAATATCAAGATCTGCTGATGCATCAATAATAATTTTTCCTTTAATTGCAAATCTACCGCTTTTGTTTTCAAAAATAACGCCCATGAGTCTCGGAATCTGTCGTTGTTCTTTTTCAACCATCACATCAACCGCTAAAGTATGTAATAGAACCCGAACCCCTTCTTTTTCGCACATCTCGTAAAACACCACTTTAATTGCTTCGGGAATCAACCATTCTTCACCATCTCTCATTTCTGGACAACCCGGTGGGTCGTTCCATAATCCATCCGAATCTCCTTTGGCCACGACATTATCCAAAATTTCTTTTGGCAACCCTTTTGTGAAGATTCCGCCGAGATTATCAATAAAAGCACGCTTTTCCCATTGCGTGACCATTGAATAGACGCTTTGGCCGCCCAAAAAGCCGAATCTCTCCACAATGAGAACTTTTAAGCCATGCCTCGCGGCGGCTATAGCGGCTGTGACACCGCTTGGAGACCCGCCAATTATCAAAAGATCCACTTTTTCTATTATTGGGATTTCTCTCACTTTCTCTTTCCACATCCCGACGCAAGGTAGTTCTGAATAATTATCAAAACTGAACATATTGTTATTTTTTCTGGATAACATAAAAACCTTTATTTTGTGCGGGCTTTTCTCAAGCATAATGAATTTGCCTTCAGATGTTATCAAACATGAAATAGAAACGCTCCCCCATCGTGCGTTGTTGGTGAGCGCGGGTGTCAAGCCGGAGGATCTCAGTTCCGATAAGCCATTCATCGGAATTGCGAACAGTTACAATGATTTAATTCCCGGCCACATCCATTTAAATGAACTAACCGCAGAGGTGAAACGCGGCATTCTCGATGCGGGCGGAATTCCCTTTGTGTGGGGCGTTCCCGGAGTCTGTGATGGGATTGCGATGCATGTAGAAATGCGATTGTCGTTACCCTCCAGAGAACATATTGCGGATAATATTGAAATTATGACTTATTCCCATTCACTGGATGGATGGGTGGGCGTTACCAATTGCGATAAGATTACGCCCGGAATGTTGATTGCTGCGGGTCGGATTAATCTTCCCGCGATCATTTTAACCGGTGGGCCCATGAAAGCCAATGAAAGTTGCGGAGATGGAAAAAAGCACCATCCGATCGAAGCGTTCGGGATTGTTGGTCAAGTGAAAGGCGGGTTGATGAAGGCCGAGGAGGCGAACGCAATGTTAAAATGTTTGGCATGCGGTGCGGGTTCGTGTGTAGGATTATATACGGCCAATACAATGGCGGTGGTCACGGAAACCTTAGGAATGTCGGTCACACAATGCGCGACCACCCTTGCTACTTCGAAATTGAAGAGACAACAAGCCTACGAAACGGGAAAAAGGATTGTGGAATTGGTCAAGAAGAATATTCGACCTCGGGACATTATGAATGCAAATGCATTTGAAAATGCAATTCGGGTGGATATGGCAATGGGCGGATCGACCAATACGGTTCTTCATATCCCAGCTATAGCTAAAGCCGCGGGAATTTCGATTGATGTTATGGATTTCGATAAAATCTCAAGGGAAACCCCGAATTTATGCAAAATTATTCCTTCGGGACCATACGAAATGGCTGATATCGATGCTGCGGGAGGAATTCCAGCAGTATTGAAACAATTACAAAGCCTTCTTAAAGATAACCCTACGGTCAATGGAAAATCGATTCTACAGATCGCCAAAGAAGCGTCGGTAAAAAACGAAACCGTGATTCGACCAATGAATAACCCCTTTATGAAAGAGGGCGGGATTGCGGTGTTGAGAGGAAACATTGCGCAAAGCGCCATTATAAAGCAAACGGCAGTAGATCCTTCGATGTTGACCCACAGCGGGCCTGCAAGGGTGTTCCATACGGAAAAGGCGTTATTAGAAGCGGTCGAAAAGAAACAAATAAAAGAGGGAGATGTTGTGGTGCTCCCCTATCAAGGGCCTTGCGGTGCACCCGGGATGCCAGAGATGCTCACACCAACTGATGCCATCAAAGGGGCAGGGTATAAGAAGGTCGCTCTGCTTACCGATGGGAGGTTTTCGGGAGGCACATCCGGACCTTGCATCGGTCACATTGAAATGGAAGCATACAATGGCGGGCCGATTGCGGCGATTCGGGATGGTGATATCATTGAAATCGATATTCCGAAACGAAAACTTAATGTCATACTAAGCGATGAAGAGATTAAAAAGCGACTTGCTAATGCCAAACCCCCGCACCGATCGACCACTCCACTGATGGAAACCTTCAGAAGTGCATATATCGGGAAAAATTGCTATGGAAAAACGCTTTAATCTCAATAGATTTTATTGTTCTTTTTTTTCTCTTGCAAAACATTAAAAACAATGAAAACGAATTAAGTTCATGGAAATGCCATATGATGTCGAGCACCCTTTAGCCAAGGACATAATGACGCCTGGGGTATATCAGATCTCCAGCGATGCATCTCTTGTTGATGCGTTGACGATGATGTACGAAAGGAGAGTCAGCGGGTTGCTTGTTTTCGAAAAAATAAAGAATCAGTATTTTGTAATCACACATAAAGATATTGTGGCATTTCTTTATCATAATATAGATCATCCAATTCGGTTGAAAGACTATAAAGTGAATATGTTAATGGAGGGTCCGGTTGAATTTATAGACCCAGAACTTCCCCTTGATTTACTTATTCGATATTTACTTACATACGGCTATCGACGCGTGTTTATCGGCCGAGACGACATTCCCATGGGCGTAATCAGCATGACGGATATTCTGCAATGGAGTGCGCTTTATTTTAAGCCCGCAAAGCCTTTGGTATTCATGATTTTGAATAACGCTTCAGGGATCATTTTGGGAAAATATATTTTTAAAGAAAATATTCCGAAAGAATTAGACGCGGAACTCATTGATTTGGTAGGCGGTGCCTTTTCATCGATTTCGAACATAATTGAAGAAGTCATCTCGGGATCGGGCAGGATTCGAGAGGTCGAAAAAGAAAATTATAAGGTACTATTTGAACAACGGGAATACATAACCGGAATCTTATTCTCCGATAACAAAAGTTTGGAATTACGACATCGCCTCCATTTGGCGACTAATGCATTTTGTGAAAGATTTGTTGAGGATATAAACAAGATTCGAACAAGAAAAGATACTGTCGAGACTCGAAATCTAGACGACATCGTAAAAGAGTATTTTTTCAGCACAAAAATTAATACGGACATTATAAACACATGGAAAAGTGCCTAAATTTTAAAGAAAATAATGCAACACCAAAAAATTTTCGGAGGATCGACGAAGCAAATCTTTTATTGGATTTGAATATTTTTAAGAAACGATGGCAGTTAGTTACAAAGAACTTGGATTGTCAAATTCCAAGGAAATCTTCGCGAAAGCGCTTGAAGGCGGCTACGCGATTCCCGGCTTCAACTTCAATAACATGGAGCAAATTCAAGCGATTGTAATCGCATGTCTTGAATATCAAAGCCCAGTTATTTTGCAAGTCTCATCCGGTGCCCGACAATATGCCGACGAGACCCTTTTAAGATATATGGCAATGGGTGCCGTTGAAATGATGAAACGAATGGCAAAAGAAAAGAATTTGAAAGAAATCCCGATGGTTCTCCATTTGGATCATGGTGAGTCCTTCGAGATTTGTAAAGCATGTATTGATTCAGGTTTTTCCTCGGTTATGTATGATGGATCGCACCACCCTTTGGAAGAGAACATTCGCATCTCGAAACAAGTGGTGGAGTATGCACACGCCCGAGATGTGAGCGTGGAATGTGAATTGGGAAGACTCCAAGGAATCGAAGATAAAGTTAAAAGTGATAAAAGTATCTACACCGACCCGGATGAAGCCGTTCGTTTTATCAAAGAGACCGGTTGCGACTCATTAGCGATCTCTATCGGTACTTCTCACGGTGCATATAAATTCAAGGTAGAAAAGGCAGAAGATATTCCTCCATTACGAGAAGATATATTGAACTCGATCATCCAAAAACTCGGTAAGAAATACCCGATCGTATTGCACGGTGCAAGTTCGGTCAATGTTGTCAACGACCAAGGCGAACAATACGTGGAAATAATCAATAAATTTGGGGGAAAACTCGAGAAGGCCTTTGGGGTGCCTGAAGACCAAATCAGTCGGATCGTGAAAAAATCGGTCACGAAAGTGAATATTGATTCCGACAACCGATTGGTGATTACCGCAATGATCAGAAAAATCTTTGCAGAAAAACCCAAAGAATTTGACCCGAGAAAATACTTGGGTCCGGCACGCGAGGAACTTGTGAAAATGTATAAACACAAGATCGAAGTCTTGGGTTCGAAAAACAAAGCATAAAACAACCGTTTATTTTTCTTTTTTTAGACCATGACTCATTCTTTCTGTTATTTTCTGAATCTAAAGACGTCGTTCCCGGTTTTAAAGTTCTCGCTGTTTTTGACAAAATTTATACATTAAAAAAAACAACAAGGGAAAGGGCAATTCCCATTGAATATCCACAGCATATTCTGAACGTGGATAACTCGGTCCACCGAAACTTTTTTTCAGCCTTTTTTTTGCATGTATACTACCAAGTACGAGTTTCAGAATAATTTAAATTCGCCATTTTCATAAAAACAGACGATGGAACCGTTGGAAACGTGTTGCCATGCACCGGTGTTGAAAATTAGCACACCTTCTTTCTCACTTATGCCTTTTTTGTGCGTGTGACCGTAGATAACATGAGTGGTGTTCTTGAGTTCAAAATCTTTTAAGAAATCAATGATTTTATTGTCATCATTGATTAATTCTTTAAATTGGACTTGAGTTTCGGCCATGAGGTTAGAAATCATTACCAACAACGTATCACTCTTCATTGATTCTTCTTTCAATTTTGAGAAGAATGATTTGATCGGATTTTTTTCCGATTTGAACGTTTTA
>CAZUTM010000045.1:0-30525 GCA_964623665.1 uncultured archaeon
TAAACCGCATTTGTTTCAGCACTTGCTGGATTGCTGCGGATAATCCTTCACCCAAGGCGGTGATTTTTCCAAATTCTGCAAGCTCCACTAGGAGATCTCCAATCTCAGAATCAGAATAATACATATCATTTGCTGCATTCCCCTTATCCGAAAAAGCGATTAGCGAATATCGATCCTTCTCATCGATTTCCACCTTGCGTTTCACTATTGCAAGCATCCCCCGAATGCAATTCTCAATTCTTTTTTTATTATTGTATGCTTCGTTCCGCCACATTGAAGGAGAACAATCCAAGAGGAGAAAAGTGTCCTCCGAAAGCGTTTTTTCAAGATCTACCATCTATTTTTCACTACTTGGAGTTCGCCATTACCAAATTAAAATTTTTTCAAAGACGAATCGCAAAGTTTTTGTATTTTTAATACAAATAATCATTAGTGATCGCATGAGTGAACAAGCGGAATTTGAAAAGTTGGTAAAAACATTCGTTGAAGGGCTTTATGAAGAGAAACTTGACATTCATTATCTCTTTTCTGCGTATTATCAAGGAGTCATTGTAGAAGGCTTGAAGATTCTGAGATCGGACATAGAAACCGGAAAGATTCCTCGAGACAAGGGAATTCGCATTCTTAATAAAATAAAAAATGAAGAAAGCTTGAATGAGAAATACAAAAATGCGGCGGATAAAATTTTAACCGGTCTTGGTGCCTAAAATAGAATATTCTTTGTGTTTTTCTTTTTATCTCCTTTCACTCAACTGTTTTTTGCCATCCAAGCAATTATTTCGCTCCAATGGTTTGGCTTCATATCATTATCGTAATAAAGATTGTGCCAAGCGCCTTCGATTTCGATTAGTTTATGCGGTGAATCTGGATTGTTTGCAATGATTTTTTTGAAGAACTTCTTTGTTTCTTTCATGGATACTACGATATCCTTTGTTCCCACAAGGAAACAGATCGGAATATTAATTTTTGTCCAATACTTCTTGCTTTGAACTCGATTCATGGCAGAATTTATTGCTAGAAGATAACCGGGAGATAATGGGTTGATTTTTAGCGGATCTATAACATCGAGCCAATCAAATTCTTGGCTTTTGAATGTATTTCCGTTTTCTGCGGGTATTATACACGCATCCTTTTTGAAGAGATAAACAAAGAGCCAATAGATCCCTCGAAATACATCTTTGATACGAACTTTTGGATAGGGTTTTATTGCGGGTGACCAAAGAATCGAAGATTTAATCTTATACGGCGAGTCTGCCGAGTATTTTTCTACAAGATAACTTAAAGCGATCAAGCCACCCATAGATTCACCCCAAAGGCTGAAATCCGCTTTGGGATATTTTTTTGAAAGATAAAGGATTAAATCTTCAACGTCGTTTATCAATAAATCTAGACTCTTGAAATATCCGCGCTGTCCTTCTGAAAGCCCGTGCCCGCGATAATCGATTGCAAAGAACAGAAACTCGCCGCTACCATTTTGATTGAAAAATTCATCCGACAAGAGAATATAAGGCCGAGAATGCGAAACCATCCCATGACAGAATACAATTATATTTATATGTTCGGAATATCCCATCGCGATTTCATTGGATTGATTTCTCCATGGACCATTTTGTGAAATCCAGCCTCTAAAGTGGATCTGCAAACCGTCCCTATTTTCAAATTTCGACGAGATAATTTCAACAGAATTCGGATGAATTCTAAGCTTGGAAAGCAGATTCCGATACTCTTGTTCGAGTTCTTCTTTCGATTTCCTTATTTCCATACGTGCAATTATTTGTAAAAACAAAAAAATTTTTGTATTGTGTTGAGCTTTCTTTTCTGCGATTGCATATGGTCAATTTCAAGCAAATTCGGATTCAAGAATATATGGAAAAACTCGATGAAGAAAGTGCAATCTTTGATGAAAACGGTATAGTCAATCCCGAATTTACCATTGATGAAGAAGGCCGTTCGATTTGCACGAAACATTCCGAATATAAGAAGATCATGGAGCTTGATTTGGCCAAAAACTATCCAAATGAGTTTGAATTGATGCTCACGTGTTTGCGCTGTAATCATTATAAAGAGAACCATTGTTATTTTCCTAAAGCGGAAATTGATAAGATTGAACGTGACCGGGTTAAAGAGGGAATTCGGTGTCAGCTTTGCGGAATGAAAATTCACCGCTTAATCACGATTCTCCATTCGTTCTATTACAAGCAAAAATTCGGGGTGGAAATGCCTATCATTTGTTGTACGTGTTATGCTGCACTTAACAATAATGATTATATGAACAATACAAAGAAGAGGATGTTATTTTTCGGGTTTAGTTTACTCATGACCATGTATTTTCTTATTTCATATTTCTCAAAGATCTTTTTCTTTTCCATCTTGGAAATATCTCTTATTATAGGGCCCTTGCTTTGTTTTCTTTATATCGCGGTGAAAGATTTGAAGTCTTTATATTATCTGTATAAAGGAAGGAAATATTATCAAGAAATAGCGAAAAAAGCGGGACTTGATGGCCGATCAGATCGCGAGAACACCGATCATCACTCCGATCACATCGATGGGCCTGAGAATCATGATCGTGAAAACCACGAGGGTCATCCGAATTATCCGAATTATTAACTCGAGTTTTTTTGGTGCTGGATTGAGCAACAGATGGTGGATAATTATTGAAAACGCTATGCACTCCGAACTATCGAAAACGCTATGCACTCCGAACTATCGAAAACGCTATGCACTCCGAACTATAGATAACGCTATGCACTCCGAACTATCGAAAACGCTATGCACATCTGAATCCTTCCATTATTGAATTTCATCAATTTTTCCTACGCTTGCTTCTCTTACCAATAATTCGATTGTTTCTTTCACATTTTGCTTGTTTTTAAGAGAACATACTGCATAATGAGGTATACCCGTGTATTTCTCTAATTTTAAAATAGATTTAAGATCTTTGATAGAGAATTTTGGTGACAAATCGGTTTTGTTTCCCAATAACAAAACGGGCGTAGCGCGGGGCAAAGGATGACCCTTTTTTATAAATAAATCATCAAGATACGCATCCATTTTTCTTCTGAATTCGTTGATTTGATCTTTATTGGAACTAACATCGAAAAGACAAATGATAGCATGAGTATCTTTAATTATTGGTTGAGTAAAAGCTTTCCAATCGTGTTTCCCGGGAATATCGTAATAAGCATACGTATAATTCACGAGTTGTATATCAAATACATTCTGATGTTCCGATGGAGGTGAATCAGGTATAAAATCATCCAAATTGAGATAATTGATTAATGTGGTTTTTCCAGAGCCTGGCATCCCAACAATGATAATATTTCCTCGTGGAAGTGATTTTGTTTGTGTGACGAAATCGTCGAGGCAGAGGGAGAGCTTGTCCCGTAATTTTGAATAAATTGACGCAATTTCCACGTCATATTTCGCTCTTTTTGATTTACGATAAAACGCTTTGAAGATATTAGGCATTTCCTTGATTTGTTTGGAATATATTTCGATAATAGGTTTGAAATGGTCAGATTTCAGTTTTTTTTCGATAATGAAAGAGAGCATGGCGACTTCTTGTTTCTTTTCTGTCCATTCCGATGGTATCGAAAAACAAAGATTTAACACTTTCTTTTGTTCGGATTCCATTGTATGTTCGAAATATGTATCCGGAGGATTCTTTGTAATCAATTGGGTTATTTCATTTTTAATCAAATCCGACATAGTTATCGGAAACGAGATAAAAGTGGTGGGATTCCCACTTTCTTGATCGATATACGAGAAAATGAGCTGCATACAATAACATTTTTGGCGAAGTATTTAAAGGTTAGGGAGGAGGCAAATAAAAAACATGGAAAAATCCTTCTATACAATCTTTTTTCCGCAAACTCTGCACGCTCTGTAATCTTTATAGACTTTCCGTAGACACATTTCGTGATAATATGAATTACAATTTGAACATTTAAAGACTTTGATCTCCGGAGTGAATATATTTGAACAAAACGAGCATGCATCTTCAAGTGCTTCAATTTCTTCATCGGGGACTTTGATCATTTTCACGCCTTCTTCTTTAGAAGAGTCAGTTGGTTTCTCAGAACCTCCAATTTGCGATTCGAGTTGTTTTATTGATTGAGAGGTGACCTTTAACAAGAAGAAGCAATATGGGCATCTGAAGATGTTTTCTCCCATCCCTGACTTTTTAGCCCATAAGGCGGCGCAGTGGAGGTGCATAGAAGTCCCGCAACTCGGACAGAAACGCCCGGTGACATAAAAGGTTTGTTTGGTGGTAGGATCCACAGAAGAATAACAGATTTGGCATTTATATTCCGCCTCCTTTTTCAGAATCTTTTGGATTTCTGCGATCGTGGGCCTTCGTAGTTCTATGGCAATTTTATTTAAGATTTTTGGGTCTTGCTTGTTTTTCTTTTCTTTAGCAAGGTAATCTTCGATGTTTTCAATGATCTTTTTAGATGCAAACCCTTCAATTCCTCGATTAAACGCATCGATATTATTGAAAAAGCCGAGTTCACCAGCCCCAAGTTTCACAAATTTTGCATAATCCTTCTTCGTTGCTGGATCCAACGTTTTAGCATACACCGCGACATCAACATAAATATTAAGGCCGTTGCAGATTTTTACAATTTCTTCGGTTTTCTGATCCAATGAAAAGGCAATTCTATCGGTAACGATAACAATTCTGAGAACTTTATCTCCCAATTTCTGAAGTTGCTTTGCAAGTAATTGGATGGCGAGCGAAAGCGCCTCGGAAAAGTCCGCTGTACCCGCGGGAATAGGATTTATTTTACTTTCAATATCATCGAAATTATTTGTGAAATCAAGTAATTTCTGGTTCTGGTTTCCGAACGATACAATCGCAATCGAGTCTTGTTGATCCACTTTATTCTTCGACCGGCAAAAATGAATGATAGAATTTTTGAGCATTTGAATTCGTCTCTGATTGTTTTCCATTTTAAAAGTGGAGCGTGAAATATCAAACAAAACTACCGTGTCCTCGATGCGTGTATCTTCCATACTTATGGGACGGCGGAGAAAATATAAATAGATTTTGGGTGATGGAGTTAAGAAATGAATTTAAAAAAGATTTGGAAATATCCAAAGGGTTAATAATCCATGGTAGCAAATCTGCGCTCGCGAAGTCTTAAAATGACCGAAATCGCGATGATAGATGCAAAGATGATTGCCATTATGATCAAGAACCAAACAACATAATGCCAAAACGAAACGGTAAATTCCTTGTCAAAATCGAGTAATTCTACATCGAGGTTTCCAGAGATTGCGAATGGAAAATCTCTGGTGAGCCCTTGATAATCCTTTCGGGTTCCGTTTTCGATGAAGATGTTCGTTTTTCTGGAAAGCAGTATTCCTTCGGCTCTTGTATAGACCAATCTCTCATAATTATTCTTATCGAGTTCGATGGTGATTTCCATGGTGGTGATTAATCGAGATCGATACCAAATGGTGTTGTAGCGGAATTTTGTATAGTCATATTTGTTCAATGTAAATACGGTGAACTCATAAATATCCTTTCCGAGGTTTTTATCCCAAAAGTTTGCATCTTGATTAAACTCGTTCAAGAGCTGCTGGCCCGTTTTATTATCTGGCAATAATCCGGGATTGGTTCTCCTGTAAAGCTCAATCATTAAGGGATGTCTGCAGAAATATGGAGCCAAGAAAGGAATAATCTCATTAATTACAAATTTACTCCAATCTCTTGGGATGAGAAACATCGATGCATTTTCTGGTTCTGGTTTTAAAACAAAATCTTTTGTTGTCCAATTATCATGAAACACATCGACAAGGTAATTGCTTGCATTTTCGTTGGCTTCTCTGACACGGTATTTAATCAAATCTCCCGAATGAATATTCTGAGTAGCGAATAACCCCATTGTCCGTATCACTTTCCATGTATATTGTCCTCCTTTAATATTTGTATTGATATAAGGAATATCGAATTCATTTAAGATACTTTCTTGTTGAGCGCGTGAATTTACCACAAGAGATACGGCTGTTGATTGAATGAGAATCAACAGAATAGTAAAAAGCGCATATATTCGCACTTTCCCGATATAGTATTCTCTTCTCATAAGAATTCCCTCTTCTTTATTATAAGTTGGATAAGTCCAACGGTTGCAAATATCACGATGGGCCACAAGCTCGGGATGTATACCCAATCCGATTGAGTCATCTGAACTGATGTGGACACTATTTTCAAATTATAGCCGGATTTCGATTGTGCGTTGTAATAGACCATCTCCAAAAGGATTCCTGAGCTTCTATCAATGATATAGTTAATAGAACTCTGTTCTTTACCCGGTGTGGTATAATAAATATAACACACAACATCTCGTGCATCTGTTCCATCTCTCCAATTTGTATAATATTTAGTAATCAAAAATTGATTGTAGAGGGCATCTCCGACTAAATTCTTCGAGGTAAGATTGAGTACAAGCTGTTGATAGGTTTCATTCTTGGAGAGGATGAAATTCGAGAGGGAAATATCGTAATCAATAAACACCCAGCCCGAAACAGACCGATTAAATCCATTTGCATAGAAATCTGCCCGTATTGGTTGAGGTTCTTCTGTGTTTACGGTTTTTATCCAGAAATGGAATATGGTTCCCGAAGAATAATATCTGTAATAGAATTCCATCATGGGTTCATTGAATGTATTTTTCAAGGAACCTTCTACGAATGTGACCTCATATTCCAAGACATCTCCCACTTCAACGCCAAAGTATTGTCCGAACGGGTTGATAAAACCTCCCTTAACGATGGTGGTATCGACTATGTTTGAAAATGGACTTAATCGACCCACATTATCGACCGCTTGAATCTTAAAGAAATATCGATAATTTCTCAAGTTTCTAATGTCCACAAAAGTTTGCACCACATTTGCACGATAGAGATTTTCGGGACCGGGCACGAAATTGGGATCTCTTGAATAATAGATGTTGTAATGGGACACTTGATAGATTCCATCGAAACTTGGCGACCATTGCATAATGAAACTATCATTGGTGTAAGAATCTAAGAGTGGAAAGATCGTTGGCGCTTGAGGGTTGGTTCTATCAAAATTGATTTGATTCACCGCACTCCATTCCCCGACATTGCCGCCTTGATCAACCGCCCGAACCCTCCAATAATATCGTTGCTCTACTGAAAGCGAAATCGAGACATTAACGTTTAGCATGCCTGAAACATTTCCGGAATGTGTTAAATTTGCAGGATTCATACTCGGATCATTAAACACTTGATATTGATAATGCGAGATGTCAACATCTCGACTCGATCTTGACCATCGTAAAAGAACAGGTTCATAGCCTAAACTTGCATTGTTGAGATTGATAAATTGACCATTAGCGGGCGAAACTAAATCGAGTTTTGCGGGATTCGCAGAGAATGAAAAACGATATCCCACCGAATATCCTTCTGACCCCGAATAATGTCTCAACAACACATAATACCACCCAGTTCTATTTGCTTTATAGAGGCCCCAACCTTGATCCCCCACCGTTGTATTCACTCGAAGAAGGGATAAGGAATTATTCGTGATCTGAACATTATCATCGAAGATCAAGAGTTCAGCCGCATATGTGGGGTTGGTATCTTGCAAGGTGAAATTATATAACTGGCCTGCATCAAGTTTAAAGAATTTGATATCCGCGTAATTTGATGACGAGAGCGTGCCGTATAACGGATTTTTCTCATTTTCTAATTTATTTGCGTCTACAATCAGAAAATTCGAATACTCAAATATTATTTGAAAATCGATAAGATATGGCATTAATGCAGAACCGTTGCCTTCGGTTCCGTTTACAGTAATGTTTAGCGGAGTTTGAGAATAGATATAATTGTTGATACCAATTTGTAACAATCGTTTTCCCGTTACAGATCCGTTGTAAACCGTCATGGTATAATTTCCATCTGAAATAAAGTATTCTGAGCGTTGCCATTTAATATCTTGTTTAAATGTTCCATTAGAAGGAATTGTGATTGAAGCGGACCATGTATTATTGGTTTTAAGATCGTGAAATTCGAAGGTTAAAGGCCAACTGACCCCAGAGGTATTTGCTGAGATTTGCATTCCTTCAATGAGAAATTTACCACCCGGATCATCATATTGATTGAACCATCTAAAATTGGATACTCCATCATAGAACATATTTTGCCAAGAGAAGAGGTACACCTCAGATTTTTTCCAAAACCCTTCATACTCCATTTCCTCATAAATAACGGACACCGTACCATTGTTCTCTGCTATCGCAACATTAGTATAATTGTACTCGAGAGCCGGATTCCTTTTTTCTAAGAAATGATTCTCAGTTGCCGTAAGAAAGTCCGCAGTATAATAATTATGCCGAGACACGAGAATGTATCGGTTTGAAGCTGTAAATTTCGAATATACTATCTCTGTGTATCCGCTTGAAGAGACATATACATCCGGCATCATATCTTTAATTGCATCATTGGTTACCGAGAGATATGAAAATGAAGCACCGTTGTTTATACTTAACGAGGCCCGGATATTTTCATTATGAGTAAACGCTACAGACACATAAGGTCCTTTTACATCTATTTTAACTTCATTACAATTAAATGATCCCGTTCCATCAATGGTTGTTGGAGCTGACCATGTTCCATTATTAACTTGCTGTGTATAATAAATGCGTTCACGAGATCCATCATTTCGAACATATGCTAGATGGGTGTAAATATTAGTACCATCATATCCAATCCCCAAGGCTAACTCTTTTGTGAACATTTGTCGGACGATGGAAAATATCGAACTTGAACTTCCATTAGGATAATGATATCTTCCCAGAATCGCATTGTCGCTTGCCCAAACAACAAGAGCGGTGGAATTGCGATAAAATTTAATATCTGGATCATAATTAATTAGACCAACCAAAGAACTTGGATCCGAAACATCAATAATAATCGTACCATCTGTGTTATCCGCAACATAAGCGAATCCACTTTTAACAGCAACCGCTCTCGCAGAACTACTTCGCTTGTAGATCGGATCACCCGGTGAAGCGGGTACTGAAACATCTAATATTGCCAACCCAAAGTTCGTGCAGGTTACGTATGCATAATTTCCCACAACACGGAGTTTTCTGGAAGTTCCATATATTGCTTTTGAACCCAAAAGATTTGGACTGGCTAAATTACTGAGATCATAAATATACAATCCCGCAGATGTTCCGAAATACACATTATTTCCGGACACAAATACACCGTTCACGTTTGCTAAAGTATAAACATATGTTTGTGTTGGAGTCGGTCCCGCAATATTAAATATTACATAATGGGAAGTATTGGTCACAATTGCATAATTGGTTTGAATTAAAGCGATATCCTCTCCATTTATCGGATAAGAGGGGGCTGCTGTATACACAGTCCAAATGGGATTATTGGGGGTGGTGAAGTCGATCGCACGAACCCCAAAATTCGAATCGGTAACATACCCATAATTTGAGGATGGCCGTTTGAGGATCGTTCTTTGTTGGTAGCCATCGGTATGCGCGGAATTCACCCGCTTATAATAGGCAAGCATTGGGTTCATCGGGGTACTTACATCAATCGTTCCAACGCCTCTATTGGTAGAAAAGTATAAATAATTGCCCGTACTCGGTCGATGAACGCTCGTGATCTGAAAATTCACCAATTCGTATTGAGATATTCCAGCATTTCCATCCGTTGCGCTGAAGACTGCATATCTATCGGCATAAACTGCAATTAATCTGTTCGCAGCACCGGCATATAATCCGGTCATCGCGGTACCAAACCCATTAGCAGTGGTATTAAATCCCACAAACTGATTGCTTGATGAATAGATTTGATTATCAGCAATCACTGAGATAACACCGTTTTGATCATTAACCAAATTCTTTGGATTTGTGAGAGTCTGGTTCCTAATATGAAGAAGAGAATTTGATGTTGCATTCCATACATAGACCCGATTATTGCCGGGATTCACATAATCCCTATAAACCGTGTAAAAGATAGAGCCTTGAAGCGTCATGCTTCTGGTTGTACCAAGGCCACCATGCACAAATTGTGAAATAATTGTTGTAGTATGATCAATAGTGGTACGAACATTCATTAACACGAGCCTATCTCCATCCCCTATTGCATATACGGAGGCGGGTCCATCCAACCCCCAATAAGCAATCGAGGTTAGGTTTGAAAGAGAATATATTCCAGATGAGCGATTCAAATAAAAGGTATCAACGTTTGGATTATTGACAGTCACGTTCCAAAGCTCAAAATCGTTGGTTTTAAGAAACCAGACTCGAGTATACCCATTATAATTATCGTAGTAAACTTTTTTAATTGGTTGAACGATTCCGTGCACTGATTTATAGGTTGGATATCCATTTGGGAGACCTGTACCAGAATCTAAAGGAATTACACAGAAGTTCCCATTTGCAAGCCCGCCATACAAATAATTTCCAACTCGTGCGATGGAAAGGACTTCGGATTGGGCTACACGATAGATCCATCGTTTATTGTAAGCGTCAGGAGCACTCCAATCGGTTATTAACACACCAGCGAATCCGGCAGCAAAATATATTTTATTTGTGGCAGGATTATAATCCGAATCCAAAATTTGGTTTGCCGAGATATTAAAGTTGATGATGTTCGACGGAAATAGCTCATGAGAAGCCGATGTGTTATAAATCCATATCCGCCCTTCATTATCCCCTGAATATGTATAATCTCCATAGGCATCAACTGCGATACCTTTTGAATCCGAAAATCGATTGGAAGCAACGGCGGATGTTTCATGGTGAGTAAAATTATTTGCTGAAACATTGATAAATGCGGTCCATATCGCATCATTGTATTGGTTCTCCCGCCTTGCTTGATAGGCTACCGCTGCAGACCCTTTATTATCCACATCAATTGCAAGACGACGGGTGTACTCCAAATCATAACCGATATAACTCGCGTTATCTAACTGAAGTTTCTCGCCTTCATAAACCGGTAAACCCCATCCTCCGGTCATAAGATTATTTCCATAATAAACATCCGAAAAAGGCAATTCGGTGTCCTCATCGTATGGCATCCACGTGTGGGCAAAATGGATTACCTTATTATCATCAATCACCACAGCCGGATACCCGCTACGCAAAGTTGGACCGGTGCTGGTAATCCTCTCGGGTTGAACAAAAGGTGCAGCACTCGCAAAATCCGACATCAAAATGGAAAGCGTAGCAGAAATAACCAGAACGATGGATAACACACTTAACATTTTTTTCTTCATAAGAAATTCACGTTTTGATGAATCTTGATTGCGCATATTTGATTTTAGAACTTTTTATAACTTCGTTTGAAGAAACGAAAAAAACAAAGGAAACAAACAACGAAAAAAAGGCGAGATATTCGAATTTGTAAAAAGAATTCGATAAGATTAATTGTTTGCTGTCCAATATTGAGTTCTTCCAATTTTAACCGTTCGCTGTATTGCGCCTTCTTCCTCCATTCGGGTCATAATTTTCCAAATTTCGGAATTCGAGAGATTGAAATAATTTCTCAGTTCTGGAGTGCTCATTTGGCTTGATCTGAGAAGATTAATCATTATTCTTCGTATTTCATCATGCTCCATGGAGTTATTTTCGGCGTGTGCTACGGGATCAGCATTTTCGGATTCCGATTCCACGATCAAATTGCAAGCGATTTGCTGCAGAGTCTGTAATTTCGTATTGATATTATCCGGCCTAAAGAAAAGACAACATAATTCGGGACCGTGAGGAAATGCGACGATATAAAAGTTGTTATAAAGAATCGCTTTGGGCATCATTCCATTATTCCCGCTGCGAAACGATAAATACAAGTTCATGAAGAATTCGTTCATATCAACGCCCAAATCGGCATTCTGATATTGTCTGTACCATCTCAAATACGGCCCTTCGATCATATCGAACCCGATGATCCCGGCCGAAAGTAATTGTTGTGTGTTAAAATCCATTAGATTTCACCTTTAATAATTTTCGTAATCAGTTCAATCAAATACCGACGATTATCTTCCGATATCGCCACACAAGGATATGTGGGGACATGTAAAACATCTTGGACTCGTGGCGGAGTCAAATGGCCCGGTACATCTTGTTTATTCGCCAAAGCGACAATCACCGACCCGCTTTCAAGTTCTCTTGCATAATCGACCAATTCTTTAGTTGTTAATACGTTTACGGGAGTAGAATCCGTAACCACGAAAATTATATCCGACCCCACAATATATTGCTTCATTTGCGTTTTAATATAGGCTTTTTGACCGCCGAAATCCCACAATTTAAAAGTAACATCATCCAAGTTAACGGTTCCCAAATCGAATCCTTGTGTTGGAACATATTTTCCATCAATTTCTTTGCCGGTTAACAATTTCATAATCGTGGTCTTCCCAACCGCAGGACATCCTATAAACGAAATCTTACTGACTTTGCGTTTGGAAGCGCTTTGGTTTTGACCGGATACCGGCAATCCTACAAATGGACTTTTTAGCATATAGACCCTCTTAAGGTGTTTTTCTACTATATACAACCACATATTCGCTTATGATTTTGGATAACATGCCGATATTATTCGTTAATATATGCAATCTAGAATGTAATATGAAATCTTTTTGGAAAGTATAGGGTTTTAGAACATATTATTGCATTTAAAATCTTTGAAGCTTGCACTGCCCGATTTTTAAAAAGACCGGCTTTGATATTCAAGAAGATCCCGTATCTCGCCTCTAGTATAAATACGGGATCTTTTAGAACATGGACTTTCAATAGGAAAAATCAACCAAAAAAAACCAAAATTATTCTATCTATAAAATTAGGTTGGTTTTATATCTAATTGGATTAATTTATATTTTCTGGAGCCCAATCCTATTTTTTCACCATACTCGAATTGGATCTCACCTTTCGTGTATTTAAAGATCCCTTTGAATTTGTCCATGCCCGGCTCGTGGTTCATTTCCATTTTTGTGTTGAGATAGCCTTGTTCTGCATTAACCAAATCATAACATGCTTGATCCAAAGCAACGGGGTCTTTTGAAGCCAAAATACCGATATCCCGGACTATCGGCACATCCGTGAAGCTCAAACAATCGCAATCGGGAGTTACATTTACAACGAAATTTATGAACCCGACCTTTCCTTTCTTATTTTTTACCGCAGCAAATGCGGATTCCACGACACGTTCGGTAAATGGACCGATTTCGGTTTCCCAATCCAATCCCATTGCCCCCGTAGGGCAAATCACCATGCATTCCCCGCAGCCGATGCATTTATCTTGGTCGATCATCGCTTTTTCTTGCACAATAATTGCATCACTGGGGCAATGATCCGCACATTTCCCGCACCCGATGCATTTTTCCGGATCTGATTTAGCTTTCGCTGCATGCTGGCGTTTTTTGCCGACACGGGTAGCACAGCCCATAGCGAGATGTTTGATCGCCCCGCCAAACCCGCACATGACATGGCCTTTGAAATGTGACACCACAATCATCGAATTCGCATCGAAAATTTCTTGTGCAACGTCGATTGATTTAAAATGCTTTAGGTTAACTTCGACCGATTGATAGGAATTGCTTTTTAATCCATCCGCAATAATCACCGGTGCGTTTAGGGTAGAATAGGTAAATCCGTGAAGCACCGCAGTTTCTAGGTGATCCACAGCATTCATACGCCCGCCTTTGTATAACGTGTTCGTATCGGTCACGAAAGGCTTCGCGCCCTTTGCTTTTACTTTATCGACTACACGCCGAATGAACATGGGAGGAACAAATCCATCGTTTCCCCGCTCGCCGAAATGAACTTTGATAGCAACTAATTCCTTTTCTTCGAATAGGTCCGAAAAATTGGCGGCATCAAAAAGCCGGGACACTTTATTTATTTTACTATCCTCGCCCGCTGTTGCGCGGGCATTGAAGAAAAACACCTCACTCATGAACTATATAGTAATTTTATCGGATTTAATCTCCTCGAAAAGGAATAAATCCGGCACTCAACTTTATAAAGAATTCTCACTTATTCTATGACAATAGGTGCAAAATTATGAGATTAATCCCTCTTGAGTCCGGACTCGTTGTTGATGGTATCGTCTTGGTATACGAGCAAGCCGAGACAAACACCGATATCGCTTTGGCGGAACCGGATATTCGAGGCGCTTGGCTGGAGTCGATCTACGCGTTTGCAGAATTGTCGTTTATTGAACCGATAATATCGATTAATATGAACCGACATCTCATTTATTTGTTTAGACGTCAAGCCACGATAAGGGATAATAATCAGAATATTCTTGCCTATATCATATTTTTCAAAGAAACGGACGTGCAGTCAGAGAAACTGGAAGATTATTGGCTCGCAGATTTTGAAAAGATTATTATGAAAAAACTCGAAGAAATGACAATCCAATTTGAAGAGCAATTCGAGGACAACCCGCAGTATAACTTGTGCAATAGTTATAACTCATTCAAAGAAACAATTTCCGCAATCTTGAATTATGACTCTTGCGAATAAGTTCTTTTTCGCTCTTTTTGAAATAAAAACACCAAAGATATATTTGCGCTTGAACTTTTTCGCTTGATAATGCTGTCGTCGCAAATAATTCTTTCTTTTATTCAAAAGTATAATGGTTTGATGATGCATGCCATAGACGGTCCGAATTGTTTGGATAGTTCGGTTTGCAAAGGGGATTGTTGTTCGATAAAAATCGATATTCCCCGGATTTTGGCAGAAAAGCTTATCGAGATCGGGCTTGCGACCCGGGATAATTTCGAACGGGGCGAGATATATGCTTTTAACATTAAATTAAACACTGATTCGACCCGATGTGTGTTTTTCGATAAGATATTAAACGGGTGTTCCCTTCACCAATCGGGATTCAAGCCGCCACAATGTTGGATCTATCCCACCGGTTTTTTTCCGAATAAAACGGACTGTATTCATTTTAATACCTGGCGAATCAAAGATACGCATGCGACATCGGAGGCCTCGGATATTTTGGCCCAATTCGATGCATATAGCAAACAAGAGTTTCAGCAAGAGTACTCGAAAGAAAATATCAATCGAAGATTGGCAAAGTTAAAAGAAAAGATAGAATCTGCCCGAATCAAGCCGAAACAGATTACCGGATTCGTGGATGGATGGGATTCTTTCGACTTGTATTCTGAAGATGATTTTAACGTTTCTGTTTCAACACTCTGCAGAGATATTGATTGTGAAAAGGAATTCGGAACGTGTTCAGCGATTTGTATTTCTTTAAAGGAAAAATTACAATACTTGGCCCAAGAGCGTATTCCTAACGTAATTGAAACGTTAGGCCCTCAATCTTCTTATCCTTTATCAGAACTATTGCGATAAAAATGGAGTTTCAAGAGACGGGTTTGATGGAGCGTTTTGAAGCTTTAATTTTGATTTCATTATTTTTTGAAATCGTTTTCAAGAGAGCTTCGGCCTTTTCTTTTTCCGGGAATAGCGATTCCAATGCGCGAAAGCGCTGATTATGAGGTTTATGCAGCAATTGCAAATTTTTGTTTTTACAAAGCCCTTTGCCGACGATTCCATGTAAGAGTTCGTGAAACATCAGATATTTTAAAACGAGTTCGGGGACATCCGGCGCATCAAGCGATTTAGAGATGCTCACCTTATTTTCTCCGAATGTGTAATGTGCCATGATTCGATACGTTGGCCTTTTTGTCCAAGAGAGTACGGGCGGGTTGGATCCGTACACAGGTTCAAAAAGGTCCCGGAATTCTCCGAATATTTTATTATAAATATCTTTTAAATTCCAATATACGCCCACAAACTCTTTAGTTTGACTCAAACGATGGGTACCAACATCGATTAATTGGGATTTATTTTTCAATGATTTTTCTACGCTTTCCAATTGTTCGGTAATATATTTTTTCGATTGGATAAATTTTTCCGATGCGGTTTTTCCGTTGAATCGCGCTAATGTATAGAAAGTGAACATCTCTAAAAATTCCGCTTCAAGTGATTCGATATTATTATTGAACGAGATGATTATTTTTCCCTCCGACTTTTTGACCGTAGCGAGATTCGCTTTGTTTTGAAATTTAACTTCGGGCACCTCGACCGCGAGTTGTTCACTTATCGTTTTAATAATTTCAAGGACTCTTGCGCGATTTGAACTCATTGAATTAGAACAATTAAAGATATTATAAAAAAATAATTGTTATCCTATTGTTTCCGGATTAAATCGTTGGTAAAAGATTACATCACTATAGAATCGGGGTTTCTATACGATGATATCATATTTTGCCGTTTTTGGATTCTTTTGGATAGTAATAAGTGTCTTATAGAAATGGAAAATATTCATCCCTTCTTCGGTCAAGCTGATAATTTTTGCCCTTCCCTTCATTATCACTTCCACATAGCCCGCTTTTACGAGAGGGCCAATGTATTTCGTTTTCAATGCCATTAATTCGCTAGATTCATTGTTTTTTTGGTTTGTATTTCGATTTATCGATTCAATCATATTATCCGCTTTTAAGCGTTCGAGCAATTCTTGATTATATACGAAGCCTTTGGCACGATCATATTCATCTTTCATAGAGAGCTCGTATATAATTTTGATGACCTTTATTAGTTCAGTCTTTGGTTTGGTGAAATTCATGACCGGCGGAATAAATATTTTCTGTTTTCCGATATGTTGGATTGCTCTTGTGTGGTCATAATCTTCCGAATATGCATAATATCCGGATAAAAAGCACTCCGGCCAAACCCTAATTGCGTCCATACATGCAATAGCAGACATTTTGGCACCTGTGCTAACATTAATTTTAATCATCAGATTGCTATCTGCCTTATCATTAATAATTTTTACTTCTTTAATGATAATTTTTGCTAATTCATCGATGACTTGATAGTAATCGGTGAAGGATACTCCGATCTCTTCAACTTCCAACGCGGGAAATTTGGTCTTTAAAATTTTGGCGTTTTCCCGAGTAATTTCGATGTTGTGATCAATGATATCATTTCCTCTCTTGAAAAGGAAGATGTATAGTTTATCTGCTTTCATTTCTTCAATCGGTTCGATAATTCTTTCTTTTTCAGGCGAACTGAAAAATACATGAATGATCCTCGGCATTTTTAATTTTCCTCCATACTAAATTTACTAAAAATACTAACTATATTATTATTAGTTTTATTAGTATTTAAAACTGATGGTTTTTTTTTTGATGAAGCATTTTTTAATTTAGAATGAGTGAGGAACAGAAATCTGCAATTTTGAAACTTTTACATCCGACACAGGGGTCATCGTTCAAATGGATTCAATCCAAATTAAATATTGAAGAAGAAAAACTGCGAATCGTTATGACTGATCTGCTGAAACAAGGGTTAATCTCAAACGGGATGTGTGAAGATTCTGCATGCGGCGCATGCTCGGGATCTTGCGATTCGCTCAAAAATTCGGAATTAGTTATGTATACAATCACCAAAAAAGGCATGGAACTTCGAAAATAATTTTATGTTAAAAAATTAAAGAGGGAAATCATTGTCGGAAGGCTATTTATCAGAAATATTTTCATCTTATCAAGGCGAAGGCGGTTCCGTTATAGGATCGACCATGGGAAGAAGACAGATTTTTATTCGATTAACAGGATGTAACATAGCCAAAGGAGAATTCGGTTCTCAAGGTTGCGAATGGTGCGATTCTCCAGAAGCAAAGTTTGAAAGCAAACCTAAATTCAGAATCGAAAAAATCTCGGGATCTCTTCTTTTTGAGTTTATAGAGAATCCGATCACCCCAGAAAGAGTATTAGAATTAGTCAAGCAAATCGAAACACCAGATCTGCACTCAATATCGTTCACCGGCGGAGAACCTACGATCCAACCCGATTTTCTCATTGAATCAGCAAACCTTCTTAAAAAAGACAACAAAAAACTTTTTCTAGAAACCAATGGCGCCACGCAGTGGGATCCCGGCTATGCCGTTTTCGATTATTTTTCCATTGATCTTAAGGATAAAGCATCGGGTGCGGCTGCGGATTGGAAATCGCTGATTGAAAAAGAACTCCGATTCGGAAAAAATGCCTTAGATGCATTACGAAGCAAACAACCCAAGGATATTCGAAACAGCGGCATATATTTCAAGTTGGTAATTACCAAACATTCTGATGCCTCGCTTTTAATTCCTTATATCGAGGAGATCGCAAAATGGAATAAAGAAGATGAGGTAATTCAAATAGGGCTAGTCGTCCAACCCGTGAGTCCAACCAATAATTACAAAGATGTGCCCTCCTTCCAAACGATTATGCAGCATACTCAACGTTTTGCAGAAATATTCGGTCAAAAAAATATCTGTATATCTCTTCAGATACACAAGTATATGAATATTCTTTGAGACATTCGGCGGATCATTAAATCTAAAAGGATTAGACATGTATCAGCCAAGAATTTTGATAATATTAAATCCTTTAATGCGATGATGCATTGTTGCACTCATGAGCTATCAAAAACCAGATGCAAACGCCGCAATCCTTATTCTCTCGGGCGGATTGGATTCTACAACATTACTTTATTGGGTTATCTCGAAAGGATACTCGGTTTATGCGCTGTCGATAGATTATGGACAAAAGCATAAGAAGGAATTGAAGATTGCAGAAGAACATTGCAAAAAATTAAACATCCCTCATCAAATCATTTCCTTAGATGCTGTTAAAGGCTTTTTAGGGAAATCGAGCCTTGTTGGCGCGAAAGAAGTGCCAGAAGGCACCTATTCTGAAGAAAATATGACATCCACCGTAGTTCCAAACCGAAACATGATTCTTCTGAGTATAGCAATTGCATATGCCATTGATAAAAATGCAGGGATCGTGTTTTACGGAGCCCACAGTGGAGATCATGCTCTTTATCCGGATTGCAGACCGGAGTTTGTGGATGCGATGAAAAAAGCCGCATCGTTGTGCCATTACTATCCTATCACCATAGAAGCACCATTTCTATACAAGTCGAAAGCGGAGATTGTAAAAATTGGAGCGGAATTAAAGGTTGACTTTTCATTAACATGGTCTTGTTATAAGGGTGGCGATGTCCCATGCGGTGTTTGCGGAACGTGTATTGAAAGACAAAAAGCGTTTTCGGAAAATAAATTAATTGATCCGCTATCACGCAAATAGGTTTCAATGAAATAGCAAAAATTGATATTTGTTTTCCTCTTATTTTTTATTGATGGTCTTTTCTATAAAAATCACCGATCCTCGATGTTCCTTTAGTGCGGCTCATTTTCTGCTGGATCACGAGAAATGCAGCCGGATCCATGGTCATAATTACGTGGTTCAAGTGGAACTCTTTGGTGAACTCGACGAACATTCATACATCTATGATTTCGCTACCGTGAAAGCTAAAGTCCTTGAGTTGATTGAAGAATTGGACCATTACTTTTTAATTGCGGTAAAAGATTCGGGGTTTGAAATTAAAGAAGAAGGACTTTATTATCATGTATCTACACCATGTTATACCTATGTATTGCCAAAAAGTAATGTAAAATTGCTTGATATTAAAGCCACCACAGCAGAATGTCTTGCATATTATATTCACGGAAGATTAAAAAAGCAGTATCCGAAGAATCGAATCAGCGTTTCTCTTAACGAATCTTATGGAAGCGTTGCAACGTACACGGATTAAGCTGCTTTTCCAACCAATCAAAAAGGGAAAAAATCATGGGGAACATTATCAAGGATTGTATTGAATACGAAAGCACCATTGACGGATTGAAACCGCTCCATGCTACGGTCTATCGGCCCAACCTTCCCTCCACAAAAACAAATCCGATTCTTGTTTTGGTTCATGATTTCAGAGGCTCCGGAGAAGAACTCTTTGAAACCGCACGCTATTACGCTTCAAAGCAAATCACATGCATTATCCCTGAAATGCGCGGATATAATGAATCCGCGGGAGAAAGAGACTTTGGGTGTTGGGAAATCTTTGATATCGTGGACGCGATTGCGGAATTCTACCAGCTTCATCCCGAATTCTTTTTAGAAGTTGAGCAGTTAGAAAGCCCATTGGAATCTATTCTTAAAGCACACAACCCAAACCTTCATATCTGGGGCTTTTTGGGCGGAGGATCCATCGTGTATTCCGCTTTAGCGAAGTTTCCTTACTTATTCAGAACCGCAGCATCCTTTTTTGGGATTGCAGATATTGCGGAACTTTATAAATCGAACTTAAGAAAGGATTTCAACGTGATTATGCGAAAATTCATCGGCGGCACGCCAGAACAAAACCAAATTGCATGGAAAACCCGGAACAATGTAAACGCTCTGAAAAATACATTAACTAAACTCTTTGTGTTCTGGGACAAAGATAATCCAATTTATCCGCTCACTCTTTTACAACCATTGCTCGAACTCGACCGAAAGAACATTTATATATATCTTTCTGAAAAATCCGATTCCTATCGTTGGAAACCTTCATATTTTACATGTTTTGAAGATTTTGAAGCCGCGGATGCAATCCTGCTCAAGGAAATCGAAAGCAATCCAATCGATGCCGATAAAGGCCATTTTCTCATACCCAAGGAGAAATGGTCGCCTCATGTGCAAATGAAAGCCAAAATGAGCATGATCGTTCCGGGGTATTTATGCACACCTCTCTTCATCGCAATTGTAAATACGGGCAGAGCGGGTGTTGCGGAAATTAAATATGAAATTATCGATGAATCGCTGTTAGATTCCACAATTACGGTTGAAATTGATGAAGAAAAAGGAGAAAAATTATTTAATCATCCGATCGATTCGAATCATTATATAATTCTGCGCATTTTTAATTTAGGCGGAGATACGCCATTCGAAATCAGATTCCTTTAATCATAGATTCAACAAATAACTACTTTTCGAGAGTCATATGGATTTCATAAGAATTTACACAATCCATTTATAAAGAAAGTGCGTAATTTAATATGAAAAGCCATAAAAATCCATCAATTGGAAAAGAAACAAAAACCATGAAAAAGACTCTAATACAAAAAATCTTGAAAAGTGGACTAGAGGGGACTTGAACCCCTGACCTTCTGAATGCGAATCAGACGATCTACCGCTGATCTACTAGCCCATAAAAAGATCTATACTATCAAAAACCGCCAAAAGATTAAAAAATATTCGATTTTCAAACCCAAATTAAATATACCGAAAATGCTTTTTTAATTATAAGATGCATGAAAAATCCCCAAAGAAACTGCAGCTTCTCATCAAAAATCTTATTCATCCGTTCAATTTAACGAGAACGATGCGATTCGTATATCTCATCTGTTTGAATTTGGTCCTTAAACTCACTTTGATCTTTGTTCGTATTTTTCCCGATGATGTGGATTTTTATCGCTTCACCGGAACCTTGTTCCTTCGCGGGATTATCCCGTATTCCGATTTCATTTTACCGGGGTCTCATATTGTGGATGTCGACCTTTATTTTAATACGATGCATCCCAATGGTCCCTTGAATTACATTTTTTATGGATTTTGGATGCGGTTATTCGGAGCCGATGTGTGGGCAATTAAACTTCCTTGGCTCATTTCCGAAATAGTCATCGTAATAATGATATATTTGATAGCAGAGGTTATTATGGATTCGAACAAAGCATTTCTCTCTGCAATTTTCTATACAATCATGCCCGCTTCCTATTATCCGGGAATTTTTGTTGGTTGCGACGAACTTATTACCTCTGCATTCACCGTTGGTGCAGTGTACTGCTTTTTCAAGCAAAAATATTCGCTATCCGCGATTTTATTGGCTCTGGGAACGTCTTACAAATTGTTTCCGCTCTTTGGACTTATCCCCGTATTTTATTATTTTTGGACTAAAAGGGACCTTAAGCAACTCGTGAGTTATGTAATTTTATTTGCTCTAAGTTGGTTCATCATTGCATTGCCCTTTCTGATGTTGGATTTTGAATCGTTCGTGTATTGGAACTTCTCCCAAGCGAATCGGACGATCACCATTCCGTATTTTTATAAACAAAGAGATGTGGCCTTTTTCTCTCCGATATTCAGTATATTCATGGTTCCTATTTCCCCCTATACATTCTATCAACTTATACTGATGGCGATAATTGTGTTGCCCCGTTTTATTCCGATCTTCACCCATAAAATTCCGGAATACACAAATCAAGATTTTCTTCGGGATTTTTCGGTGATAATTGTGATGCTTCCAATTTTATCCTTTTCGAATAATTACAGATATTTCTTTTGGGCGCTGCCGTTTTTAATTCTCTATTTGATGAGCAAATGGAATTTGGGCGTTCCAAGCCAAAACTTTGAGCCTCTGATAAACATTCAGATCTTGATTCTTTTAGTATTCACGATGGTAATCTTGGTCGTTTCTTATATCATTGAATCCTGTTATATCTTATTTTCGGTTCAGTGTTATAACATTTACATCTTCACGTTCGTTCTGGTTTATGGATTCTATGCTATGCCCTTGTTGTTCACATTGGGAGATAGAAGAATCAATAGAAAGTATCTCATCTTTACTTTCCTATGCATTATTTCCGGCATATCATCGTTATTTCTTTATGAATATTGGGAGTCGATTCAATATCATGATGAGCAACCGATATACCAGTGGATGAGTATCTTTTTGTTATTGATTTCGCTTGCAGGCATCTTGATGCTTTTATTTGAAGATAAGATGAAAAAAATACATATTTTTAAAAGAATCAAATAATCGGCTATAACGATAATTCTTTTTTTAAAATCCGGTGAAATTCTTGATGCGCATATTTTTCAATCCAAGGAGAATGCCCACACCTTTCCAACTTATGTAGAATATACGGTTTTTGAATTGATTTCAACGGTTCTTCAAATCCCAAAATAGGATGAGGATCAAAATCTCCATGGATAAATACTAATGGACATGAAATTTTGGAAATTGCTTCGAGTAACTTATTGGTCTTTCGAATCGGAAGAAAATCCATCCAAATTTTATTTGCAATTTCATAGGAGTATTTCAAATATTTCGGATCCAAGAGTTGCAGTGTTTTATCAAGCGAAAAGGAGTCGATTTCTTCATAAAATTTACCGAATTCTTGAAAGGCTTGGGTTCGTATGGTGGGGTCAGAATCATCCAATCTTGACTCGATTTCTTTTAATTCTCGTATTTTTTCTGATGTCATGCGTTCCCATCGCGTTCTGCGAACCCGTTCGACGTATTCTTCTCGAAGCGGAGGGCATCCAATTAAGACCAATTTTTGAACAATGCTTGGAAACCGAGCCGCAAATAAAAATGAAATCAGAGCACCCCACGAATGCCCAACCATAATTATTGGAATTTGCATATTCGCTGAAATCACCTCACCAATCTCTTGAATCTCCTCTTCCACCTTTGATTGAGTTTGAAGTAATTCGATGCACGCAATAGATTTGGAAATCTCATTGGAAAGCGAAGCGAGTTCTCCCGCAGCACCCGGGCCGCCATGAATCACCAAAATTCGATACGGCGCGCACCCCCATGCCCTATAATTATCGGCCATATGCTACAAAACACCTTCGAAATTCGACAAAATTGTTCAATTCTCTTGTCAGAATGATTAAATAAATTGCTTGTTCGTTAAAAATTAATATATATCTCTCAAACGTATCGGAAAATATGAAACAAAAAAGGATTCTAACATTAGTGGTATTTTCGTTGTTCCTTTTAACAATTCAAGCAATTTCTCCGATGGCAAATCATATTAAAGAAACGGCCAAAGGGGATACTCGAGATAATACAAAAATAATCAATGAAGAACCCGTTTCTATTGAAGAGCCAACAAGTGCGGATTTTATCAAAAGTTATCGCTTGGAGGTGCATCCATTAATGGAAACGTTCAATGATAACTATGTACCGCATATGTGGGAACTCGATAGTTCTACAATGGGTGTTTGTGAAGTGAGAAGGTCAGAAAGTGTGTTATATATGCAAGCGGGAGAACTCCCCTACCAAGATCCCGGGTTACCGGAAGATGTTACCGCTACAACCATCAATTTGATGCCCGTTGATGGAGTAATCGGAGATGCCCAAGTGTCGATTCGATTTACGGCAAATAAAATAGATACGCGGCTAAAAAATTATCCCGGAATTCAATTTCCGGTTCCGGTAACCTCATTTCTATATTTAGAATACAGTACCACACCGGGCGGAGGGTATTTGGGAAACAACATCTATACATATACAAAAACAAACCCATTCAATGACCAAGAAACCATCGAACGTTCATTTCAATTACGAGGAATTCCCTATTCGAATTATCTTTCATTACGAATCCATCTTCTCGCATACGATGACGATCAATGGGTAAAAATCGATTATATCAACATCAGATGCTATACTCTAAATGTAACCGAAACGCATGATGCGCTTCCTTCGGGATCGAGCCAGCAAATTAATTTGAACTTTTTGGAAACACGATTTTCGCTCGATACAAACGGCGCACAAATCAGGTTTCACTACGACGAACAGGATGGATTAGTCGATGCCTCCGACCCTTATTTTGCGGCATCCGGATCCTCGAACCCGTTCACCATCAACATACCGGGCGGCTCTCTCAAACAAGTGACCCCAACGGGACTGCACACCTACAAAATTCGGTTCCGCGAAT
The DNA here is from genome assembly GCA_964623665.1 of uncultured archaeon. Taxonomy (GTDB): domain Archaea; phylum Asgardarchaeota; class Lokiarchaeia; order Sigyniarchaeales; family Promethearchaeaceae; genus CAZUTM01. The sequence continues at coordinate 24,607 of CAZUTM010000045.1, forward strand.
CTAATGAAAATCGAGAATTTTGGACCCAAACGTTGAGATTGTACGTTTATGACTCACAAGCACCCAGTATCGGAACTCCAAATTATAATGTAAACCCGAATTATCGACAAGATATGCTGATTTCCGTTCCGGTCACAGATGCTGGCGGCACAGGTTTGAAATATGCGCGACTCTCTTGGAACTATTATGGGGCTGATCCGGTTTATGATCAGATAAACCAATACGTAGAAGCGACAGTTAATCAAGGAGCCCAAAGTCAAACATTACAATTTATAATTCCTCAAGACAAATTGAGGGCAGAAAACACGATCAAATTCCGAATATGGGTGCACGACGGCCGAACATACGGCGGCACGCCCAATATTGCGGTAAGCCCGATTTATAGCTTTATGGCAAGGGATTTTGATGCCCCCGAAGTCCAAATTTACGCAAGCGAGGCGATAAGGCCCAATCCAAACAAACCCGGATCTTTTTATGGTGATTTAGGCTATGCGGGATTCGTGCAATTCTTGGTGACCGATTATGTTTCGGGTTCGGGCTTTGATACAATCATTGGGCCGTATCTTGTGGTGAAAGGCTACAAAGTGAACGGCTCCGCACCCACCAATTATTTGGATTCGACGTATTATGCTTCGATTACCGGTGTGGGTAGAAGAGTCACCTTTTTGGAGGAGACCAGCATTACTTGGGATGAAGATGATTTTGAACTTGGTACGGTCTTGCATTTCTTCATTCATGCGCAAGATTCGGCCGGAAATACAATTTTCAAGGTCTGGAATTTTACGGTAGTTGATTTGAGGCCCCCCGATGTTTCGATGTCGAATGAAACAACACAAAACGTAGTGTATAACCAAACAAAATATCTTTCCTTCTTGGCGTCAAAGAATTTCAGAGCCGCTCAAGTCAACCCGGCCACCGCGCGTTTGGAAATTGGGTACAATCAGACAGGATTCGGTTCACCCATTGCTTTGACGGTGACATCCTCCGGTTCAACGACGGTAGCCAATTGGTTCATGTACAACTATTCCATTCCATATTCAAACTATGCGTGGAACACCACCATTCACATCAGATTCAGCATCAACGACACCTCAAATAACCAGAATACCACGAGTTTCTCCTTCAGAGCAATCGATGTTTTTGCCCCGACCTTAATTCTGGATAGGGATAGAAGCAATGTCACCACTTCGATGAGAACATTTTGGAATTATATTTTCTGCTTTAACACTTCTGACCAATCTGATGGTGCGGGGGTCTCCCATGTGGTCTTTTATTACAAGAACGGTTCCGGTGCCGCATATCAAGGAGAGAACTGCAGTATTCTTCCATTAATGCTTCAAAATGGGATTTATTTCTATTATTATATGCCGAGCGACTACCTCCTTGAAGGAGGAATTTCTGTGAATGTAACCGTGTTCGATCGTGATAATAATATCGCTTCGTGGTATTTCGACTACAGCACATCCACAATCATCAGGCCAACCGTGCTTAATTATTTCATGGACGAAACCAATTATTACAAAGGACAGCATTATTCTAACAAACGCACTATGAATTTCAGATTTGAAATCAACGTTGCGGTGGAAATGAACGTTGAGTTTAACGGCCAATTGGGTACGGAAGGGTTCCTTGAACGTAAAACTTTAAACAAAGCATTCACCATTCCGGCAGAAGGGCTTTACACCGTGAAGGTATATTATGAATTTTATACATGGACGAAAACCATAATCGCAGATTTTACCGCACCGAATAAAGTGGAAACAATCACCGGCACGCGTGATAAAGATCAAGTATTACTAACATGGATAGCACCCGCAGGGTCTACAGAAAAGATCTTCTATAACATTCACCGAAGCAATTCTTCACAATTCACCGCGAACAGCAGCAACCTCATCGCGACCGTAGAAGAAACCTTTTTCCGAGAAAATCTCACGGAATTTGGAACCTTCTATTATAAAGTGGTCGTAGCGGATTTGGCAATGAATCTCTCTCCGGAAAGCATTGAAGTAAAAATTGCAAGAGAGCCGCCGAATTATGTTGCTATCGGAATAGGGATCGGTATTGTGGCTGCAGGATCGCTTGTCGGATATGTTTATTATTTAAAACAAAAGAAACGGGAGTTCTACGAAATGCCTCAAGAAAAAGTCGGGTTCTTCCAAAAAGTAAAAAATATTAAACAAAACTTTGCAAAGAAAGAAACGGACACTTCCGAACCCGCAAATGCCGCAGCAATCGTAAAAACAAAGGCTACGGATGAATATAAACCCGCAGAAGAATTAACTAAAGAAACAGAAGATGCGTGGTCTGCCGCTAAAGATGGAATAAAACCGGATACTATTGAATCCAAAGAACCGAAAGAAGAAACCGACGGATGGAATTGAATTTTCAATTTAATTCAACCTTTTTTTCCGAACTTTTTCATAGCTTTTAGCATAGAATATCTTCGCTCATTTTTGTACAACTACAACGACTCCGCTTGTGAAAACTCGTGCTTTCATTTTAATTCAACAATATGCTTTTCGAGTTCAAGTGGAGATTTCCAATTTTGAAATTTTGGAGGATTAACTTTGATATTAGGGCTTATACTCACCCAAATCTTGTTTATAATTTATGGAACGTTATTGATCATCTATTCATTTTGGTCTAAATCAAACGTACGAGGGAAAGGATCTAAAGAATTGTATAATGAAACAATTTTAGGCATTTTGCTTATTATTTTGGCTTTGGGGTTACCGAATATTTTTCTGCCCACGCAAACCACCGAGGGCCAAAAAGAATTCTTTTTCAATCTGATGTTCATTGCTCTTGCAATCGAAGGATTGATTTTTGCATATATGCTTATCGGATCGTATTACCGGACTCAAAAAGACCCGGAACGGAAGAAGAAGATGAATTATTCTTGCTTCAAAGATGAATTCATTGAAAATTATGTGGATGATCCCAAAAAAGATATGCAACGTAAGGGATTGCATCTCCTTCCAGTTGCAGTCATAATCATTTGCTATCATATGTCATTTTTACTTGCAGATCTCGGTATTTTGGCGGTAGATATAGACCCGCTCGGCTTTTATTACTTTTTGGTTCTCACAATCGCATTGGCCTTCGTTCAGATGTTCATGTTGGAGGATCTGTGCAGAATCTGGAATCGATTCGAAGCGTTGCCGGAATGGGCTTACGGATGGATCTGTCATTCAATGGTGCCTGATGAGTTAGACACCGTTTTGACAAGTACACCGATGGTAGTTGCGATGTTTCCGTTTATATTCACCCCGATCCCCGTTCTCTTTTCGGTCGGAATCATCACATCCTTAAGCGACGCGATTGCATCTATGGTCGGAAAACGCTTCGGGAAGCATAAGTGGCCCGTTAACAAAAAGAAATCAATCGAAGGTTCAATGGCCGCACTCATTTCGGTCTATGCTGCGGTGTTTGCTTGCTTTTTTATCTATTCGGATAGTTTCGATATCCTTCGCGTGTTTGGGGCAGCATCGTTTGCCGCATTGATATTTTTACTGATTGATCTCTTTTCAGTCAAGATTTCCGACAATTTGCTTAACCCGCTTCTCTGCGGAGCCGCCATTTATTTTGTAATGTACATCTTCTAATAAATCCTTATCACATTTTTATTTTTTAACTGAAATCTTTAAATATCTCAACGATAGAATCAAAGATATGCAATATCGAAAAATGGGCAAATTGCCTTGGGAAGTTTCGGCTCTGGGACTCGGTGCCATGAGACTTCCAAAGAAAAAAATCGTGCCCGGTGTAGATCAAAAAGCCGCAATCGATCTGATCCGCAACGCAATTGATTTGGGTGTAAATTACATCGACACGGCCTACCCCTATCATTTAGGTCAAAGTGAAGTGATCGTGGGAATGGCCCTTCAAGGCGGCTACAGAGAAAAAGTACACCTTGCAACAAAGCTTCCGACGATGCTGGTGCGCAGCGCAGATGCTTTTGATTCTTATTTAAACAAACAACTAAAAAAACTCAATACGGACTATTTGGATGTCTATTTATTCCACCATCTCAATCAAGACGAAGCCGTGAAATTAGAAAAATTTAACCTATTAAAGAAGATGGAAGAACTAAAAGAAAGCGGAATCATCAAACATTTCGGATTTTCATTCCATGATACTCTGCCCTCCTTCAAAAAAATTGTGGATATGTATCCATGGGAGATCTGCCAAATCCAATACAACTACATGGACACGGGCGTTCAAGCGACAACCGAAGGGCTAAAATACGCTCATGCAAAAGGATTAGCCGTGGTCATCATGGAACCGTTGCGGGGAGGCTATCTCGCTAACCCGCCAAAAGAAGCTCTGGAAATAATGAATAAATCCCCGATTAAAAGAACACCGGTTGATTGGGCACTCCAATTTTTATGGAATCAACCAGAAATATCCGTTGTTCTCAGCGGCATGTCCAACTTGAAACAATTGAACGAAAATGTTGAAAGCGCCAACCGCTCGGGTATTAATTCGTTATCTCAAGAAGAAAACCAAATCATCCAAGAACTCTCAGCCATTTTCAATAAACACATCGTGGTGCCATGCACTGCATGTAATTATTGCATGCCATGCCCGCATGGGGTGAATATCCCACAAAATTTTGCATTTCTCAACGCTGAAGGCATGAAAATGGGATCATTCGAAAATCGTTTCATGCAGGCGTTCGTCCGAATGCGCTACAAACGATTGGCAAAAAATAAAAAAGAATTACAAATGAAACCCAATAATGGAAAAGCATCTTTGTGCATCAAATGCGGAGCATGCAAACCGAAATGCCCACAAAATATCGATATTCCGACTTGCTTAGAAAAAGCCGATTTGGTCCTTTCCAAGAAGAAAAAAATTGAAGAAGTCTTTTGAAAAAAAAATACAAACAAGAGATTCCAAGCGTAGAGCAAAAATATAATCACTCAAATCGCAGTACACAAAGATATATGAAAAAGGAATAAAAAATGCCATGCAACAAATCCATTTCGCTTTTTCGACAAATAGATTTTTTCTCAAGGCTTTCTTAAAAGATGGTTATACAAGCCAAGATTGCCAAGCCAGGAATAAGGGTATTCAAGATGTTATCGCAAAGCTTTTCGGAGAACGCATCAATATAGACAAACGCAAGCGCTGAGAGAAGCGCACAAAGATAAATAACCAACTCATTCAATCCGGCCAAAGGATAGAACTTAAAGATCAACACCACACCTGCAAATGAAAACAAGGCACCCGCAATTAACCCTTCAAACGATTTATGCGGATATCGCCCAAAATTATTCATTTTATGCTTTCCGAAATTCTTACCCACCACCGAAGCCGCCGCATCCGCAATGCAAGAGACCACTGAAGCACCGAACAGCACTTGAACGGGCGCATTGATAAACATCAGCGTGGTCAACAAAAATGGAACACTCGAGATCAGCGTATAACTTTCAGATTTGGCTTCCAAACTTTTGGCATACCACTTGCGAGCCCAATCCGGCAATACGTGGAAATTCGTAATTCTAAGAAGATCAGCAATTGTGAACATAAAAACAAAGAACATCGCCAAGGAAATATACATGAAATTTCGAAAAGCAAGAGGAGTTAATCCATATTCGGCAAGTTGCGGTTCAATCAAATGGGCATACCAATCAATACCCAGAATTAATGAAAACATAACAAGATGGAGTGCCTTCCTCGTAAGATCTTTGATAATATCATCATTCTTTTTGCCGTCGTATTTCCGATCCAACATCCGGAGAAATTCATCATAGTTTCGGGTCATCACGGGATCATGAACCAATAACTCGGGATTTTTCTTGACTTTGAAGTATGTCGGAAGAATATTAATAACATACAACCAAAAATTAATGGCTATAAAGATGAAAAACATTGACATATACAAGAAATTTTCCACTTCGGCTGAAATTGACT
>CAZUTM010000046.1:0-29924 GCA_964623665.1 uncultured archaeon
CCACGTCGGTATTTAAAGTCCCCGTGCGTAAATTAATATGAGGATATATATATGAATCCTGAAAATTATTCTCTTTATTTTAAAAAGGATAACGATACTCCAAGCTCAACCGGGTATATGTACGAAAGCGTCTTGAAAACAATTGCTAGGATCCGAGTTATTCTGCATTCTATGTTATTGATTAATAGTTCTATCGATTTGGATACAAAAATCCTTTCACAATCGAATTACGAAAGTAAAAATATTAAGACTATAAAAGAAGATCTCGAAAATTCAAAGCGCTTAAAAAATGGATTGCAAAGTGTACTTGCGCCTATTTTCACTGATCTCACGAGAAGTTATCGTCAACATTATACTGCCGTGTTAAATCGGTTAATGTCAATCTACGAAATCGAAGCCAATTGGGAACGAATTTTAAAGAAAATTGAACTGAATTCGGCTTCATTAAATAGTATTTATCTCGACAAGCAAGAAGAGTCGCAAGAACGGCAAGAAAAGATCTTGAATATGGTTAATTTCATTTTAGGTTCCGGAATTATTTTTCAAATAATTGGTTATTTGATCTCTGATGAATCTGTGGAGAATCTGGTTAATTCCGCGATAGGGATTGGGTTTCTTCTCATTTTGGGAATAATGTTATTAACGATTTTCAGAAAAAAGAAAGAAAAGTAAAAGGTGGCTATACCCATGAAAATAAAAAAAATCGATGAACTTTACACAACAAAATGGCTCGCATTCAAATCTGCTGAGTTTATTAGCAAGGATGGAAATACGCTGAAATGGGATTATGTGTCTCGAAAAGGAAACCGGCAAGTTGTTACATGTATTTGCAGATCCAAGAAAAATCGCTATCTTTTAATCTCTCAGCCACGTGTCCCTCTAAATAAAGTGGTGATCGAATTTCCTGCGGGATTAGTTGATGAAGGGGAGACTTTTGAGCAAGCTGCTTTACGTGAATTAAAGGAAGAAACGGGCTATTCCGGTGTTGTTAAAAATGTGATTCATCCGGTTTGTAAAAGTGCGGGTTTGACCGATGAAACAACAGCGATCGTGGAAATTCAAGTCGATGAGCAAGCTATCGATAAAACAGAAATGGAGGAGACAGAAGATATCCAATCATTTTGGATGGCGCCTTCTAAAATCTGGAAATTTATTACCAATCTTGATTCGAGTAAATATATCGTAGATACTCTTGTGACTTGTTTTTTCCTAGGCTATAAAACCAAAAAATAATCAAAATAACGACAATATTTTTTTCCGAATCTCTTTTTTCGCTTGATTCGTGTCATTGAAGAAAAGATTTCGCACTAAATCAAGATTTCGCAATAATTTCTTAACCCAATACTTTTAAATATCGGTTCGATCAATATTTGGGTACACCTTGAATTTGTGGTGATGAAAATGAGTAAAGTGCTCGAGAAAATTAAGGGATCGATTGATGCAGCAATGAATAAGCTAAAGGCAACCAGCGGAGCGATCCAAAAAGTTATAAAAGAGAACACGCAATTTCTCCAAGCGGAGAGTAATCTAACCAAAGAATCTCTTGAAGGAATTCAAGCATTTAAAGAATACGCCCAAACAGAGAAATTTAGTTTAGGAAACGCATTTGAATCCATCGCAAGTGCTATGGAAGCAATTGAGAATGCGAGAAAAGCAAAAACAGAAGCTTTGAAAGCGAGATTCATCGGCCCTCTCAACGAAATTTCTGAAAAATATAAGGTTCTCATGACCGAAATTTCAGAGGCGGATAAAGCAAAGAAAGCACTCGAATCTGCACAAAAAGATCTCGAAAAGAAGAAACAAGCGGCGGCTCAAGGAAAAGGAAAACCGGGAGAAGTCGAAGCCGCAGAAGCCAAATTAAAGGCAGCTCAAGAGAAATTCGAGAAAGAAGAAGGTGAAGCAAAAGCAGAAACCGTGAAATTCAACTCGGAAAAGATAAAGAAGATACAAGACTCTTTAACCCATCTTATCGAAGAGCAAAAGAAGTTTTACCAAGCGGCTCTTGAAAAATTAAATGCCGCCATGGATTCGGTGAAGAAGATTGATGTGAAGGATGCGGAGAAGATTGTCGAGCCAGATCACGCAGCTCCAAGTAATTGAATTAACCATAAAATGAATTCCAAAGTGAATATAAATGCTAAGCCCGCTTCGAGAAGAAGCATTGTTTTTTCATTCATTTCCGACTTAGCCATGTTGAGTAATTGCTCCAAATAGTCGAGATGATCACGAACGGATTTCGTCCATTTATTTAACTCAAGCATCGTGCAGAGATGTTCGTATTGCTTTGCTAAAAAATAGTCTCCGATGATTTTTGAAGAGTTTTCGATATTTTCTAATATGAAAATGAGATCATAATGAAACGGCAACAAATCTTTTAATTTTTTTGCGATATTTCTCAAATTTTTATTTTTTTTAAAAATCATTTTCAAATCTGATTCAACAATTTCAAGCCGTTCATTGCAAATTAGGTCTAGTGCTCTGAGTTCCAATAATTGGTAGACTGCCATCTCAATTATCAATAAAATATCTTCATAATCCTTGTTCGGATCAATGATCAATGTGCGATCAAGGTCGTATATTACCAAATCGTTTTTTAGAAATGAAAATGGGTTTTTGAGTGTTTCCATAATTTGAGTTTCATGTAATTGTATGCGATAATCTTCGTCCATAAGTAATGTAGCGAAATAATTCCCGTTTTTGAGAACGAAATCGTACGGATCCTCCAAATTATCATGGATACATAAAATTGAATAGATTTCGGTTTCCGTTTCTTTAAAATCATATAAGCCAATTTCCACGGTTGGCTTAATTAATTCAAAAATTGCTTTAAAATGATTATCAAGCCATTGTTCAATTGTTGACTCGCCAAATTTTGAAGAAACATGGCTGAGTGCAATTTCATGGAGCTTTTCCATTTCAATAGTTTCAAACGAAAGCCTCGCAAGAAGAGATATCACACCATCTACATATATTTTACAACAAAGGTTCGCACCGGTGATATGGGGGGATTCAATTGGAGGAAGAGACTCGACATCAAAGAACAATGGACTAGGCAAATTTACATAACTGGGTGTCCCTTTTTTGGTAGAAAGCTTAAATTTTACACGGGTACTTGATAATAATCGTTGTGAGGCTTCCAAATCTACGGTTCTCCCGATTTCGTAAAGTTTCATAAACACAAGTTCGCCGTGCATGTCGCTTTCACTTTAAAAATTTCAAATCTCCCGCGCCTTTTCTTTTTTTCGGTGCACCCAACATCAGAATGCATAAAAGAAAAGAGCAATTTATTACGAATGTGGGCGAGTTTATCTTCACATTTGGCCGCAATCCCGAACTTTCATATTTGGAATTACTTTCTCTGCTAAAAACCATCGATTTATCTTTTAGATTCAATTCGGTGTTATCTCATTCTGTTGTTCTTGATATCGAACATTTCAATCCGAAATTGTTGATACCTCGATTAGCAGGGACTACAAAAATTTCCAAGGTAAAATCATCAAGCCCATTTGAGTCTTTGGATATCGCTATTGCAAATTATCAATTTGATTTTGGTAACAAGCGAAAATGGAGGTTTTCGATCGATCTCCACAGTGATACGTTCCAAGATGAACCCGCACTCCGCGCGTGTCGTTCATGGATAAAAGGAATCATTAAGCGAGTGGCTTCTGAAAAAGGGATCAAAGCAGAATATGAAGAGTTATCTTTGTCTGCGTTGTTCAAATCAACATCGAAACCCCTTGAGCAAGCTAAACATTCTCATTTTGTGATTCACATTGATAAAAAAAAAGAGAAAGTGTTCATCAGCGACGAACATGAATTTTCAAATCCTATGGAATATAAAGAAAAAACGGACAATAGACCGTTTAAGGACTTCAGTATCACGAGTTCTTTTCGAATCGCGCGGATGCTGGTCAATATTTCCGGTGTTAAATCCGGCGAAATCATTTTAGATCCTTTTTGCGGGTTAGGAACGATACTTTCCGAGGGCCTATTTATCGGATGCAATGTCATAGGTGTTGAAATAAACCCTGAACGAGTAAAACAAGCGAATAAAAATTGTGTTTGGTATAAGAATAGATATATTCCGAAATCGAAATCTGAATTCAAGATAATCGAGGGCGATTCCACAAAGATCACTCAAGTATTACAGCAAGATAAGATTGGAAAGGTTGACTATATCATCAGTGAACCTGAGCTTGGACCGTTATTAAGAGGAAACCCAACCGATGCCGAAGCAAAAGCCTCTTTAAAAGTTTTGGAGCCGTTATATACGGATTTTTTCAAAGAAGCGTACGAAATATTAAAAGAGAAGGGCAAAATCATCATCATTTTGCCGGAATTCAAGACCGAAAGCGGGAAATCTTATGGATTACTCATCCCAACCCTTGAAAAATTTAAAATTGTAAATCCGACAAACGGCTATGAAAAGGAAGTCAAAATTCCTATAGAATGTTCAGAGGAATGGAATTATCTAAATAGGATGTTGTACATCTTAGAGAAAAAATAGGGGTTTTGTTGTTTCGTGTGTTCGTGTGTTTATGTGTTCGTGTGTTTATGTGTTCGTGTGTTTATGTGTTCGTGTGTTCGTGTGTTCGTGTGTTTATGTGTTCGTGTGTTCGTGTGTTCGTGTGTTCGTGTGTTCGTGTGTTCGTGTGTTCATGTGTTCGTGTGTTCATGTGTGTTTTATCGACTATTTGGGTGTTTATTTGTTTGCTTCTTTCAAGACCCCTTCAAGTTCTTTCTCTTCAAGGAATCGGAATTTGGGTTTTTCGACAAGAATTTCTACCATTTCGAAGCTTTTGCTTGTGATTTCTCCTTCAATTCCGGTTTTTATGGCTTTCACAAGAAGCGCTTTCATTTCTTTAAGGGACATCTCCGGTTTGAATTCCGCTTCCAAATAATCTTTTACAGCTTGGGAGTTTCTTCCGATTGCGGTGCATTTGTATCCCCAAAAAGCGCCGGATGGGTCCGTCAAATATAATTCCGGTTTCTTTTTGTCGAGATCAATGCCTCCGATCAACAATGCGATTCCGAACGGCCGAACACCCGCATTTTGCGTATAAAGTTGCATCTCATCGCACAAAGTTTTTGTTGTTTCGAGAACGCTGATTTTTGAATTATAACTTAAAATATTGATTTGTGCCTCGACACGGGCTTTATCTATGAGGGTTCGGGCATCTGAAGTCAATCCCGCTATTGCTATCGCAATATGATCATCTACCTTAAAGATTTTTTCGCTTCCGATATGTTCTTGCAATGGAAGTTCACGAGTTTCGCAACAGAATACGATACCATCTTTGTTTTTGGCCGCAATTGCAAGCGTGCCTCTCTTAACCGCTTCAATCGCATATTCTACTTGGAATAACCGTCCATCGGGACTGAATGTCGTTAATGCACGGTCATATCCTCCACCAGCTGGTCCAAACATAATCTTTTCATCTCAAACGTAATTGTAACCAAATATTTCCGATAGCATTAAAATGCTTTGCTTTCATGGTAAGAGAACCAAAAAGAAAAAAAGAGGTCGATGAAATTGGGCCGAGCGTGTTAAAATAATTCCCAAACCCATCTGCTGAATTCAACAGACATCGGTAGCATTCCGAGATTATTCGAAGGACCGACCAATAATAAGCAATAATTTCCTTTCTTTGTAACCGAACCCACCATGGATAGATTATCCGTTTTATTAGTGCAAACGAATTGAAGGGGGTCATTCTTTAATGCAACAAACCGACCCTTACCGATTACGAACGGTTTCAAGATTTCTGCTAACCAAGCCTCGAGTATAATTTTGTTCTCGGCCTCGGTAGTGAACGCTTCTCCAAACGAGCTTAGAATTGCTCCATCCTTGGTGATCACCATTGCTCCGATAAGTCCGGTATATGTGGAAGAGAATTTGTCCCATTCTTGCTTCAGTTGTTCTGAACTCATAGCTATTTTCAACTCCAAAGCTTCAATTATCATTCTGCTTTTTAGTAATTTATACTTTGTTGAAAAAGGGGTAATAAATTGAAAACGGTTGTACTCGCGCGCAAAATCTATGGCTATCCAAATTTGGTCGATAAAGAGGAGGTCGTTCGCGTAGTCGAAAAAGTGCTGATCCAGAAAATCAGTGAAGTAATAGATTGTCCCGCTTTAGCTATCACGCTAGATCCACAAAATCGCGTGATCGTGAAATTTGACAGCAGGGATGAAGCGTTAATTGAAAATATTCTTATAAAGGAATTCGGAAAGAAAATTGATCTCGATGGGATCAAGAAGGGCAGTATCGTGAAAGGTACGTTGAAATTGGTCGGTAAAATTAAATATGGCTTTTTTGTGGATGTGGGCATTGAAGAAAAAGATGGAACCATCGTGGATGTTCTTATTCGCAGAAATATTGTCGAGGAACAATTATTCAACGGTAGACCCGCGATGATTAAGAAGATGGTGTTCACGTATGGATTTTTGATGGATTATATTCCCGTTGAGATTGAAATCACCGAATATGATAAATATAATCGAAAGGTCGAAGGCAAGTTTTCGGATGGATTTCTGATGAAGGTAAAAGAATGGATGAATCAGAACCAACATCTTATTTTTGTTGCCGGCGTTCCTAGACAAGCAATCAAAAAGACATTGGCCAAAGCGGGCTTTTCATTGAATGTGGAACGAATTGATCGGTTGGGCTTTTTGGAAAGTCTCGTTAAGCTTTTCCCAAAAACAAATGCACCCGGTGTTATTGCAAAAATAGGAAAATATATCGATTCGGCAAAATTTGGATTATTTATTCCGGAAAAAATTCGTGCCGTACTTTCAAGCCAAAAGAATAATCAAGAAAACGAAATGGATGATTCTGATGAGTGAACTTTATTGATCTCACTCTTTTTTTATTTTCGGGTCAATGAGTTCGCAGATATCCGTAATATTGATTTCCTCGTAATAGCCTTCTTTAAACTGCTTCGAGTTAAGCATGTTTTGATATTTGAGAAGAAAGAGATCTGTAATTGCATGTAATTTTCTTCGAAGATCTATGCTATTATTGTCGCAAATAAGAATTCCGGTAATGGCTTCGTGGGGTTCGAACAAGATGGTATATTTATCTTTTCGAACGATTCGTAAGTTCCCCGTTTCTTTGAAGACCTCCTCGGTGATACAAGAGATCGAGTTTATGGCCGATCCGAAAATTTCTATGAGATCTTTGTTCAAGCGGTTTAAATCAACGGTAGAACAGATATATTTGGCCAAGCAAACGCCCGATTTATTTTCCATAATCATAACAACAAGTGGATTTGCCTTTTGAAAATAATCCGAAGACCATTTAATGATATCTTTCATACTAATAATCCCAACGGCCTTTCCGTTTTCCTTCACAAGGACCCGCTTGAATCCGCTGTCGTTCATGTATCGAATGATATCATCTACACTGGCCTCGATGTCAACAGAACCCATCGGTCCGGTCATCATCTGATGTAATGGTTCTTTGCTTAAATCTTCAAATTTGCATTGATGTTTGTGCATAAATCTAATGATATCGGAGTGCGAAATGATATTATAATCGTTCATTGTATCATCATGAATAACGACGGCTGAAATGAGTTTTTCATCCATCAATTCAATCAATTCTGCAAATGTTTGATTCGGACGTAGCATATATATCCTCGGAGTCATTATATCGCGTGCTCCGGGGTGTTCAATTTTTTCACTGTCGCGCATCTTTAATTCGTTGTAATAAATCGCGCATCTTTCATAAATTTTAAAATAGTTGTTTATTTTTTCTCTATAGTGGTAAAGAATTTCTGGAGCCAGATAGTTTAGTTGGTTATAACGCTGCGCTTACACCGCAGAGGCCCTGGGTTCAAGTCCCAGTCTGGCTACCATTTCTTTTTCAGGCTTTTTCAATAAAGAATTTTTAAGATCATAAAAAAAACATGATAATTCCATCATATTCGGCTTTTTGCGTAAATGTATTGGTTTTTTTTATTGCAAGATTAATTTTTGATGACATTTCATACAGATCAGCGATTCTTGATATTCGCATGCGACCTCTCCATCATATTCTGACATCCAACAAACAAGATTCTCACCGCTCGGTCGTAATGGTTTGTCGTGATGATTTGAAATGATATTCACGGTCTGACAATTTGGACAATATGTTTCAATGAAATCGTGCTGTTTTTCAAGCACTTCATCTTTGCGATACCGGTTTTTATATTTGAATATTAATAATCCATTCGCCATAATAAACAGCGATACTCCGATATCCCCGATTCCCACGGCAAGCCAAAGGTTCATTAAACCAATCACGGTCAAGATCGCGAAGCTGAATTTCACAATGATGGATATCCAAATGTTCTGCTTGATTTTTTTATTCGTCAATTTCGAGATGTCGATCAGTACGAGTATCTTCATGAGATTATTGCTCAAAATTGAGATATCGGAGGTCTGAACCGCAATATCGGTTGCTTTGTCCCCAAAACTAATACCCACATTTGCTGCAGACAACGATGGGGCATCATTGATTCCGTCGCCAACCATCACGATCCCTGAAGATTGGGCTTTGTATTGTTCAATCTTCTCCAATTTCTTTTCCGGTAGTAAATCCCCATGTTTCTCTTGAATGTAGATACTATCTGCGATTTTCTTCACGGTTTCTTCGTTGTCTCCGGAAAGAATCAACGTTGAGTAGCCTCGATTTATTAATTCATAAAGAACAATAGGTGCCGTAACCCTTAATTTATCGCTTAAAATGAATATTCCTAAAATTTCATTCGGATTAATCGACGCAAAGACAATATAAGGTTTGTTCGACAGTTTGAATTTGGTTTGTAGGTCTTTCGTGATAAATAGTTGTTGGGATTCGGCAAATTTGGAGGAACCGATGATGTATTGCTTTCGATTCAATTCCGCTTTAACACCCAATCCTTTATATATTTCAAATCTGTCAATATTTTGAATAGATGCTTGATTCCTCAAGGAATATTGAAGGATCGCTTCGGCGATGTTATGTTCAGATTTTAACTCAATAGATGCTGCAATCGATAAAAGCGTCGATAATTCATACTTATTCGTTACTTGTATGAAATCCTTCACTTCTATCTTTCCCGTGGTCAACGTTCCGGTTTTATCAAACGCAAAATATTTGACCTTCTCCAATGCCTCAATGTGCTTCGAGCCTTTTACCAAGATCCCCTCTTTCGACAATTTGCTAAGGCCCATGACCATTCCCAAAGGCGTGCTTAATGTTAACGCACAAGGACAAGATATTACAAGCAATACCAAACCTCTATAGATTGCATCATTGAAATCCAATCCAAAGAACAGCGGTGCCAAGATCATTACTCCCAGAGAAAGGAGGAAAATGAACGGAGTATAATAGGTAGCAAATCTTTGGATGAATTTTTCGGTTTCGCTCTTATTTTTCTGCGCTTCCTCGACCAATCTAACGATGTTGGAAATGGCACTGTCTCCTGCAGCCTTGGTTGCTTTGATTTCCAAATATCCATTCTCCAAAAAGGTCCCGGCGAATACGACGTCATCTTTTTTTGTCTCTATTAGTTCGGATTCTCCTGTGATCGCACTTTTATCCATTAACCCGCTCCCGGATTCGACTTTTCCATCTAATGGGACCCGTTCTCCCGCTTTCACCGAAAATACATCCCCAACTTGCACTTGTGAGGTAGGAGTTTGCACAAACATATCTCCATGCTTCACCGCTGTGATATCCGGTGCCAATTTTATCAAATCCGCCAGAGAACGTTTGGATCTTTCAACAATCATTTTTTCCAATTCTTCGCTCAAACTATATAATAATATCGCCGTAGCGCCTTCTTGCCCGTGCTGAATCAGAAAAGAACCTATTGCCGCCACAATCATCAAGGTATTTGCCTTAATTTTTCGTTGTTTTATTTCGTAGATTGCACTGTCCAACACTTCCCACCATGAGCATAATACCGTCACTAGCGCTAATAATTGCGACAAAAGCAATAAATCCGTGAAGAATTCGAGATAAATTGATGAGATAAGAAAGATAATTGCCAAGCTGAATAATAATTTTTTATTCTTTTCGAAGAAATCCCCCATTTTGGAACTCTCATGGGCTTCGCCGCATCCGCATTCTGTCATGTGCGGTTTGTCCGATGGTGCGTGGGTTTCACAATAGCAAGGTTGATTGGTGTTCTTTTCCTTCTGCTTTTTCTTTGGCGGTCGATAACTGCAGCATTTTTCCGAATCTTCGATTTCTTCAAATGCCTCTTGATTTTTCCGAGAGTTTTCGTGATGCTCGCAAGAGCACGGTTGTTCTCCGGCTTGATCGTTGCCCTTGTTTTTTTCACTCATATTTTCTGAGAGAATACCAATATATTAAAACTTGAAGCCACCCGAAATAATGGAAATTACATCATCCGCATTTGGAAAAAAGATTTCAATGAAAAAATGCTTTAGAAAGAAAAGAATTACGATCTATCATAATATTCATTTTTATCGGTTATTACCCCATTTAGTCGAACATCGGTCGCTTTTTGGGGTAAATGGTTTTCAATAATTTGGAAATCAAAGGCGATGCCAATTATCGGGGGCATCTTCTTTCTTTTTGCGTTCATCTTTTCTTTATATTTTTGTAAGAACCGATCGTAATACCCCGCCCCGTAGCCCCATCTTGCGCCAAATTTATCAAAAAGGGTTCCCGGAACAAAAACCAAATCCACATCCTCAGAAAATGTAGTTTCTTTACATCGCTTGGATATTGGCTCCATTATCCCATAGCTGCCGGGTTCGATGTCCGTGTCGGTATTCTTTATCTCAAAGGTTTGCAATTCTCTATTTATCAAATCCGTTTTTGGAAGCGAAACCCTTTTCGATTGGTTCAACGCGATGTTTATAATCCTTACGGTATCGACCTCACCCGCTGATCGCTTTGAATAGAACATCAAAATATGCTTTGCTTGAAGAAATAATTTGGATTGAATCACCCGAACATATAACGCTTCACTTAATGAAATATATTCCTTTTCGGGTAGATTTTTTCGCTTTTTTAAAATTTCTTGTTTAATCACTTCATATTTATTGAGCTCATTGAGCAAATTACCATCCAAATCGGAGTTCAAGTTCAAGTCGTTTTTTTTTAACATTTTAAGCCTCCGTTGTATGGATGTTTTGTTGGTTCGCGGGTTCTATTGTTTACCGGATCTCTTTGTTAGCACAACCGCTTTCTTCGGACAGTGAGTTACACAAAGCCCACATCCAAAACACTTTTCCGGGTAATACAACAATTTTCCATCTACCATTTTACGAGCATCAAAATAACAATATTTAACACAATTGCCGCAATCGACACACTTTGTCCGATCTATCTGCCCTGCCATGAAATTGGATTGGATCACAGCCGGATTTCCGATCCTTCTCAAATTGCTAAGCGTAGTGCAACAGCATGGACAGCAATTACAAATCACGTAATATTGATCGGGCGAAGGAAAGAACACCAATTGGTGCACCAATCCCATTTTATCGGTTGTATGCAATAAATTCTTGATTTCTTCATAAGAAGAGCGCCTCGTATCGGGAGGCAATTTTCCGGTAATCCGAAGGTCCGAAGGAACGCCGATATGAATACAAGTCCAAATCGGATATTTACAATCATTCTTTTTGCCGTGCTTGTTTCTGCAATAGCAATATCCAATGAATAGGTTCTTTTCGCGTTTAATAACTTCTAAAATTTCATCGGTGGTCGAAATAGATGCTTGAGAATCGATACTTTTATTCAAAGGAATTATTCGGGAGCCCCAATACGCACCTAAAAATCGTATCACCCGATCTTTGAATCCCGGAATAATTTTATTTATGATCTCGGTGAAATCTAGAATATATACTTCCGCAACCCCCATGAAGCCGCTAAAAAAGCGACCCACAGAAGGAAGCCGATACGATAATTTTTGCATCAAATTCAGCAACGATCGAAGTGGTGAAGCAACCATTATGTACAATCCGCCATTATATTTCATATATTTTTCGATTTATATTTGGAGGTGTTGAGTATATGGTGGAAAGAGATCTGGCTATTGCAATCACCGAATGCTGCAATAAGCGATGCGAATACTGCTATACGGATGCCAAATATAAACCCGAATCTTGTTTGCAATGGGATTTCCACGAGGAAGAATTAACAACAGAAGAATGGCTGAAAATTATTGACAAAGCGGTTCTTGCAGGATTTACCGGATTACATATCTATGGCGGAGAGCCGTTTATGCGTCGGGATTTGAAAGCCATCTGTACATATGCGTCTGAAAAAATAACAAGAGTTGGACGACCTATGAGAATTTTAATCGCAACGAACGGCACAAGAATCTCTGACCTTGATTTAGTTTGGATAAAATCCACAGATTCGCATCTTTCGATAACGATCAATGAAATCCACGAACCAAATCCTTTCGTTCTGAATTTAATTCAATCCCTCATAAATAAAAAAATCAATTTTGTAATTTCTACATGCATCACTTCAAAGAATATCGATTCATACGCAGAATTCGTGAGAATGATGAATATTAGATATGGAAATCTCAATATTCAATTCTTCGGAATCTATTTCTCGAAACTTGGCCGGGGAAAACAAAGATCGGATCTTTTCGTTGAAGCAGAGCAATGGTTACACTTTAAAAAGCGAATAAATGAACAATTTGAAAATGTTTCTATTGAAAATATCTATGGGACCGAAGATTCTCTCTATTCATGCACATGCGGAATCGAGACTGGAAATTTTCTCGTGGTGAGTTCAACAGGAAATGTGTTTCCTTGTTTGCTACTTTTAAATCAACAGAAATTTTTGCTGGGAAATCTTACTCTACAAAATTTTGAATCAGTATCTAACGTCCTTTCAAAGATTCGTTCGATAAAATTACAAATGATTCAACATTGCAAAGACTGCGAATCCTTTCAAGAATGTGAGGGCGGCTGCCCCGCGTATTGCGATTTCGATGAAAAACTCGAGACCCAAATAAGAAGAGATTATCGATGCGAAAATCAAAGGAAATTCAAAGCGCTTTTCTGTCCTTTGTTTGCTACACGTGATTGAAATGCAAAAGTTTATCTTTTCCAAAACGCTAATCTATTGCAGCAGTGGAGAGTATTGTGAATGGCGCTTAATCTCAAGATAATCTTTGGTGGAGACGGTTCTGTAGGAAAAACATCCTATCTCCGCAGATACACCACCGGCGAGTTCATTGAATTATCCAAACTTACAATTGGAACCGGATTCTTTTCAAAGAAATTAAAAATTAAACATCCTAAATCGGAGCTCCCGATTGAATGCAATTTGCTGCTTTGGGATTTTGGGGGTCAAGAGCGTTTTCGACATATTTTGAACGAATACGTTTTAGGTGCCTTGGGCGGGCTAATTTTCTTTGATGTGTCGCGATACTCCACATTTGTACATGTATCAGAATGGGCGGATCTGCTCAGAATAAATGATGAGGATCCTAACCGGCCTATGCCAATAATCATGGTCGGAAACAAAGTCGATCTTGACCTTTATGAAGTCGATCGTACTGAAATAGAAGAAATGAAAAAAAAAATCAAGGCTGTGGATTATATTGAATGTTCGTGCAAAACCGGACTAAACATCGATCTGATCATGGAGAAAATGGTGGAAGCCATTCTGATTCACCAAGAAAATCCTGAATAATCGCGGATCATTGCGAAAATTGTAAATATTCCTATTAAACATAAAAAATTTCAACCGTAAAAAAGGTTCAAAAAAATTGAGTAGGATTAAAGGGTAATCCCATCGAATCTCTACTTTCTGAACGGAACATGGATAATACAAAGAACGGACACATTTTTTGCGAGTTTTTATATTCCCCAGAAAGTAGTATTTAAGCGCACTGACATTTTTATAATTACATAAACTATAATGTTAAATTCGTTGAATTTTTTTCCCTTTTCTGTAAGAATTTAGAAAAAAGCATAAACTTAGGGCTCCAAATTTATCCTTATTCGTACATGAAAATTGGGCGGATATCGAAAGCAGTTGATTTAATAATATGAAAAGATTTTTATGCAAACTCACCCTCTTTTATGTAGAGGTGTAACTACCCATGTTATATCAAATATTCTTATTTCAAAGCGATTCGGGTATTTTGTATTGGAGCAAAACGTTCGAGAATTTATCACAAGTCAAAGAGGAATTGTTCTCGTCGTTCTTTTCAGCGATTCAATCATTTGTAAAAGAAATTGTGACCGGAGGAAGCGAGTTAAAGAATATCGAAATGGGAAATTATTTGATAAAAGTTGTGAAAGACAAAAAGTTGGGTCTTGATTTGGTAATGATTGCTGAGAAAGACGACGAAAAGAAATTAAACAGGGTTACACCGAAAATTATTAAAATTCTACAAAGCCACGAAAATTTGTTCAAGTCATGGGATGGCAATCAATCGATGTTTCATTCTTTGGGTATAGAAATAATTTCCACTCTCCAAAAAGAAAAAGATCTTTTTGAGGGAGATAGCACCAAGACATTGGTTGATGGCCAAGATGTGATTTTGAATAGTATTCTTTCAAATAGGCCTGATGTGGATCCGGAGAAACGAAAGGAACTGATCGCTGAGCGGAGAGAATTGGAGAAAAAAATGAACGAACCGATCAGTCTGTTAGAAAAGCAGAAAATTATCAATCGTCTTTATGAAATTGCCGAGACCTTAAAAGATATTGAAGAGATAAAAGTGATCCAAGAAAAGAAAAAAAAGAATTTTACAGAAATCAATGAAACGAAAGTTCGGATTATCCATTTCTTGGAGGAGTTAAAAGGCGCCCTCAACGGTGCGATTCTTCAATCAAAAAGTCTTCCTCTATCCGAGATTGATTTCAAGCAGGCCTATATTCATTTGTATTCTCTTTCAACAAAATTGAAACAATTTGGAAAAGAAGATCTTTCTTATGAATTCAAGGAATACGCGAATATTTTGTTAGAAAAGCCCAAAGATAAAATTAACAATATCTCTGAATTTATTGGCAAAATTCTAAATATAAACGAGAAAACATTTGTGTAAAAATCTGTTTCTTGGCTAATCTATTTATATAAATTCGTTGAAGGGGAAGTAGGTGAGAAATATACCGAAAGTTCCTTCTTCAATGGTGAAACAGTTAATTCCAAAAGGAAGCGCCAAAATTACACCCACCGGAATAACGATAAAAGTCGTAAATACCATTGCTCCCGTTGCCGTGGATGAGATACCTCCAAATATTGTGGACAAAATCGAAATTAAGATTGACGGGAAATTGATCGATCTCAATAAATTAAAGATCTTTATGGATGAAAAGCCGTTTTCTTTTCTCGAACTTCAAGAATTGCTGAAAAAACCTATTTGTTTAGGGGATTCGCTTGTTATTTCGTACCCTGAGCCTATAATTAAACCGGGATTACATACCATCGATTTCACGATACAACGTGCGGATCCGATTATTCTCTCTGTGGAACTTGAATTTACAGAGTGATTTTTCTTTCTTATTTTTCTTCTCTTTTGATGTAAATCTGAAGTTTGCTTTCAGATCGAGTGATTCTTCGTTTGTATCCGTGTAAATCATAATTATGCAATCCCTTTTGATGGTTTTTTTCTAACCCCAATGGAATGATAATTAAATGTCCCAAAGAATAAATATATATGTTTCTTTTTATCGCTTGAGAAAGGGAGGCTAAGTATTGTACATTCGGCGGTTGAAGTTTCAGAATTTTCGGTCTTTTGGAAATAAAATCATCGATTTGGAGTTAGAAGAAATCAATTTTTTTCTGGGCCGAAACAATACGGGAAAATCCAACATTCTGAAATTGTTCAAAGAATTGAAGGAAAAATATATTGAGGATCGTCCTTTCTTCAAAACATTAAAGAAGAACAATTGGTGGAATCTTGAGCTTCAAAATAACCCGCTGAAAATTTCAATGATTGTGGAAATCGATGAACCCGAGCTTTTCAAGATTATTGATTTTCTATTCTGGGAACCCATTAAAACTCAATTCGATGATGAAGAATTGACGAAAATTATGCTTAAACGGTTTCGTTTGCTCTTGAGAAAACTCTTTCCCGTTGAATCCATTGAAATCGGGTTTACGTTTGAAGAACAAGAACTTAGCTTGGAATATCTGAAATTCAGAAATATATTGTTTTATTCCGATAATGAAGGCGATTTCATAGAGGTTTGGGACGATTCGGACATTATCACGAAAGATTTTTTACGCGAAGAGGAATCTTTCTTTCGTTCCTTGATTCGATTGACCGATTTTCCGAATCCTACCTATAGGCACGTTGAAAAACAATGGAATGACTGTTATTCTACTGTTGTGTTATCTGCACTGAAGGAAATCCCGATGTACGATGATATTGTCGAGGAAAAACTGAATTCTCTCATCAGAGCGGATTCTGCATTTAAAATTACCCGTAATATTGCCCATGAAATCGTAGGGGATATTCTGAATAAGGTGGATCTAATATATGATAATCGTGTGTACGGTGGAGATCCTGATTTTCGAAGAAAGGAAAAAATCAGTACGTTATTACTCGACTTAAGTCGCGGAAATGAGCGAGAAAAAGAGAAATACCAAACGATATTAAACAAGTTTCAAGCAATCTATTCGAATTTAACTCTGAGTTTTAAATTTATCACGGATGAGAACGGAAATTTGCACTTGGTGTTTTATCAGCGAAAGCAAACCAAAGACAAATTCTACGGCCGTGACGATACGGAAGGCACCGGGATCACCGAAATGTTAAATTTTCTCTACAAATTAATCGCTGAAGAAAACACATTCCTATTTATCGACGAACCGGAACACCATCTGCACCCGCATTCGCAGCGCGTGCTTTACCAATTGATAAAAGAATATTCAATTTACCATCAAATAATCATTATCACACACTCGATCTATTTCTTCTTGCCCGAGGATCTTGAAAATATCTTTATATTTTCATTCGATACGGAAACGATCATCAAAAGATTGAGCAAAACGATTCCGCGAAGATTATATCGAAAAATTCAGCGAAATTTCTCCGTCAATAATAGGGATGCAATTTTCTCCGATGGGATCATTTTTGTGGAGGGCCCGAGTGAAGAATTCACATATCCACTTTTCTTCCGGATGTTGGATTTGGACTTGGATTTGCACAACCTTTCCCTCATAAATATTGGCGGAAAATCTTCGTTTCCTGCGTTTTTGAAAATGGCAAAAGAATTGGGCAAAGACTATTGGTTTTTCTTTGATGAGGATGCGTTAGGGGATAAAGCGGGAGAGCCGATTGCAAGCAAAGATGTCTTTTTGAAATCGGTTATCCGAAAGTATAAGGAATATTTCGATGAAGAAGTCCAAAATCAAATAACATTCATTGAGAAAAACGAATTCGAGAACCCCGCGGAGTTCCAAGCCGCTTTGGAGATGCTCCGGATCCTTCTCGAGCGCTATAATTTCTTCATATTCGATTCCGATTTCGAAGATATTTTTGAATATCCAATTCGTCGCAAAATTGAATTTAACGGCGGAAAGGTGGAGAAAGCGCTTCAATTGGTTAATTATTTGAAAGACCATGAAGATGTCATGATTTTACCCGAAGGGTTCCAAAAATATGTAGAATTAATTCGAGAGGACTTAAGAAAAAAGAATCGCTTTTTGATTGATACAATCAGCGCAGATTTTGGAGGGTTTGAAAATTAACTCGATCAAAATCGGTGCGGTGAGCGATACTCACCTAACCTCACAGAACATCAAAGAAAATAGCGGCATGTTTAGCCGATTGAAACAACTCGCAGATAAATTCTTTAATCGTGTCGATCTAATCATTCACGCCGGTGATATTGAAAGTTTCGAGGTGATCCGATGTTTACAGCACTATGCACCCGTGGTGTTCGTTCCCGGAAATGTTGATCGCGAAGATGCCATTATTAATGAGCCAGAAGTAAAAATTCTTGATTCTAAATCTGTGAAATTCTTTCCGGAAAATCTTAAAATCGTTATCTCCCATGAACGCAAGAAATTGTTTCGATTCGGCACCGATCCTTCCGTGAATATATTGATCTTTGGCCATTCGCACATTCCATCGATAGAAGTCTACGATAATCAATATTGGATCAATCCCGGTTCCGTCAAGCGGCCATGCGGAGATATCGCAAAGCCGAGCTGCGCGGTAATTGAAATCACCGAAAAAATCGAAGCGAAAATTGAATATTTTGATGCTTGAAACGGCTTGTTCGAAATATTGGATTGCGTTTGAATCGATCGAGCTATCGTGTGTAGAATGGTCGGGAAATGAGCGATGAAAGGTTTTTATTTTTTCCAATGAAACAAAAGATATGGAAAAAAAATATTCGATTGAAGAAATGAAAAAATTTTTTCCGAATCCGCCAACGCAGTTTCGTTACATGCCGTTTTGGTTCTGGAACCATGAAATGGTAGAAAAAGAAGTGGTGCGGCAGATAAACGAGATGTATGAAACTGGTGGCGGAGGATTTTTCATCCATCCAAGACATGGCAGGCTCACGCAATACATGGGTAAACGCTGGCTCGAAAATTGTGAAGCTGCGGCGGATCGTGCAAAGCAATTGGGTATGTATGCTTTTCTCTATGATGAAGATAATTGGCCATCTGGTCCCGCTGGAGGATATATCACCGGGCCATACCGACCCGAAAACCGTTTGAAAGCAATCGTGCTCCTTGATGAAGAAATCTTCGAAGCGGGTGAAGAAATTTCCTATACAATCGACACGACCCTTATCCGTAGAGAAGGTGAGATTTATTGCGCCATAGCAATTCCGAATCTTCCGGATTATCCCAAATTGGGGTCTGCCATTAATAAACAAATCGATGTCAGCCCATTTATAAAAGATGGGGTTCTAAAATGGAAAGTTCCAACGGAAGGCAATGAATGGACAGTGATCTTCTTTGCGAAAGTCTATACCTCATATTATTCCGACTTGAACGGGTATCTGGATGTTATGCGGAAAGAATCGGTTAAAGAATTCATCGATTTCACGCATAAAAAATATGTTGATTATTTTACAAGTAAAGGAAAGAAAGATTATATTGGAACCGTTGTTCCCGGGATTTTCACCGATGAGCCTTCGCTTGCGCATTTCAGCGGGTTGGACTTTGTCAATAAAAAGATCAATTTTACCGAGGAACTGCCCAAAGTCTTTAAAGAACTCTTTGGTTATGAATTCAATCAAGTTATTTTATCGATGTTTTATGACACGGGAGAGATTGCTTCAAAGCACCGAACCGACTTTTGGACTGCCGTTGTAAAGATGTATACAGAATCCTTCTACAAGCAAATTTACGATTATTGCGATTCCGTTGGTTTGAAAACAACGGGTCACATAAACTCGGAAGGCGCGTTTCCCGGCCATTTCATCAACCATGGGGATTTCTTCGAATGTTTCCGCTATATGCATTACGGGGGCTGCGATCAGTTAACCGAAGAGTTTAGACCCGATGGAATCGAATATCTTGGAAATTTGAATCGAAATCCGTATACGGGAATGGCAAACGATATGATGACTGCTTCGAAATTTGCATCTTCTGCCGCTCATTTGATGAGAAAGCCGCAAACATTGGTTGAAGCATACGGAACAAGCAGTTGGAATATTACATTAGGGTCCGCAAAACGCGTTACCGATTATTTGGTGGCCACGGGCTGTACGCTCTTCGTGCCTCATGATTTCGCCTATTCGGAAGATGGGTATAGAAAGCAAGATCACCCTCCTTCGTTCCCTCATCAGCCGTATTTCAAGCATTGGAAGCGATTAGCCGATCATCAGGGCCGCCTTTCTATGCTTTTTGATCCGAAACATGGAATTCACCAAGCTGAAATCCTGATGTATTATCCCGCTCCGACATTTTGGGCCGAAATGGAACCGGATAACTCTCCGCTCGTGTCTTTTATGTCGCCTTATATTCCTTTTCATTCCGATACTTTATTCCGGAATAGTTATGACTACGATATTGCATCTGAGCGGATGATTTTAGAAGGATCCATCGCCAAAAATAACAAAGGTCAAACCGTCGTTAAAATAGCGGATGAAGAATTCAAAGTATTGTTTTTGGGAATTACAACATGCGTGTCCGAAAAGTTCGCGGAGTTTTGCCTTGAATATTACAAGAAAGGAGGGAGACTCTATGCATGCGGAACGCTTCCGACAAAAGCAACAAATGTGGGCCTCTCAGATAAAGTATGTTCGATATTTAAGCAGATTTTCGATGTAGATCCCAAGGATGTCCATGAAAAGCTTATAAAGAACAAGGTTAATAAGATCGACGTTCATTTCAATACTAACTCGAGCGGAGGAAAAGCGGCTTTTGTTTCTATTCCTTTCACCGTGCCATTCAAAGCGGATTATATCGACTATATCGCTCGATGTCTTTCATTTCTCATAGAAGATAAGAATGTGTCAATATTGAAAGAAGATGGAAAACCGGCAAGCTATATTATTCATCAGCACAAACTTCATGATAACGGATTTCATTTTTATTTGTTTGCTAATACCTCAAAATCAATAGAATATGAAAATGTGGAAATTGTTTTGAATTTTCGGGCAAAAGAGATTCGCTATTGGAATACGCTAAACGGTGAAATTAAAAATTATTTCAAGTACAAAATCCAAGGTGATAAAACACATATCTATTTTGATTTTCCGATTCAGACTTCTCACGTAATCTCGGTTCAAGAAACGAAAGAGCCAATTAAAGAGTCGGAATTTCAACCGATGATAACCCAATGCAAAATGAAAATTGAGAACGCGGAACTCAAAGAAAATCACCTCGAAGCCCAATTATGGTCACCTAAAGGAGAAAACTACACCGTTGTTGCCGAAATTCTGACTGCAGATGGTATCAAAAAGCAAGAGCAAGTGATCGAAACGTCAAGGCCGATTCAGTTAAACTTCTCGCATATTTTCAAAGCAGAACCCCAATGCGTGAACTGCGCTATGCTTCACGACGGTTGGATTGTTTCAATGGATATTGAAGCCAGAAATGCATGGGGGTATGTTTCAACGAGAACATATTCTCAAGAAGTATATGTTACAGACTTGGAAGAGCTAACGGCAAAGCATCCGATTTGCATGGTTTTGGAAGGGATTATCGGCGGCTACAATTGGGGATTCGATACGATAGATATGCCCAAAGGTGGGGATCTTGCCACATATGCACCCTTGGATCGGCTAAACGTCTATGTAAATGAATCAAACGTGCCTATTAGGTTTGATTTTGAAAAGGTGTGGGTGGATCCCTGCTGGATTGTCCTGGATATCTCGAAATATTTGAAAAATGGGTTGAACCACATTCAAATTAAGACGACATCCAGAAACCATCAAGCATTCCATACCCTCACTGAACCGGTTCGTTTTATCGGAGACTTCGAACTTTCTACGCATGAATTCCATCTTCATATGAAAAAACAACGAAAATCCGTTCGACTCGGAGACTTATCTCACCAAGGATTCAAGAGATTGTCAGGCGGCTTTGCCTATATACAAGAAATTAAGATCCCCGGAGAATTGAAGACCAAAAAATTGACCCTCAAAATTGAAGATTGTAAAGATGCGATTGAAGTGCATGTCAACGGCAAGTTCGTTGATGTTATGTGGTGGAATTATGAGCTTGACATAACTGAGTTCGTTAAATTCGATGAATCCAACGAAATTAAATTAATCTATTATGGGATCGGTCAGAACGTTATGCAAACCAACGAATTACCCGTAGGAATAGATGGTGCGGTGAAAATAATGGCCTATTCAAAACGGCAATTAAAGATAAATCTTTAATGTATTCATCCGGTTTTTTTCTTTTTTCTTTTGAATTTGATTTTTTGAAGTTATTATTAAATATTTCAATAAAAGAACTCTTCATGCTTAATAATTTCTAAGATTCCTTCGATTTCCATTCTCATGAGCTGATGGTGCGGTTATAAGGCCTCTGAAACTATCTTAAATAACACACACACCTCTCTTTTTTTCCACCAAAAAGGCAAGATCTCAATACACACCACATATTTATACACACACCTCCGCTTTTTTTCCACCAAAAAGGCAAGATCTCAATACACACCTCATATTTATACACACACCTCCGCTTTTTTTCCCGAATTTCTACTAACAATCTTTAAGATAAATTTTTCAAAAATGGTTGTTTTGCTTCTTTTAAACGTATAAAATCAATTCTGCCGTTTTAGTTTCACAGTATTTCCCGGCCTCATATATATTTCGATTTTTTTTCCATCTTGTTTTCCGCCTTTTTTAAATTTCGGCCGAGTTTTTAAATCGCGATGGTAAAATTTTCGATTATCGATTACAAAGCGGGAAATCTGAAAAGTCTGAGCAAAGCACTCGAATATCTAAACGCCGAATTCATAATATCTAACAAGAAAGCGGAGATCCTCGATGCGGATGGAATCTTTATGCCCGGAGTGGGTGCGTTCGGAGAAGCGATGAAAAATCTCGATGAAATTCAGTTCAAAGAAATCCTTTCCGAAATCAAATCTCGAGAAATCCCGTTCATGGGAATCTGTCTCGGATTACAATTGCTCTATACGAGTTCTGAAGAAATGGGCTTTTATTACGGGTTGGATGTGATCAAAGGGCATGTGAAGCGTTTCAGAGAAGGCATTAAGGTCCCTCAGATCGGTTGGAACTCGGTTCAGCCCAAACTACCCGACCATTTCATTTTTGAGGCTATTCCCAACAATAGTTATTTCTATTTTGTTCATTCCTTTTATGGCGTCCCTGTAGATTCTTCAAATATTTTGGCAGAGACCACCTATGAAGACACAACGTTCGCTTCGATGGTGGTGAACAAAAATTTCATTGCGTCTCAATTCCATCCCGAGAAATCCGGTAAGATCGGGCTTAAACTTCTTTCTAATTTTATTAAGCATGCAAAGCGATAATGAAATTTGCCAAATTGCTTTTTTCTTTCAAAATTTTCTTTTATTCTTTCTTTATGTTTTAGCATTGAATTCGAGGAGGGATCATCCCTTGGCATTTGATTTTGACAAAAGCGTATGTGGAGAGAGGAAAGAAACCAAAAATTACCTATCGTTGTTCTGCGATTTTATTTTCAAAATTAGCTTTGAAAAAATATACAAATTCTGGATTTTCGCATATTTATCTTATGTTTGAGAAAAATATGCGGTTATTTTTGATGATCAGAAAGTTTATATATAAATTTATATAATAAATAGATATGGCGAAGAAATCTTCCAAAGCCAGCGGCAAGAAAACCACCGAAAAAGCAACCGCTGAGAAAAAAACAACAGGAAAAAAGACTACCGGCAAGAAGTAATACCTTGCAACGAACCCCTCGAACTTTAAATTCTTTTTTCATCATTTTTACAAAGTTGTAAACACCCGAAATGTGAACATTCAAAATGAATTCTGCATTTTTTTTCGTATGACTGATGAGAAGAAGCTAAAATTTGCTTTACCGAAAGGTTCATTGTGGGATAGAACGCTTGAACTTATGAAACAAGCGGGCTACACCATTTCGGATACAAGTCGGAGTTATCGACCAACGACCAATGACCCCGATTTATTTATCAAACTCTTGCGACCTCAAGAGATTCCGGAATATCTCACATCGGAGATCGGATTCGATTTAGGAATCTCGGGCTTGGATTGGGTCAAAGAAACGGGTGCAAATGTCGAGGAAATCATGGATTTGGAAATCGGTGGCGTGAAAATCGTGTTCTGCATCCCGACTTTCTGGAATAACGTAAACACGTTCGATGAATTTTTGACAGAATTCATAAAAAACGGCAAGGTATTGAGAATTTCCACGGAATATATCAATACATCCATCAATTTCATTATGAAAAGCAAGGTGTATAAAGAGCACTTCGGAGATAAAAAACCCTTGGTTATAACACCATGGCAGCGCTGGGGAACCAACGAACGGGTTCAAATCTTTTTATCATTCGGCGCAACCGAAGCAAAGCCTCCCGAAGAAGTCGACTGCATCATAGATAACACAGAAACAGGGTCAACGATTACGGCTAACAACCTTAAGATTGTCGAAGTTGTGGATAAATCAACCGCCCGATTGTTAGCAAATAAGTATGCACTCAAGGATCCGTGGAAACGGGAAAAGATTTCAGACATTAAAGTGCTCCTTGCCGGTGCCATCATTGCACGGAAGAAGATCCATTTGTTTATGAATGCTCGGGAAGAAAATGTTAATGAAATCCTTGCAATCTTACCCGCACTCAAAAAACCAACAATTTCCAAATTAGGCGGTCAAGACGCGGAAGGCTGGGTCGCATTGAACACGATCATAGATAAGTCCGAATTTCTCCCGCTGATTCCCAAACTGAAAAAACTTGCACAAGGCATTGTTGTTCACGAAGTCAGACAAGTTTTGCCCATGGAACTTTCAAAACTCAAAGAAGACTAAACAATTAAGTGAGGGTTTCCATTCATTTTTTCATTTCTTTTATTTTAACGAAGATCACAAGTACCTCGATGAATTTATATAGGTCTATGTGGTTTATTATTCGGATTTATGAAGAAGATACCGACCGTTTTTAAAATCATTTGGCACGGATACAATCGTGGAGAAGTATTACGAGAAATCAGTCCGGGATCTGAATGGGTCGTCAACGGCGAAGGCATCCCGACAAGAAAATATGATGGTACCTCTTGTTTGTATAAAAATAAACAGCTATACAAGAGATATGACCGAAAAAAGGTAAATGGAGAATACAAACCCGCACCGGAAGGCTGGTTTGAAGCCCAAAGTCCCGATGAAATCACCGATCATTGGCCGGGATGGGTCTTGATAGGCCCCACCGATTATTATCATAAAGAAGGACTTCAAAATACGACAATAGAAATGTTGGTTGAAGGACAAACCTATGAACTCGTAGGGCCTAAAATTAACGGTAATCCTGATGGGTTTGAAAAGCATATTTTGGTCCCCCATGGAAAAGATATTTTGATCGATTTACCCGGAAGAAGCTACGATGAGATTCGGGATTATTTATCAAAAAAAGAGATTGAAGGAATCGTGTTCCATCATCCCGATGGCCGTATGTCTAAAATTAAAAGAAGCGATTTTGGATTTGAATGGCCTATTAAAAAAAACAAAAAGAATGTTGAAAATCCGAACTAAATCTATTCCAATTAAAAGCAAGCAATGCATAATTTGATTGAATCTCTCATTGGAAAAATCGGAAATTTTAACTTTTTTTTTTCGTTTTATACAGCGTGCGAAGGATTCAGAGTAAAGAATTGAATGAAG
Organism: uncultured archaeon; assembly: GCA_964623665.1. Taxonomy (GTDB): domain Archaea; phylum Asgardarchaeota; class Lokiarchaeia; order Sigyniarchaeales; family Promethearchaeaceae; genus CAZUTM01. The sequence goes on from CAZUTM010000046.1 coordinate 25,244, forward strand.
ATACCATAGGTGGTTATATTGCTCGCGGAGCCGAGAATTTAAGCGAACTTGCCCCTAAAGTGAATGCTATTATCGATGAAGTGAGAAAGGGCGGCGAAAATGCAATTATCAATTTTAATATCAAATTCTCCAAATTCGATCCCGGTGTCGATTTGTTTTCCATGCCGTTTAAGATTCCCGCATCGGAAATCGAAGAGGCATACTCAAAAGTCTCCAATGAGGTCGTTGAAGCTCTCAAGAAAGCAAAAAATAACATCGAAAAGTTTCATAAAGCGCAATTACCCAAAGATTGGATGATCGAGCAAGAACCGGGCGTCAAAGCGGGGCAAATTTTTCGACCAATTGAAAGTGTTGGACTCTATGTGCCCGGCGGAGAAGGCGCTTATCCATCATCCGTATTAATGACCGCCATTCCCGCTGTAGTCGCAAGGGTTCCACGTTTGGTTTTGGTTTCTCCGCCAAAATCGGATGGTAAGCTCAGCCCGGCCGTGCTGGTCGCCGCGGATATTGTCGGAATTAAAGAAATATATCGCGTCGGCGGAGCACAAGCAATTGCATTTTTGGCTTACGGGACCCCATCAATCAGACCGGTTCTGAAAATCATGGGACCTGGAAACAAATGGGTGAACGCCGCAAAACAATTGGTCGCGGGAAAATGCGCTATTGACACGCCCGCAGGACCCTCCGAAATCTTAATAATTGCAGATAAAACCGCTCGGATTGATGACTTATTACTTGATTTCACCGCTCAAATTGAACACGGTCCTGATAATGTTGGTGTCTTGGTCTCGGATTGCAAGCCCTTGTTGGACGAATTCGAATCGAAGTTTAATGAGTATGTGAAATCATGCAAACGTGCCTCTTATATAGAATCGTCCGCCCAAAAATTCGCGTTGATCGTTGACACAGAAAATCTCGAAGATTCAATTCGCATAGCCAATTTGGTCGCACCGGAACACCTCCACATTCAAACAGAGGATCCAAAAGCCGTCATTCAAAACATCAATAATGCGGGTGCCATCTTTCTGGGAAAAACCACTCCGGTTGCTTTGGGTGATTATTGCGCGGGAACCAATCATGTGCTACCTACCTCGGGCTATGCGAAAATGTATTCAGGTCTTTCTACAATGGAATTCATGAAAGCGATTGATATTCTCGAAGTGGACGAGAAGGGCCTTGAAACCTTAGAACCCATTTTAAGACCGATTGCGGATTATGAAGGTTTTTACCAGCATCGAGATTCGGTAACCGTTCGGGTGAGAAAAATTAATAAAGAATCGAGAAAATGAGCCGAATTTTGAGATGGACGCTCTTTTTATTTTTTGATTCCTTATTATCCGTATGGATAAGCGGGCCCGGGTTCTGAAAGCCTTGAATCACGAAGAAGCCGATAAAATCCCTATTTTTTACAACGGATTCGAAAAATCCGGAACCGCTTACGCGGATTTTCTAAACTCCAAAGAATACATCCAGATGCACACCGTCATTCCGAATATAGGCGATATTACCGAACAGCGCTTTTTTAATGTGGACTGTGCAGTTTTTGATCCGTTTTTAAAAATTTTAGATAAAACCCTTCCGAGCCCTCCTGAATTTCCCGACTGTAGGCTTTCGATAACGGGGACTTTGAAGCGGGAAGTGGTGATCCCTTCCACGAATAAAAAGTATAAATGGTATATTGGGCCTTATTTTAGAGAAAAAGAACTTTTGCTTCAGTATTGGAATCTTTACGGAAAACCCACTGACCGTATCACTGGTTCTGAAGAATACAATAAGGTCAAATGGCAAAATTTTTGCTCCGAACTAAAAAAATACTTCTATCCGGTGGTTTCGCTCGAATATTCTATAGCAGAATCCTTATTTGAAGGCATTGGGTTGGATCGATGCGCTTATTACATGAAAAAAGACCCGCAATTCATTCGTTTCATTATTAATGAATATACACAGACTAATATTGACATTATGAAAAGATTGGCCGAAATTGGTGTCGATATCTTCTTTTTTTATGATGATCTCGGTCAAAAAGGCCGAACCATTTTTTCCTATCCACGTTTCAAAGAATTTTTATTGCCCGCATATCGTGCAATGTTTCAAACCGCAAGAAAGTTAGATGTGTATATAATTCAGCATTCTTGCGGCTATATCACACCGTTTGTCAAGGATCTTGTTGACGCCGGCTTGCATGGCTTGCAATCATTAGAACCCGCTGCAGGGGTTGATCTCCATGAAATCAAACAAACCTATGGAGACCGGCTTTGTTTATTCGGCGGAATCGACGCCACAAGGATCTTGAATTTTGGGAATGTGCAAGATGTCTATGACGAAGTCAAGCGATGTGTAATATCGGCAGCCAAGGGAGGCGGGTATGTGATCGGCCCTTCACACAATATTCTCCATTGCCCATGGCCGAACGTTCTTGCATTGCGAGACGCAATCGAAAAATATCGCAATTACCCACGTTCTTTATGAATTATTAATTGAATTTTTCCCGTATATGCAAATTGGGAAAGATCTAAAACTCGCGAGAATAACGCGCAATTTCTCAGCGCCTACCTAAAAAACATAAATTTGCTTGGGTTTTATATAGGAAGCCTTTAAAATGTCAAGTTTACTTTACAAGATCGGATGTCAAACATGCTTTACCTCGAAAAAATTTTGGCATCCGATCAGTCAAAAAATGGAGGAATAAAAAAGTGGAATCGAGTGAAAAAATTGAGGAAAGGGGAACCATTGACTCTGCATTCGTAAAAAAAAATTTAATCAAAAGTGCCCTTTACGGACTATTCGTTGTGTTTTGGTTTGTGTTTATTTCCCTTTCGGTGTTATTTGGATTGAATTCAGATGGAACGATTCGATTAGGCTGGACTCATTTTTCGTGGGTAATCGGCATCAGCGTGGCCATCCTTAGTTTAATCTTGATTTTAACCAAAATCTTTGCGGGTTTGTTTGTGAAAAACTTTTCCTACGAGATTTCGGAGAAATACATAATAATAAATCACGGAATCGTTACCCTTCATAAAACAACAATTCCTTTTAGCCGAATTCAAAATATCAGTGTGGTTCAAGGATTCTTTGACCGGCGGTTTGGAATCTATACCGTGAAGGTGGAAACTGCAGGATTAGCAGGTATGAATCCGCAAGGCGGGACCGTCCGACCGGAAGGATATATGCCCGGAATCCGGAATCCCGAAAGAATTGAACAGATTATTGATAAATTGGTGCACAAATACACCCAAGAATCCGCCACCGGCGATATCTCGGGGTTCGTGTTTCGCGACAACAATCTCGCTTTTGATGAATTTACTGCTTATTTAATGGCAAAAATCGAGGAGGCAAAGAATATGAAAACAAAAGTAAAGGAACTCCGCACAAAATTGAATTTAACCCAGAAAGATTTGGCTGAAAAAGCGGGAGTATCAAGACAAACCATAAATTACTTGGAACAAGGAAAATATCTTCCATCTCTCCCATTAGCGATAAAATTAGCCAAAATTTTAGGCACAACAGTAGAAGAGTTATTTCAATTAGATGAAAGCGTTGTCAATAAAAGCGATGAATGATATTTCATACATCTTTTTTGGTTTTACCTTTCTTTTAAATTTCGATAAGAAACGGGCTCTCAAAATTTGAAGTTTACTGTCTCCATGTAATAATTATGCAAGAAAATGCAATGTATTTCAATGGTGCGGAATTTGCAATGGAAAACCCCGAAGAGGTTGCTGCATTTTTCGCAAATCTATGGGTGTGGTTCACGGGATTAGTGATCCCTCTTCAAATTGCCGTGGTTGCCGGAGTTTTCTTCCTCATTTGGGGAATTGCTTCGGTGGCGTATAACGTGATGAAATTGATGGTATGGGCTTCCTATAAAGTCTGGATCTACATCTTTATTGGGTTCTATGCGGGGATTTATTTGCTCGTAAAAGTAATTGACAAGACATCCAACCATAAAGATGTAAAATTAGCCTTGAATGAGACTGCAGATAAATTATATGGAATGGTTGAGGCTGAAAGGAATATTTGGGCTTTTCCATTTTATCAAGAGAAAGTAAAAACCAACGCATAACCCTATTTCTCAATTTTTTTTGCTTTAAATCTTAGATATTTTTTTTGATGCCTTCGTTTTCTTTTAATTATTTAATCCGGATGGGTGATCGGGGCTTAAGATGCAATTTTGCGATCGTGAATTTTCTCTGCCGAAACTTCCCTCGCGGATGAGGAAAAGGTAAGATTTTCCGAGTATATAAGGGATATGATCGTTTCAAGTTGAATTGGGGAGCCGAAGATCGAATCATGGATTTCGCCGAAAGGCTGATGATCTACAAAAGGTTTATATACTTAGAAAACTATTTTTGTATCATGGAAACCGAAATCTTTGTGTGAAGGTTCGGGTTCCGAAAAATCCGTGAGGGTCTTTTAAAAATGATCTGAGCGGGTTTTAAAGTATATTGCGGAGGAAAAAACAATGGCTAAAAAGAAAAGAATTTTCGCATGGAGTCCCCTTCGGGCTCTTATGAGAAAAGCGGGTGCCGAAATTGTGTCCCGAGATGCGGTAGAAACCTTACTCTTGTTCTTGGAAGAACGATCCAAAAATCTCACCAATGCGGCCCTGAAATTTGCAAAACACGCGAAACGAAAGAAAATCACCCAAGATGATATGAATCTTGCCGTTGAATTCATGTAA
>CAZUTM010000047.1:0-29425 GCA_964623665.1 uncultured archaeon
TGATAGATACCTCACACTTTTGGTGTGTAAATATTTATGAAATTATATATATATAGCAGCGCAGAATTTTTGTTGAGGATATGAATTTCCGATTCTCGATTTGATAGATCTTCTTGAACTCTTCGAAGGTTTACTTCTTCACGGTAATCTGGATACTGCCCCGAATAAACCTCAGCCCACTGGCCCAATTCTTCAGCATACTTTTTGACAGATTCGTTGTTCCATTCTATTTTCAGCGAAGAATCCAAATATCCGGAACATACAGTAATAAAATAAGGAATCGTGCTTTTATCAAAAAGGAAACAATCCTTCATTGTGTCAAGCAATTTGTTCCAAAACAAAAACACCAACTGCTGAAGATGGTTCGGCCGGATTTCGCCTCGCATCTTCTCCATTGCTTTCAATTTCGATTCATCAATCTTTGTTCTCACAATGATACAGCCAGCTAAATTGAATTTTTTTCCATTTTCTTGAAAATCAAAGTTCTCAATAATGGGAAGCCATTCACCGCTAACAAGAGATGATTTTGCAATCGTAATGATTAGATTTCGATCATTCTCATTGGGAACGAACTGCTTGTTAATTTGATTTATGTTTGAGTCTTGATATTGCTTTTGAATGAATTCAGAAATCGTACCCATTTTATCATTACAAGCATCAATCGAAATGTTTGATAAACATGTTATAAGCAAATATGCTTCTTTGTACAATAATTGCATACACTCAATTTGTGAAAAAAGGTAATAAATTTTTCGATATGTTTTAAAAAATAACAAGGATAGTTCATTAAAGCATTTCATTGAAAAATTGAAGCGTTCTTGCTAGCGCAATCCATTCTTGCTGATTGATGGCATGATGCGTATTTTTAATAATAACGAGGTTCCTATCCGGTATGTTAATCAAAGCTTTATTTTTCAAGGCTTCGGAAACATGAATTATATTGTCATGGTCTCCATGTATCAATAAAACATTCTGATTTTTCTGGATATTCGATGGATCCAATACATATTTTGGTGAAATTATTTTGTTTTCTTCATCAGAGATCCTTTTTGCGTTGATTCCGGAGATCTTAATGTTTAAAAGTCCGATTCTTGCGCGTAGATTCTCCGGTTTTCTGATAAACGTATGTTTCGTATCATGCGGGCCTGCTAATGCAACAATGACCTTTATTCGGCTATCTTCATAAGCGCGGGTCAGCGCACAGTTAGCGCCGTAGGAGAACCCAAAAAACCCTACGCGCGAATAATCAATCAACGGATGATTCAAATTAAAAGCGAAATCAATGACCTTAGGAACATCTGACATCAATTCTTTTGTTAATCTTTTTTTTCCTTTTGACTTACCATGCCCGCGGACTTCATATAGAAAGCAAGCATATGGACCTCCGAGGCTTAAGCCGATGGCCCAATACATCATCATTTTGGCATTCATTCCCCAGCCATGGTTGACTATAATCAAAGGAATTTTCTTATCCGACTGCTTATTTTCTTCATTTTGATGTGCATATTTCGGAAGAATCAAGTACGAATTCAATTCCGCGTTTTCCACAGGGATTTTGTATTCCAAACGTTCTATTTGGGTTTGATCGAGATTCCAAAAGTATAAATATTTTGTTTTGAGATACAGAATGAATAATACGAGAGACAAAAACGAAAGCAATAAAATAAAAAGGTTTTCCATGTTTTGGCTAAAGAAAAAAACAAAAAAAAGGTTTTTCGAATTTTTTTCACGCTTTCACATTAACCGTGGTTAAACTTGAGAGATAGCCCTTCTCCGATAATTTTACCATCACAAACCAAACAGCAACGATTGAAATCGCCATCGGGAGACCCACAGCAATTAATTCCGGAAGCAGTTCCTCGAATCCGGCTGTTAGAAACGGAAAATATGGAACGATCTCTTCATGAGCGATATGCTCAACGGCAAGCATCAAAACCCCACCCCAAAGCATCCAATTGAGCCAATTGATATGCATCTTTGGTGAGAATTTTTTAGCAAACGCAGTGGTAAAAATCGCCACCGCCATCGGGACCAAGAAACAACCCATTTGTATATCCTCCTTTATATTATGCTCGGGGCTTCTTGACGAGTAATACGACAATCCAAACAATAAGAATCGGTATCAGCATCAAAACTCCGAGAACAAGGCTATTAGGAATCAGACCGTCTGTGGTGAATTCAATGAACGGTTCGCCTTCAATCGCAGCGATACTTTTGTCAATTAAAATCATGATTACCGTGCCCCAACTCATCAAGCTCGGTATTTCTAGCCGATATTTGGGTAATTTTATATGCAAACTAGAGAAGAGTATCGCCGCAACCAATGTTGTAATCAACCACATAGCAAAAAAGAATAATTTTTTCTAGAATATTAATATTTTCTAAAATAATATGAAAATATATTTTAATTGATTTTTTTCCAATTAAAATCAATTATGAATAGTGATTCGAAGAATTGAATTATAATTTTCATTGTATCTCCAAAAGATAAAATAAATAATGATGGAAGATCAAATTTAAGGGATATTAGCGGTTATTAATGAAATTCGAAAATTATCGGACAAAAAGCATAAAAACTATAAGATTTAATAAGCATCCATGAAATACAAAAGCCTATTACTCACGTTATGGCTCATTCTGCTTGTATTTTCCGGCATCAATCTGGTCGGATATTTCAAGCCCAATACGTTCAAAAATGATTGGTATCCTTCAGTTCCATTTCAGAAAGGAATGTCTTTCACAACTTGGCAAGCCAATGCATTCAATACGAGCCAAGCTCGAGCCCAATACGATTCGATGAAAGCGGCCGGAATCGAGTGGGTTGCGGTGAACATCTGGTGGTTTCAATCGAATTTAACTTCACACGATATAAAGCCGGGGGTATGGACCGATAGTTATGAGAACATCACTTCAAGCTTTCAATACGCACGTTCCATCGGTCTAAAAATTCTTTATAAGCCGATGTTGAATTTAGAAATTTATCAATGGCGTTCTTTCATTGTATTTACTCCACAATGGATGGAAGCATACACAAATTGGATAGTTGAGAACGCCAAAGTTGCAGAAACTGCGGGTGTGGAGATTTTCTCCATCGGTTGCGAACTTGGAAATATGCAAGTCCATGGGCCAGAAGTCCGAGAAATGATTAGGCAAATTCGCGCAGTGTATCATGGATTGCTTACTTATTCCGCCAATCACGATAGTTTTTGGTTTATCGATTGGTGGGACGCAGTTGATATTATCGGGGTTGATATGTATATTCCGATGACCACAAGGTTTGATCCGAGTTTGCAAGAGCTTATAAGCGTTTGGGATGCTTTTTATTACCGTTTGGAAGCGTTTTCGGCGAAATGGAATCGACCCATTTTATTTGCGGAATTGGGTGCACAAGCCCGCGATGGATCCAATATGGTTCCCAACGACAACAAACTCAGCAATCGACAAGATGTCGAGGAACTGCGCGATTTCTATGTATCCCTTTTCAGATCCAAACTGTGGACCGCGCCGTGGTTTAAAGGGGTTTATTGGTGGATTTGGTCGTTATATTCTCCACAACCCGATTCTCAAGGATTTGAACCCGGTCTCCCGTTGGTGTTACAAGCGATCACCGAAGAATACTCGAAAATAAGGTCAACCGTTGCTTCTCCGACATTAATATATTCACTTTTAATCCTGGCATTGAGTATTCTTTCGATTGTGAATCTAGCGAAACGCAAACTCCTTGAGAACAGCGAACGCGCACCAAGAGAGGCAACGATAACATCACTTGCATTATTATTTGGATTAATGATATATTTGATATTCTCAAATTACACGTTTATGCTGTATGCAGGGATTTATTCCATGGTTTCTTATTCATTTCTTTTGGGACTATCGACAACCGCTATCGGCTTAATCTTCATTTCAATATTCGCTGCATCCTTTTTCACGTTGTTTCTTATTCGACGGTATTTTAGCCAACAGAAGTTACAAATATTGGTGATTCTCTGCGGAACGTATCCGCTACTTACACTGGGCTACGACGTTGAAACCTTAACTTTAAGGAATTATTTCGATCTAGTGGTACTACTTGTTGTTGCATATGAGTTTATTGAATCCTTTTCAAAATTCAAAGGTAAATGGACTGTTGTCGAATTGAGAAATATTATGGTGATCTCTTTTGTTATAACATTGTTGTTACTTGTGTTTGGGATTCTTTTCGATAAATTGGCTCAAGGATTGATTGTGATTCCGCTCTTGGGGCTTTTATTGATTGAGAAGAAGGGAGATAGTGGCAACATTCAAGCATCGTCTTATGAAGCGGTGATTCCCGGTCTCGCAGATTCTCATTTCTCGAATATTGCTGAAAAGGGTATATTTCGAAGGTATTCTGCCTTGATTGCTTTAAATTTTGGAATCCTTTGTTTCTTCGGAACGGCCTTCTATAATCTCATTAACTTCAACAATCTGACCTCATTGGTGTATTTGTTAAGCCCCGTTGGATTAAGTCCGCTCTTTTTTTTGGCCAGTATGAAGCAAAACAGACCGAAAATCGTCGAAATATTAATGAAAATCAGAGATCCGTCAAATCTCATGATATTCTCTTTGATAATATCCGTTTTCGGATTGCTTGGCGCTTTATTGGATAGTCTTTTCATATTTTGGTTGATCCTCGGGCCGATTACTCTTAGTATTTTCTTGACCCACATTGTACTCACTTTTATATCTTATGCAAATGAGCAAAATATGGGTAGGAGCATGATCTTTTTGTTCATCACGATTTCATTATTTGCACTTGGATTCATCATCAACGGCATCAAAGGACTTGTGATTATGCAATTTGTATTCTTGGAATTCAAGGATGGACGCTTTATTGTTCGAGAATCTCAAGATCCTTTGGATTTTAATGCACCGCTGTGGACTAATGTTATATATATGACCGCCACAATCTTGATTTCTGCAACCTTATTACTCTATGCAAAGATTTCAAACATATTTATTCGAAAAAAACAATAACTCAGCGATTTTTTCAATTTCTTTTTTCTGCTCAAATTTGAAATGGAATCAAGTATTATTAGAAGCTAGTGTTGTATTTTGAAGCTTTACAAGATAGTGCACAATCCCAAATCCGGAAATTGTTTGATTGCGACCCAAGACATTGCGGTCAATACTCCCATCGTTAAATTTGAAGGTCCTTTGATGAATTATGGCGAGATTCCCGAAGAGGAAAAATGCTATGCGCTCTGGATTCATGATGATGTGTATATGGTTCCCAAATCAGATGCGCGCTATGTGAATCATTCGTGCGATCCGAATTGCACGATTAATAATGATTATAATGTGGTTCCGAGTCGTTCTATTAAAGCGGGGGAGGAGATTTCTTTTTCGTATAATGTGGTTCACGGGAATGAGAATCCGGGCAAATGGGACCCGAGATGGTCGTTCAAATGCGAATGTGGTTCGAAGAATTGCCAAGGATGGATTAATAAATACATAAAAGAAGATGGCTCGGAATTTACATGCGAATAAAGAATCAGGCCATAAATTTATATTGTTAAATTTTATTTTTTATTTGATGTCGAAAATAGATTTGGCTGAATTCAAACAAGAACTTCAAAAAATGGTCGAAAAAATCATTGATGAGAAATTTCCAAAGGAGTACCCACAGAATGTGGTAACTCGTGAGGAAATAAAAGAAATTATCACCGAATTTCGAGCCGATTCGATTCGACACTATGAAGAGATCTCAAAAACCTGGGAAGAAATAAAAGGGATTAAGACAGATATTCAAAAGATTTGGGAGGAACTCAAACGACAGCGGGAAGAGACCACGAAAATACACCAAGATATGGTAAAAATGAATGATTCCATCAACACCGTGTTGGTTGATATCAAAGTATTATCAAATAAAATGGGCCCCGAGCTCGAACATTTAATTTTTGAAATTCTTCGAGAAGGGATCGCTTTGGAAAACATCGATCCTAAGAAAATCGAAAAGATCTATTTAAAAGACGAAGAGGGCACGATTTTGGAAAAAGGTGAGATCACGGATATTGATGTTGTGCTACAAAATGGGAACATTTATTTGATTGAAGTGAAAGCAACAGCAGACAACCATGATGTGCGCGGTTTGCTCGAGAAAAAATTGTTGTATGAAAAAATCCATAAGAAAGAAGTTTCTAAGCTCTATCTTGCTTGTTTGCGAATTAATGCGAAAAATTTTGAATATGCGGTGAGAAAAAATGTCAAAGTAATAACAGGCGAGATTATAATCCGTGATTTATCATAATTATTCTTATTTTTCTTTATCTTCACACTGCTCTTCCGTATATTTCGTTATCGCTTTTCTTCTTAATCGTAATCTTCCGATCCCTAATGAAAGATGTGTGCCTCTGTGAATGCTTGTGGTTTGCAATTTGGTGATTGGAACCTTCTTTTCTTCAACCATGCGGGATTGTTTTGCGATATTTTCTCTAATTTCTTTTATTTTTGAAATTAAAAACACGACCACGGCGCCTCGAAACAATCCGGATGCTAAAAATACGGATTTAAACGATAATCCATATGGGTCCATGAAATTGAAGAGTATAGAACCCATCAAGGATCCTAAGAAAATACCGATACCAATCAATAGATTATAATATGCTAAATAATAGCCCCGCTGCTTTGGCGGAATTGCTTCAATTATAAAATTCGATGCAGCGAGATTGAACATCGTCCATCCGATGCCGCCGAAAACTTGAGGCCCCGCCATTATCGCATAAGGATTGGTGAGAAATATCCACATAATGGGTAAAGTGGGAATGATTATTGCACCAAATTTTAATACATTGATGTTTCCGTATTTATCGGTCAGCTTTCCGGCAATTGGAAAGACCAATATTGCGATAACAGAGTTTGATAACAAAATAAGCGCGTAAATTTCATAAGAAAAGTTGAGTTCTGTCAGCATATACACAGAGAAAAAGGGTCCGGCTATCGCTTGACCCATATTTATGAGTGCGACAAATAAACAAAATCGGCCAAAATTCGTTTTTGTGAGTCCAGAAAAGAATGTAGATAATTTTACGTGCGCCTTTTTCTCGTATATTACATAAGGATAATAATGTTTTCTTAGCAAAATGATGGAGATTTGTCTCGTTAAAAAGCAGAATGCAAAGATAATAATGAATCCAATTGCCAATTTGTTTAATAGTTTATAATGATCTAAAATCATAGAAAATAGATATACAAAGGCCAAACCGATGATTGAAGTGTAAAAATTCCTTTTTCCGAAATATTCTCCACGGATCTTATTAGGAACGATATCCGCCATCAAGCTAAACCATGATGGGCCCACAACGGCTCCAAAGAGAATATATAAAATATAAGCGGAAAAGAATATGATAACAACTGCTTTCGCGAGCCATGAATTTAGCACCGATATGGTCAAAAGAATCAATAAAACCCAAATAAGAGATTGTGCAAATAGCCATTTCGTTAAAATCTTTTTTCGGGATTGTGATTCCATCAAATTCGATCCAACAATCTGTCCGATCGGAGATAATAAGCCGTTAAAGGAGGAGATAATTCCAATTCCGAAGCCGGTTATGCCTAAAAATAGCCCAAACGGAATCATATAATTATCCGCCATGGATATGCTGATACCCGCAAAGGAACCTTCAACAATTGAAAGAGTCAAGGTTTTTTTCTGTTCGGTTTCTGGAATATTATATTCGCCCTTGGATACGTTTTCATCGCAATTTTTGATTGATTCATCCATAGAGTTTTTCCTCTTAATAGAGCAGAGTGTAAAATTTATCTTACTCGTTGATTTATATAAATGATTTGAGATTAATATTTTTAAACAAAATCTTTTTTTTTCCGCTTTGTTTCTATTTATTGGAGGCGCATGAAATTGAAATCGATTACCGAACCGCTTTCTGAAAAAGTGATGAATTCGTTGATTCAAGAAAAGTTTTCGGTTCAAGAGTTTCGTTCCGATTTCTGTTTCCAATTGATGGCTTTGAAGCACATTAATTTGCTGATCAAAATCTCGTATAATATCGATGCGATTCGGGATTACATCTTAAACCAATTGAGACTTATTTCTATCGTGTATCCGAGTTTCCCGCTGATTATCGGAGAGAAAAACAAGCATGCACCGTTGGAAGACAATAATATCTATCTCCGGCGGGATATTTATGCAATGAATTTAAATACATTTCGGAAGATGTTGTCGAGATCTGCGTTTAGTTATATATACGCGCAGCGGGGTCGGTATGTGGTCGAAATTGACGGAGAAAAGCTTCGCGATAAGCGAGAAGAAAGGAATATGAAAATTTCCGATTTAGCCGAGCTCTTGGGAGTCACCCCAAAGGCAATAGAACAATACGAAAAAAATCAGGTAAATGTAAAATTAGATATCGCCGAAAAGATGGAAGGAATTTTCCAAACGGATTTGAGGAGAAAGGTCGAGATATTGGGGGATATGGTGGACAAATTGGTCGGCTTAACCGTTTCAATAGATGAACTGAATTCTTTGTCGAAAACAAAACCTGAAGATAAAAAAATTGATAAAAATCTCGATTCGATGGTGAAACATATTTCCGAGGTAATTGATGATATTGGGTATCAAATGCTTAATCTTTATAATTCACCTTTTGATGTGTTGATGTACGACACCGATCCCAAAAAAGGGAATAATTTATTCTATCATTTTCCGGGTAAAATGGTTCCGGAGTGGGATCGTTTACAAGATCATCTCAATGAATCTGCTAACTTTATCAAATCCTATTTGGAGAAGGGTGCAATGATCTTTGATGATACTATAACACCGGAAATTCCCGATGTTATTGTTGAGAAGAAAATTCCTTATTTGCGTGTTGATGAATTGAAGTATTTGAATGATCCCGAGCAAATTCGAAAAATCTTGTTAAAAAGAAAAGTTTGAGATTTTTCCAAGAATTCTTTGATGAATTTTGGGATTTGATTCAGATACTATGGTTTTGAAAGTCAATCGAATCATATTTTAATTGTTTTTAGATCGTTCGACAAATTTTTGAAGAAGAGCGAATTACTCGTAGTATTATGGGGTTGTTGCTATGCGGAGCTGACGAGGCGGGTCGAGGACCCGTTTTAGGCCCCTTGATTGTCGCTTGCGTTTCTTTCAGAGAAGAGGACATCGAATTTTTGGAGAAAGAAAATATCACCGATTCTAAACAATTAACTCCAAATAAAAGAGCCGAATTGGTGGAAAAAATCAAGGCCAAATGTGCAGAATATAATCTTATGGAAATTTCGCCTTCCCAAATCGACCAATTGCATACGGTTCAGACTTTGAATGTGACCGAAGTTAAATGCTTTGCAAAAGTGATAAATGGCTTGAAAAAAAAGCCGGATGTACTTTTTTTAGATGCTGCGGATGTAAAAGAGGCTCGGTTTGGCCAAGAAATCGCAAAATTGCTTGATTTCAAACCGAAAGAGATTATATCTAAACACAAAGGAGATTCCATATATAGAATCGTAGGTGCCGCATCGATTATTGCTAAAACGCATAGAGACTCAATCATCGAAAGTTATAAGGCAAAATATGGGGAGATCGGATCCGGTTATCCAAGCGATCCGATAACAAGGAAATTTTTAGTGGATTATCTTCAAAAGCATAATAATTTACCGGAAATCGTTAGAAGCTCATGGAAAACGGTAGATTTGATCAAAAAAGAGGTATTAACAAAGAAGCAGAAAAAACTCGATGAATTTTAAAACCGAAAGCTTGAACCAACAACAGTTGCTCAAGATCGGTCCTTTAGAAATCCTCGGGTATTACAGTTTGGATTACAGCTGGCTTGCGCAGTTATATAAACATAAAAAAAAGACCGAAAAAAAGTGCCCGTTAACGGGATTTTCCACGTTCAGAATTCCACGTGAATATTCTATGGAAATGCCCTTTGCCCGCTGTTTTTTTATGTTTATTGTTGGTCCAGAAAATATTTAAACATAAAAAATAGTCCCAAAAAGAGTTTCCATAAACTGATTTATCCAAGTTCAGAATTCTGCGTGGATATTCTGCGAGAACGCACCGTTGACCCAACAATTTTTATTTTTTTATGTTTATTCAAAAAAAAGGTCTTTTTTCACACTGAACGGCTTGAATCGGTTATTGTGATGCGTAGTATCTTCCCACAACAAACAGATGTTCTTTTGAGAAGGGAACCAATGTGAGTTTTTCAAGAATCTCGATATTATTTTGCTCCAACATTTTTAATTCTTCATCAAACAGGTCTTTCAACGATTTTGTGGCGCTGATTGATCGAGCTTTGATGGCGAACATTATAATTGCACCGGTTGAAAGGTAATATTTAGCATTTTTAATTAGGATTTCGGTTTGATTTGGTTGCGCGATGTCTTGGTACATCAGATCGATTTTGCCGAATACAAATTTTGAATATCGATATGGATAGTTAGCATCCCCCATAATCGGAATAACATTTGGTCTTCCGAAGCAGTTGAGAACCAAATCTCGAACGGATCTTGCGGAGAATTCTACGGCATATACAATTCCTTCGGTGATAATGTCGGAGATATGCGATACGGTAGTTCCTGAAGATGCGCCCAAATAGAGCACTTTCGAATCTTTGTTTAAATATGTTTTTGACAAGCCATTGTGGAGTGCCGCGGCCAGTTTTGATCTGTAGGGGTTCCATTCTCGAAGTTCAATTGTTCCGGCTTCGTCCAATATCACGGTGTTTTCGCCGTATATTGTCTTTCCCTTATCGAGGTTCTTTGTGAAAAATTTTTGTTTTTTATCAAAGCCGCTGTTCCAAATTCCCTCCATATTTTTATTTTTTCGATATTGCGATTGCATTAATTTCCGCCTCCCCGTTGTGATTTTGATTTTGTGTAGCTAAAGGATTTATCTCGCTTTCCTTTCTGTTTTTCTTTTTTATCAAAATGCGGTCTTCCTCCTTGTTTATTATATTTGCCATATTTCTCTTGGTTTTTTTGATTTTCGTTTGCTTGTGCTTTTTTCTTTGCTTCTGGAGGTTTTGTGATTCGTGTTTTGATTGCATTGATTTTTTTCTCTATATCTTCTGCAATTTTATCTGCGATGAATGCGCCTTTAAAATAATCCACTTTAGCGCAGATTGCGAGTTTGCCGGCTAATAATCTTGCGATGTGACCTCTCTGGAAGTATTTAGCTGCTCGGATCTTATGCCATTGGAAAATAACACCGTGTTTTGGCGTATCGAGTCCATATTTTAAACTTTTAAATAGTGCTTTTTCTGCACCGATGATTTGTATGGTGCTAGAAGGCATTCTGGATAATTTCTCTAATGATCCCGCAAGCGCTATTAAAGAACCTGCAAGAGATGGTCCGATGATAAATGTGATATTCGGTGCGACTTCTTTAAGGGTATTTTCTAAATATTTTTCAATATTCTCTTTTTCTTCATAAAGCGCTACTATTTTTTTAGCCAATTCTTGAATTCTCCCAATATCCAATGGAGAAAAAGTTCCGCCCATAGATCTTCGGCTTCTTTCTACAATTTTTTTTGCGAATTCGGGCTGAAATTGGAACTCCGAAATAAGTACTTCTTCGTTCCATTGGTCTCGAGAGCCGAACCTTTTAATTAAAGATGCATACAATGCACCATCGGGAATTGTTGATGTTGTAATCTCTGGAAAATGTAATCCATACCATTCTCGAAGTCTTGCCATTAATAAATTTAGAGATTTATTAATATCTACGATAGTTTCTACCGCTTTTTTAATATGAATATCCCGTTGTTCCGAATGTTCGGCTACCTTATATTTCAAAATAGTTTCACTGATATCCTTGAGAAATTCGGTTTGTTTCTCTTTTTGAATCGGGAATGAAATTGCTTGATTGGCAATAATAGTAAAGAAATTTTCTCTGAAATATTTGAGAGTATTCGAATTTTCTGTAGATTGTATATTTGAGATTCCTTTGGTTATGAAAGATTTCATCCATTCTGGAGATTCTACATATATTTCATCATACCCATCTTGTTTTAATCGTGAGATCATATCAAGAACCGATGGTGGAACGTTTCCATCTTCCGAACTCACCAACGTCGAAGAAAATTCGATAATAAGGTCCGATTGTTGTGTGGGAATCGATGTTTCGATAATTAAACCATCTTCATTCAGCGCAAAGTAGCCGAACACCGTTTCCGCGATGGTGCATTTCATATTTTAAAGAATTTTGGAAAACCAATAAATTTTTTGAGATTGAATTGTTTTCAACAATTGCATGCAATCGAAAAAATCTCTCCAGATTGAGCTTTGCGGAATGAGTCTCCGAAATCCTCTTATATTGGCTTCTGGTATTTTAGGTGTTGTGCCTTCAACGATGGTGAGGTTAGCCGAAGCGGGTATCGGGGCGGTTACATCAAAATCTATAGGACCTTCTCCGAGAAAAGGATATGGGAATCCGTCTGTGATTGAAATTTCCAAAGATACCTTATTGAATAGTGTCGGGCTTGCTAATCCGGGTGTTGATGAGTTCGTTGAGGAAATCGAGGAGTTTAAAAGCCGAACCGATGTTCCACTTTTCGTGTCGGTCTTTGGTGATGATCCTGATGTTTATGCCAATATCGCGGGTCGTTGTATTGATGCGGGTGCAGATGCCATTGAATTAAATATTAGTTGTCCTCATGCCGAGGTCTCTGCTATAGGTGCTTCCGCAGAATTAACGGAAATATTTACGAAAGCGGTAAAATCTTCAATATGCAAACCAGTATTTGTTAAAATGACACCAAATGTGACCGATATAGTTTCCATCGGCCTCGCGGCTCAAAAAGGAGGCGCAGATGCATTGGTCGTAATAAATACAGTCAAAGGCTTAGCGATCGACATTGAAACCGGCTTTCCGCTTTTATCTCACGGAATCGGAGGGCTATCCGGGAAAGCAATAAAACCGATTGGGTTGAGATGCGTATTTGAATTGGCAAAAAACAAAGCCATAAAGGTTCCAATTATTGGATGCGGAGGGATCTTTGATTGGAGAGATGTAATCGAATACATGATGGCAGGAGCTACATGTGTTCAGATAGGTAGTGCATTCATGAATGGCGTTCAAATTATTCCCGAGATATTATTGGGCCTTGAGAAATACATGGAGGCAAAAGAATTAAGGACATTCTACGAAATTCGGGGTAAATCATTAAATATCGCGTTGGGTGAGTTATTAAAATGAGCGGAGAAATTAGAGAAAAAGAACATGGCGGAAAACCGATTATCTCAACGATAATTGGAATCAAAGATGAATGCGAAGCGAGAGATGTTAAGACTTTTACTATAGAAATAGGGATGTATGATCGAAAATTCGAAGCACTGCCGGGACAATTCGTGATGGTCTGGGTTTTGGGCGTTGATGAAATCCCGATGAGTATCTCGGGGCTAAATTGTCAATATAATGATGAAAACAAACTCTATACAAACTATTTGATGATTACCGTTAAAAAAGTCGGCGAAGCCACCCAAAAACTACATAACATGAAAATAGGAGAAAAATTGGGAATTCGGGGCCCATTTGGAAATTCCTATTCTCTCAAGAATGGAACTGCCATCGTCGTTGGCGGAGGCGTAGGAACTGCTTCTGTCAGATTTTTAATTCAAAAAATTACAGAAGAAAAACATAGCGTGTTACCCTCCAAATTGTTGGTTATCGAGGGGTGCAAGTCTGCTAAAGAATTATTATTCAAAGATTGGTTAAAACAATCGATTGATGAAGGGATATTATCCTTTTGTACGGATGATGGTTCGTTTGGACATGCGGGTTTTTGTTCCGAACGGTTAAAAACATTAATCGAAAATCTTATTTCCCAAGGCATTGAACCCAAATCAATTACGGTTTATGCTTGCGGTCCAGAAAAGATGTTATATTCTTTATTCACAATATGCGAACAATATAATATAGAATTACAAGCAAGTTTAGAGCGATGGATGCGATGTGCGTTTGGAGTATGCGGATTGTGTGCGCTTGAACCTTTAGGATTGTTGGTTTGCAAAGATGGACCGATTTTCTCGAGCAATATTCTAAGAAAAGTCGAAGAATTCGGAAAGTATCACCGAGCGTTATCCGGAAAAAAATTTAAAATATAAAATATAAAATATAGATCGAAAGAAATGAGAGGTGCAAGAACACGTCGGAATTGGATAGCGAGATCGAGAAGAAATTGTGCAGAGAGATCATTGAAGAAATCAAAAGAACTCAGAAGATGAACAAAG
Source organism: uncultured archaeon (assembly GCA_964623665.1). Taxonomy (GTDB): domain Archaea; phylum Asgardarchaeota; class Lokiarchaeia; order Sigyniarchaeales; family Promethearchaeaceae; genus CAZUTM01. The sequence goes on from CAZUTM010000047.1 coordinate 14,215, forward strand.
ACAAGGTTACGGCCATTAAATCAAGAGTATTGGATAGATTAAAAATCAAGGGTCAAAAAATCATCAAAAATTCGGTGTTGCTTGCATATCTAACTCCAGAAGAAGACTATTTACGGCCACTTCTCGCGCGTAAATTTACTCGATCATTGTCCGGAGTCACCGTTGTAGCGATAATGACCGAGCCCTTAAAATGTCCTGGCGAATGTATTTTCTGCCCCGGACCGAATTCCCAACCCGGAGAGAAGGTTGCGCAGTCATACACGGGAAGAGAACCCGCTGCGCTTCGATCCATTATGTTCGGATACGACTCATATAAACAAACATTAAGTCGCATGCTCGATCTCTATTCTATAGGCCATACGGTCGATAAAATAGAAATTATTTGCATGGGAGGAACCTTTTTATCTGCTCCGATTGAATATCAAGACAAATTCATATCGAATTCGTTTCGTGCGATCTTGGATTTCAAAAATAAACTTTCTAAATACGGCGTAAACCCCGATTATTCAAAAAATGATTTATTAATCTCTGAAACTGAAGGAACCCTGGAAGAATTGATTCTTAAATTGGAAAAATGCGAAACTAAACTTGTCGGAGTCACATTTGAAACCAGACCGGATTATTGCAACAAAGAGCATATCGATCGGATGTTGATGCTAGGAGGAACGCGAGTCGAAATCGGCGCACAAAGCACAAAAGATGAGTTATTAACAATTGCGAATCGAAGGCATACTACACAAGATATAAAAAACGCGATAAGGTTGGCTAAAGATGCGGGCTTGAAAATAAACCTTCATATGATGCCCAATCTTCCGGGCTCGAGTCCCGAAAAAGACTTGGAAGTCTTCAAAGATCTCTTCGCAGATCCGGGATATCGACCGGATATGTTGAAAATTTATCCTTGCTTGGTGGTTGAAGGAACTAAATTATTTGAAATGTGGAAATTGGGTGAATACAAACCATATTCTCAAGAAGATTTAATAAAATTGATAATCAAAGTTAAAACCGAAATTTTAGCCCCATATGTTCGTATACAAAGAATTCAGCGAGATATCCCTGCCGACCTCATTCTGGATGGAGTGAAAAGCTCGAATTTAAGAGAAATTGTGGAAAAACAACTCGAAAAACAAGGTCTTCAATGCAATTGTATCCGCTGCCGAGAAGAAGGACTCCAGAGATATTTGAAAAATAAAATCTCAAACCCCGAAAATTATCAGTTCAACATGATTGAATACGAATCTTCAGACGGAAAAGACTTCTTCATTTCGCTCGATGATGTGAAAGAAAATTTATTGATCGGATATGTGCGATTACGATTTCCATCTTCATTTGCCCACAGACCCGAAATTAATAGCGAACCTACCGCAATCATTCGTGAAATCCGAGTGGTTGGAGAATTGGTTGCTTTTAATCAAGATCCCAATTCGGTCCAAATTCAACATCGCGGATTCGGAAAAAAACTTCTCGAAAAAGCGGAGGAACACGCTAAGACACATAAATACACCAAGATGGTGATCATTTCGGGCATCGGCGTAAAAGAGTATTTCAAAAAATTTGGCTATGAAAAGGATGGCCCGTACGTTTCAAAAAAGCTTTAAATTGAAAAAGAATTTTCAATTGCATGGGCAAAGATCAAAGTTCGCTCGAAACTTATGATTATAAAGAAGTGGGCTTAAAGGTCGGAATTGAGATTCATCAACAATTAAACTCAAAGGAAAAGCTTTTTTGCCGATGTTTAAGCCAACTCCAAGCGACCCGTGAACCGGATTTTTTATTGGAGCGCTATCATCGACCGGTCTTAGGCGAAACCGGGAAATTTGATGCCGCCATGTTACTCGAATTTAAAAAAAACCGATCCGTGATTTACGAGGGCTATTACGATTCATGTTGTACTTATGAGTTAGATGAGACTCCACCCTTCAAAATTAACCAAGAAGCAATGAATATCGCAATCGAAATCGCATTGCTATTAAAAATGGATATCATCAAAGAATTACATATTTGTAGAAAAAATTATGTGGATGGAAGTGTTCCCGGTGGATTCCAAAGAACCATTACCTTAGGCACTAACGGTCGGATCGATATTTCAAATACGAAAGCAATCGGTGTTGATGCAATTTATCTAGAAGAGGATGCCGCTCGAAAAATGTCTGAAGAAGGAAATTCGGTGGTATTCAGATTGGATCGATTGGGAATTCCGTTGGTGGAAATTACAACTACTCCGGAAATCTACGATCCTGAAGAGGCTAAAATTGCAGCGGAACGAATCGGGATGATCTTGCGGAGTACGAATAAAGTAAAAACCATCTTGGGATCGATTCGACAAGATCTCAACATCAGTATTGCGAAAGGACAAAGAATCGAAATTAAAGGCGTTCAAAAACTCGATTGGATTCCTTTATTGGTCAAACATGAAGTCATGAGACAGATGAAATTGCTTGAAATCAGAGATATTCTCCAGAAAAAAGGTGTTAAAGAAAAAGAAATCGACGAGACTCCAATTTTAGAGGTAACGGATATCTTTACCGGATGTGAATTTAAACATTTCAAGAAAGGGATCGAATCGGGCGAAATCATATTAGCAAAGAAGTTCCCGAAATTCAAATCATTATTTGGATACGGAATCCAACCGGATAGACGATTTGGAACCGAGATTGCATCTAAAGTAAAAACAATCACCGGCCTCCAAGGATTAATCCATTCTGATGAAGATTTATTTGGAAAATACAAATTTACTAGGGAACAAATTGATGAACTCGTAAATAAATTAGGGATCGAATCGGATGATGCGTTTATAATGATCATCGGACCCAAGTCCACGATACAAACCGCAATGGATATTATCACTCAAAGATGCAAATATGCATTGATCAACGTTCCGAAAGAAACCAGAAGAGCTAAAGAAGATGGAAACACCGAATTCTTAAGAGACTTACACGGCGGATCCCGATTATATCCTGATACAGACTCAAGAGAAATTCTTGTTACAGAATCTATGGTTAAGAATGTACAAGATTCACTTAAAAACTATCAATATCCATGGGATTTAATTACCGATTGGGCTAAAAAATACAAAACAAGCGAAGAAACCATCAAAGGTTTTGTTATGGGAGATGATTTCTTGCTTATCAAATCCTTATTGACCGAATTCGAGGATATGGCATCAATTGTAATAACCACAATCAACGAAACTTACATAGCTCTGAGAAGAAGCGAAGTGCCGGTTGAAAGATTGCAAGAAGAACATTACAGAATGATATTCAAAGCAGTAAAAAGCGGTGCCATCTCTAAAGATGCGATTTCGGTAATCATGAAAGCCTTAGCCGAGAATCCGGAGGCCACAATCGAAGAAGCAAAGAAGAAGGCAGGTATCAAAGATATCTCCGATTCTGAAATTGAAAATATTGTTCAACAAGGTGTTGATAAGAATCTCGAATTGATTAAACAGCGTGGAATGGGTGCAATGGGTGCGGTCATGGGATATGTAAAACTCCAATTGGGCGAAGGTGGATTTGACGGCAAAAAAGTATCGGAGCTAATCAAATCCAAAATTGCTTCAATAGCAGGAGGCTCAAATCCTCAACAAAAACAAGATAAAAAGGAAAATGCTGCACCCGTGGAAAAGAAAACAGAAAAGAAAACAAGTGAACCCAAAAAAGCAGAATCGAATGAGAAAAAATCCACCGAAAGTAAAAAGGATGCTCCAAATGAAAATAAAAATCAAGAACAAAAAACGAAACCCAAAAAATCTACTAATAAAAATGGAGGGAATCAATAATGAGCAATGATTATGAAGGATACAAAGAAGAAAGTATAAAATATCTCAAGCAAGCTGGAGTCAAAGTATGGTCTCGAATAAAAATCACCGATAATGGAATAACCAGAGAAGGGATCATTTTACCCCGTAATAAATTTGCAAGAGATGGCTTTGTGGAAATAAAATTGAGTTCGGGCTATAACATCGGTATCCCGCTCTCAGATTCCGTCAAAATGGAATTGATTTCAAATGAGCCTCCAATGAAGGTCGCTTTCGAAGCCGGAAAAACAACGCCAAAAACAAATTTACCCAATGTAATTTTGCTCGGAACTGGAGGAACCATCGCATCAAGACTCGATTATGCAACGGGCGGTGTGATTCCCGCATTCGAACCGGCAGAATTATTCACCGCTGTCCCGGAACTCAGCGAAATATGTAATCTGAAAACAAGAACAGTCTATCAGATCTTCTCCGAAGATATGAGCCCTAAACATTGGGCAACCATGGCAGAAAATGTCATCAAAGAAATCAATAATCATGATGGAATTGTCATCGGTCACGGAACTGATACGATGTCATTCACCGCCGCCGCTCTGTCATTCATGTTGAAAGATTTGAATAAACCGGTGATCATTGTAGGATCGCAGAGATCAAGCGACCGGCCCTCTTCCGATGCCGCAATCAACTTAATTAATGCAATGACGGTCGCCGGAAATGCAAACCTCGCCGAAGTTGGCCTTTGTATGCTCGGAACATCCAACCATATCTATGGATTCATCCACAGAGGAACCAGAGTCCGAAAGATGCACTCGTCGGTTCGACACACATTCAGAACCATCGGAGATATTCCTTTAGGATATGTTTACAACAGAAAAGTTGAAATTCTGAAAAAAGATGCAAAGCCAAGGCGATCAGACTTGAATCCATATTGCGAAACAAAAATCGAAGACAAAGTAGGACTGATCTACTCATATCCGGGCATGAATACAGAAATTATCGATCATTATATTGACAAAGGATACAAGGGATTAGTATTGGCCGGAACAGGTTTGGGTCATTTCCCGCACTCAACGTTCAAATCGCTTGAGCGCGCTAACGAACAAGGAATCGCAATGGTTATGGTGGTTCAAACGCTTTGGGGCTTCACGGGAATGGATGTATATGAGACCGGAAGAGAGTTACAAGCATTAGGCGTGATTCCCGGAGAAAATATGCTCCCCGAAACCGCTTATGCAAAATTGGTATGGACCCTCGGCCAAACGCAAAATAAGGAAGAAATCAAGAAGATCATGACCACCAATATTGCCGGGGAAATATTACAAGGAGAACCACCCAACGGATTCCAAGTGATGCAAGGAATTGAAGACAGCCTAAAGTTATTGCCGAAAATCGGAACAAAGAAAATTACACCATCATTCGAATTCCTCGAACACACCGCCGATATTTGGGTCCATGCTAAAGGAAATACTTTAGAAGAATTATTTGAACAATGTGTCTATGCGATGATGAAAGTAATGACGGACCCGAACCGAATTGAAAGTAATAAAAGAAAACAAATTTCGGCAAAGGCCACAGATTTGAATCACCTTATCGTGAAATTCCTCACGGAGTTCTTGGTTCTATTCGATTCAGAGAACTTTTTGGTTTCAAAAGTCGTTGTGAATCCTATCAAAAAAGCCGGAACTGAGTACATTCTCGATGCATATGCTTTAGGTGAAGATTTTAACGAGAAAAAGCACATTAAAGATACGGAGATAAAAGCAATCACGTTTATGCAATTGGAAATTGTCGAGATCGAAAATCATTATGAAATCAAAATTGTTTATGACATTTGAAATCAATACTATGCCGAAATCAATAACTAAAATCTTCTTTTTTACTTTTAATCTGTTGGAATCGGGTTCGCAATTTTTAAGGTAAATGAACAAAGCATTCAAAAGATCCCGTATTTAGTATGATGGTATAGATACGGGATCTCTGATAAAATCGAGTTAAAGAATAGAATATTCAACCTACGCAGCCAATAAAGAGATAAGTTAAAAATATTATAGATGTTACTTTAGAAAACGCACAAAATCAGATATATATCGCGCTATATTTTTGGTTTTAAAATTGTAAATAACTTTAAATTTAAATGCACGAAAATAATGGTATGTTTAACTTCAGTTTCGAAGATCTTTTCGAACATCCCGAAGATGATTATCCTTTATTGACCTCTATTGATTTCGGAAAAATTGATGTGTTTTCGTCGGCACAAAATATTACTCCGATAAGTTGTACCCATTGTGGAGCCTTGCTTTTTGATCTTAATGAATTAAAGAAAAAAGACGATTGCTATTCATTTTCATGCAGATTTTGTTTAGAGGAAAACACTGTTTCTAAGGAAAAGGCTGAAAATTATATTCATTTCCTAAAAATAACCAAGAATAAGGGTGAATTGGGATTTATTCTTGATGAAGAAAAAAACAATGAACAAAAAAAAGAAGATCTCTTGAAGAAGTTGTCGAAAGAAACAAAAGCAACATTTCATGTAATGAATGCTGTCATTGACGTAAGCGGATCGATGGCGGGATCAAAAATTGAAGCTGTAAAACAATCTCTAGTTAAAACGATTCATATCACTGCTGGAAATGACCCGAATTGTCTGTTTATGCTCACAGAATTCGAATCAAATATTCATTTTCACCCAACCCATAAAAAAGTAATTAAAATCGAAGAGGGGCCTATCATGTACAATCAAGAGTTGATGTTGAGTGAAGTAAATAAGATCATGGAAAAAAACACACCAAAACCGATTTCAGAAACGTGGAAAGATTGGCAAGTCATAATAAAAGAATTGAAGCATCAATCCATGACTGCTCTTGGCCCCGCGGTGTATCTTTCGTTGGAGGCTTCAATATTATTGATTCAAAAACAGAAAGCAAAAAATGGCGCAAAAATAATTCTTTTAACGGATGGCTTGGCAAACGTAGGCCTCGGAGACATCGAAACGAATAAGAACGATCCAAAGAAAAATAATCAATTTTACGAAAGTTTAGCAAAAAAGGCTCTTGAAAATAACGTTATCATTGATGTTGTTGGGGTTATGGACTCAGGCGGTGGAAACACCGTTTGTCTCAATATCATTGGAAAACTCAGCGATATTACCGGCGGAACCATGGTATTCGTTGAATCAAAAGATTTGGAAAATGCCTTTGGAGAGATAGCTGCAACGAACTTTGTAGCAAAGAATACAGTTCTCTATGTATACACCCCAGAATTTTTAGATCTCGATGAAATTGAAGGCTTGGGCTACGTAAAATCGGATTATAAAAGAGGGGACCCAATTAAATTAGGCGCATTCGACTCAAGTCGAGCGATATTCTTGAAATTCAAGCCGAATAGCAAAATCAAAAACTTTACCAGAAAAAAGGAAAAGATTCAAATGAAATTGGAATTCACAAATAAAAATAATCAACGTGTGTCAAGAACTTTTGAAAAAGAATTTGAAATAACCGAAGAAAAAGAAAAATTCATAAAGACATTCAAACCTGAAGTGGCATCCGGCTATGAAATTTCTCAAGCACAACGATTCCAGAAAGAGATGAATTTCAAAGCAGCAAAATCAAAAATGAATAAGTCCATGGCTAGAAATATGAATTTAGCTGCGAGCCAACCCCAAGCAAACAATCCAAAGATGAAAGAAATCCTTGAATTGCAAAAACAAGAACTGGAGAACTTTGATGCCATGCAACAAGAAGCAGACGCGGTTGCCGATAAAGAATCCTTTTACCAATCAAGAATGCAAGCATCAAGTCGGGCCAATATCGATGAAAAATTGAAAAAAATGAAGAAATAATTGAAAACTCAAAGAAATTAGATGATTTCTTGAACGGCTTCCTTGAATTTTTTCCACAAAACCGCAATTTCTTTTTTCTCATCGTTCAAAATTTCAAGTTTCTTAGCAACATCTCGGCGGGCGCGCTCATAATCTCTTTCCAATTCCTTTCGCTTCTCTTCTAATTTGCTCATTGATTCCGCAGCATAATCATTTTTCTGTTCTTTTTCGATTTTAATATCTATCGCAACCAAATCTTTCCGGATTTTCGCTGCTGCGATGAGCGCATCTGAATAGGCATTCATGTTGGTTATTATGCGTTTTTTGTTTTCCGCCAATTCCTTCAGTGCATCATAATATATTTCGATTTTTTTTATCATTGCATCGATTTGATCGATTTGTTTTTTTATATCATCTATGGATTCCTCTTCTATGCTGGCGGCTTCAGCGCGTTTGATATCTTCCATTTTGGAAAGACGATCTCTCATTACACGGTGAAGACCTCGAAGATCCTTGGAATACGAATTATATCCATCAGCTAATTTCGATTCGGCTTCGGATAAATCTTTCACTTTTTTACCAACGTTCTTATATTCTAAAGCAATTCTTCCTTCAATATCTGCTAATTCCTTTAGCATCTCTGGAGTAATAACTGGCATACTTTTTATTTGGAATCCAAAACTTATAACTTTTTTGCAAACAGAAAAAATTAAGAAGTGGGGGTGAGTTCGGTGCACCCAATCGCTTAATAATGTTGAAACAACGGATTATTTTACAATGGTTCCCTTTCGACTAATTTTATAGTTTTTTCAATAAGGCTGGCGAATAAAATGAAGTGATTTATGGTTGCTCTAAATGCTGTAAGATCATTACATTCGATATGAAATTCAGCAATCGGTTTGGGTTCTTGAATTTTTTTTAGAGAGAATTTTGTTCTTTTGGAGGGTAAACTTGCCATTTCAGGGGTAAATGAAGTAAAAAAGATATCTAAAGCATCATAAGAATCGAATTTGAATTGAATGTCAGCATTTACACCGACATTGCTTAATTCTTTTGAGTCTTCTTCGTAAGATTCTTCAGACATGACATGTTCCTTTGCTGAATTTATTTGTTGGTCTCTAAAATACTTTGAATAATTCGCCTGGAGTCTTTTCCCTTGGTGGTTTCGGTAGTCCATGCGCCGCCGGTAAATTTAGCCCCGCATTTTCTGCATTGCCAAACTCCAACGAATACTCTCATATTCCTTAATTTGGTGTGACATTTCGGGCATTTTTGTTCCGCTTTTAATTTATCCATAACATCTTTCCACCGGTATTTGATGGAGTTTCCGTAGGATGTTCTGAAACGCCCGGCAATTCCCATTTTCTTTAATTTACCCATAACAATTCACTTGATTTTGAATATACTCAAAAAAAGCGAAAGAAATTAAAAAAACTTGTTTTTTTATGTGTTATAAATCTTTTGCCAAGTTATCCGGTTTAAAGCAATTTATCTTCATCAATAACGGATCCGGAAACAACTTCCACATCGCTCGGCAATTCCAATTCGGGATGCGCTTCCATGAACTTTTTGGAATATTCTTCCGGATCTCTTTTATATTGATTGAAATTCAATTTTTCTCGGAGTTGATTTGCTTTTTCGATGGCAATTTTGGTACATCGGTCGATTTCTTCAAGGGTCCATGTGGCGCTCCCGAATTTCTGGATTGAAGTAATGTTATTTTTGCCATCCACTGCGAAGGAGATGGATCCATCCATTACCATTTCTTCTTTAATTGAGGGATCGATAAAGATATATTCATCGAGTTTTCCGAACGATATAGTCATCGGGAACTCAATAACCGGGATTTGCATGAACTTGTGTTTGTCCCAAATTGCCTTTTCGCCTTTTTCATCAGGTATTCCTTTTGGTAATAAGGCTGACACGATTGCGGCAACCGCGGCAACATTGGATGCATCTACCAAATTCCCTAAATAATCCACGATATAAATATCGACAAAGAGAACATAACACGATTTTCCGTGAATGATGCATAATTTCTTTAAATCTATGAAATTGGTGTGTCTTATTCCTCTGTCGACCACTCTGGCGAGTTGGATTGAATATTCATTTGGAGGTCCATTTTCAAAGTCCGGGTGTGCCATCGGAATGAATTCACTCATCACAGTGCAAACCCCCTCGTCAGGATTATCTCCAAAGGGTGCACCGATATCATATTTCACACCGGCAATTACTTTCGTTTCTCCAAGATAGACATCAGCAGAGCCTTCGGATTTAGGCACGAAATTCGTAGTAATTTTAAATTCTCTGTAATCCATTAAGCCTCGTCCGTCGACTCTTGCGCCTTTTTTAAGCAATTTTTTGATATAATTGCGCTCAAGGATAGAATTTACTCTAGACGTTTCAATCATCAAAGCCACCTCCAAGGGGGTCATCAAAATCTTCTTCGGGCATTTCATCTTCGGTGGTGATATCATCGGTTCCTATTGGTGTGCCCAATTTTTCACTTATAACTTGATTCTCTTTTACTGTTTCCATCGAAATTTCATCATATTTTTTCCTCAACGATTCAATCTGCTTTTGATAGATAATCTCTGCACCTTTTAGTACGTATGAAAAAGCGGTATTGAGTTCTTCTGGGGTCATCTGACCATCAAATTGCAACAAGGAGATGGTTTTATTTCTCATAACGACAGCAATCGGAATATCCGCATCACCGACCTTGTCTTCTTTGTCCGAACAATCGACAATTACTCTTCCATTTGCCTTCCCCGCAGCCAATCCTACGACTAAGGATTTCATTGGAATACCGGCATCGGCTAATGCGAGAGCGGCTGCGGTTACACTTGCACATCTTGTTCCGCCATCCGCGGCCACGATTTCAATATAGACCTCAATCGCAGAATCGGGATAAATTTCCAAGAACAAAACCGGTTCTAACGCTTCTCGAATTACTTTTGAGATTTCTACTTCTCTGCGGTTCGGGGCCGGCGACTTCCGTTCAAAAACACTAAAAGTCGCCATTCGATAATAAACCTTCAAGATACCACGATCGGAACGTGCCATATGCTTTGGATGCACTTCTCTTGGACCATATACGGCAGCATAAATTTTATTCCCACCATGTTCAACATAAGCGGAGCCTTGTGCATTCTTTAACACGCCGATTTTGCATGAAAATGGCCGAATATCATCCACCGCTCGACCATCTAATCGTTTTCCATCAGCTCTGAATAATTCCTTTGGAATTTTTTCTTCAATTAATAACGGCATTTTTTTATTTCACCATTTTTTACAGATATTGTTTACAGTTCATTATTTTGAAAAAATCTATTCGAGATTTAACTCTTTCTTTCTTTCGGTTATATAATATTTAATTCGATCGGTTAATCCGGCTGTATGCGCTTCGCGTTCGATTTTAAATATTGCTTCCATCAAAACCCTTTCGTATTTTTCGTTCTTACCGCTTATCCAAATTCGACCATTTTGGGTCACAAAGATTCTGCAACGAGTCAATTCCTTTAATATTTTTATCATCGAACCCCGTTTGCCGATTACCCTCGGAATTTTCGGAGGTGAAATTTCAATGATATAGCCATCGTTGATTTTTCCAAGATATTGGCCTAATGTAGAGATTTCAGGATCTTCGATTCTGTCTCCAGAAATAATCTTAGCCATGATGAAATCTCCAACATTGAATAAGTTCATCGCATCTTCTTCCTTGGGCTCAAACGAGCCTTTCTTTCGAGGCTCATTCCGTGAATATTTCCCATTTCGAGGGGCTCTGGCTACAGCATCTTGAGGTTTTAAAATTGCAACGCCTTTCGAATTAATATCCACGATCCACTTTGTCGGAGTTTTTAATATGATTTTTCCTATGACCTTATGGCCGATTTGTGGATTATACATACCTTTTAATGGGATAATGTGGACATATTTACCCCGAATTTCTTTTAGACCAATAAAAAGGGCAGTTAATCCTTCCTTTGTTTCGATTACACCGCGGCCGGGCAATAGCTTAACATCTGTTGATATAATCATCCCGGGATATGTTAATTCTTTGGGTGTGAAATCAGTTTGCTCCATAGTAATACCTTCTTCCATAGTATGTACCACGGGAAATTTGAAATAAAATGAAATTGCATGCATTCATTGAGAATGAAGCGAATTCAAACAAATTTATCCGGAACCAATCCTTGCGGTCAAACTTGTTTCATTATGGTTTCTATCTTTTTAAGATAATGTTTTGTTTTGCCGCTTACTGAGGATAGCCCCTAAACGTGGGGGCGCATTCTCAGATAAATTTGTGACAACCATCAAACGCATAAAAAGAGATGCTTCGTGCCACTTCATTTTTCCTTTTCTCCCGCTACCGTACAAAAAAAATTATGGAAAAAATTTAAATATAACGTTTTTTATATACATTCAATATTCACAAAAATAGGGACAAAAATAAAAAAAACATTTAGTGTTTCGGCGCAAACGATTATTTAGATTTTTCAATCATTGCACGGCCTTGAGTCAGTTTGTTTATTTTATCGAAAAATTCAGTCTGCAACCCTGCGGGCATACTTACCAACCCCATCCACGAACCATCATTTTGCCATTCGGATTTGAGAACCGTGCAATATCGATCCACGATGTTATACGCTTTTGCTGCGTATTGAGCGGGTATCTTGAGCAAAAATTCTGCTTTCTCCATCTTTATCGGGATGACGGTTTGTAGTTTTTTCAAGACATCATCAACTTGGTCTTCCGGTAATTTAACCATATCAATGGTTACTTTGGCTTCTTCCATCGCTTTCTCAATACGCGCTTGCGGATGAGGTTTTTTGGTCTGCGGATTAATTGAATTCATCGTAATAATCTGAATAATCTTCTTTTTCTTGGTTTCTTGAATCTCATCACGTTGTTTCTTTGTCCAATTAAAGTCTCCTTCCAAAAGAAACGTGGCCAAAATCATATCCATATTATCCGTTCCGAAAATCTCTTTAATCTCAGCCTCGGGCACGCGAATCGCTTTTTTAATATTTTCAAAGACTTCAGTATTTTGAAAGATGTCCGACAGCGTGATTTGAGGATCTTTAAGAACCTCCTGAACCGTCATCATCGCCTTCGATTTCTGCTCAGGGGTAGATGCTTGTTTCTCACGTTTCTGGTTTTCTAATCCGATATATTGCTTTGCTTTCCACGCGGCATCGGGATCCGCCAACATCTCGAATGTTTTTTTTCCTTTTTCAAGCTTTACGATGATGAAATTGGAAAGATCCATCTTTTTTTGCGAAGAATCGCCTCTTCCTTGACTTGACATAAAAGTTCACCTAAAATGTAATAAGTTTAACTAATTTTTAACATTTGGCTTGCGTATTATTTGATTTGCATCTTTCCATTACATTTAGAGCAAATGTAATCTTGCTCCGAAAGAGTATTTTTATAAATCACCTTTTCATACGCACATTTTTTATTGGTACAAACCAAGGTCTTTTTCTTTGAACTCATTTGTGTCTTTACAGAACTTGATTGCTTTTTTGATATTTTTACCCGTTCTTCATCATCTAAATCATCTGATTCTTTTATATCTTGTTGGGAATCACTGCTTTTTTTCGATTCTTCTCCAATTTCTTTCGGGGTATCGAGCTTTTCTTTTTGTTCTGTTTTTTTACTCGATTTCTTGGATTTCTTTTCTTTCGGTTCTTCGGCTTTGGGTGAAGAATCTTTCGCTTGCTCCGCTTTTTCGCTGCTCTTTTTTGAGGATTTCTTAGAAGATCCACCAAAGAAGTTATCAAGGCTCATATTCTTCACTCATTTTTACAGAATATAAACATTCTCATTTTATTTTCAAGCCGAACAAACCAATCGGATTTGGAGATCAAAAGTTTCAAGGTTAAACGAATAATCAAAAAAGAAATATTTGAAGAAAGTCGAAATTTAATAAGAAATATACCCGCTCCGGTTGTTTAAACCCATGGTCCTTAAAGATTTCGGAGAAGGATTCTAAAAGGAGCATTTGAATTCTTAGCGAGAAATTCTTTGAGATGTGTTGCCGGCTCGGTGAATAGTAAGTCTTTGTATTGCGTTCCAACACCTTCAGACGGCAAATATTGGCTTATAATATATGTTCCTTGAAAAGACATCTCCTTTAAAATATCAATGATTTTCTCTAATGATTCATAAGTCACTATAGGCCGGACAAACACCGTTCGGACTTCAACGGTCAAACCGGGCACTCGGTTGGCAATAGAAATCGATTCCAGAACTTTTTTCGGATCAATTTTTGTATTCGTGCTGTTTTCATATAAATCGGGTGAATTTTTAAAATCAATTGCGATTCTATTAACAAGTGGAGCAATTTCTTCCACTTTTTCTGGGAATGAACCATTGGTGTCAACCGAAATATAATAGTCGGGCCGTTTTTCCTTCATTTGATGAATGAATTCTACCAAAGCGGGCGTTTGTAATAAGGGCTCTCCACCGGTGATCGAAATTGCATTGCTCAATCGATTCCCGAGCACTTTTTCAATGAGGATCGGGACTTCGATTTCTCTTCTTGCTATAGGGTTAAAACAGATTTTATTATGACAGTATAAACATAAAAAATTGCAGCCCCAAAGATAAAGAACGGTGCTGGGCTTGCCGGGGATGTCTGATAAACTGAAATCCAAATCGATATAATCAATCTTGTTTTTGTGACTCATAATAATCAGACTTGAATCGGTTTTTCTTGATTAAATTTACCGCTTTGCCAATAGAGACTTGAGCATCAAGGTCTATCTTCTCCGCTTTTCTCATATACTTGCGGGCTTTGGCTTGATATTGCTTTTGTTTCTCTTCCGCTTGCAACATCTTCATTTCGGCTTTTAATCGTTGTTTTTCTGCTTTTTCTTCTTCTTTAGCCGCCTTTTTTATTGCTTTCATTACCGAACGGTCGATTGTTTTTTCATTGTCATATTCCTGAATTAATTGCTTGAAAATGCGCTGCGATGCCCTCTGCTCCGGCGTCAATTCATCTTTGTCTCGTATATCGAGTTCTTTATATTTTTCGGCGGGCCTTCCGGTGTAAATCCACCCGGATTCGAGTTCTTGATCCACTGCAGTCATTGTAAGCGCACCGACAATACAATCATCGTTGATTTTCGTTCCCGGCATAATAACACTTTGAGAGCCAACGAGACACCGGCTTCCAATTCTCACTCGTTTAATGATTAAATGATCTCTGGTAATCATCGAGGTCATAATAACGGCACCTTGCCCTATGGTTGTATTTGAACCAATTTCTAAGAATTCCGTATCCACCCATGCATCAAACAAACTGGTGGAAATAGGAACGGTACACCCAAACCATTTATATGCAAGAATATCAATCCACGGAAACGGTGTATTATGAGCTAACCATAAAGGAACTCTTTTAATATTGGCACGAATCACCCAATATCGATAATTAATATCCTTCAAATCTCGTTTGAAAACACCTTCATAAGGTCTGTGAAGCAAAATCGAAATTTTCAAAAAGATCCAGCCCCAAAACAGCGCAAAAATAACCATTAAAAGATAATATCCAAGAAAATAAAGCGGAAAGACCAAATAAAAATAAATAGGATTGCTAAACAGCACAACCTATATGTTATTGAGGATGCTTG
>CAZUTM010000048.1:0-28848 GCA_964623665.1 uncultured archaeon
GTTGAATATCGTATTGATAACGAAGATTGGAAACCGATGCAACGATACAATGGAACTTCCAACGTGCTTTGGGAATCTTCCCGAACCGCGGGTCTTGGTATCCCAAACGATAAAAAAAATCATTTGGTTTCTGTAAGGGTGACCATGTCTAATGGAGAAGTTTTTTACCAATCCGCAGAATCAACATCAATTAGAAAACTACAAATGGTTTGGGAACTTATATTTTTCGTGCTTATCACGATTCCCATTGGAATCTGTCTCTATATAAATCGAACGAATATAGCAAGGATAAAGAACACTCTTCTCAAAAAAGATCCATTAAAAAGGGAAATAGAACCGAAACCCAAAGCATCCATAAATAAAAATCAATTATCCGTTCTCATTTCCTATCTTGCATTTACTTTATTTGTTTTGTCATTCACAATTCCAATTGCATTGTTCCCGGTATTTCAAGGAGGATTTGGTGCAGCATTCGCATGGGCTGGAGTTATCTCCGTGAGAGGAATTGAATGGTTCATTGAAAGCGCAGTTTTAAAGGCCATAAATCTCATTTTAGGATTGCCATTGTTATACTCCGGTATTCGTAAACAGCGCCAGTTAAGTGTAAACCTCGCAGCGCTCGTAATTCTTTCAAATTCCACATATTTCATGGTCCGAATATTTCTTCAATATATGCGCGTGTTATTTGCGCCTGGATTTTTCATTGATCTCATCTTATCTTTTACAATTCTCTTAATATCATTGAAAGAATCACGATTTTTAGAGAGAATTAGAAATAAGCCCGTTATTTCAGCATAAGTCAAAAATACGGTGAAACATTGTTAGTACGGCGTAAACATGCAAAAAAAGCCCGAAAAAAAGTTTCGATGGACCGAGTTATCCACGTTCAGAATTCCTCGTGGATAATCTGCGGGAATGCCCATTTCCTTTTTTTTTATGTTTACAACCACTTTTTTTTATTTTTCGTTCTCTCGAAAAGAATTTTTTCGACTTTTCTTTTTTTTATAAACATTAAAAATTAAATCTCAAATGAAAAACCGGTGGACCGTATTATCCACGTTCTGAATAGGCTGTGGATATTCAATGGGAATTGCCCTTTGCCCGCTTGTTTTTTTAATGTTTATTATGCCATTTCGAAGCCTAAGTATAAATTTTTTGCTCGATTACTATCCCTTATGAAGAAAATCTTAGATCTCGGGTGTGGAAAATCAAAGAAAAAAGGAGCAATTGGATTCGACTTTATTAAAACCGATTGCGTAGATATTGTTGGCGATTTAAACAAACCGTTGCCTTTCGAAGATGATGAATTCGATGTGGTTTATTTGGACAATGTCCTCGAACACGTTGATTCAGTAGCCGATGTTCTAAAAGAAGTCCATCGAATCACCAAAAACACGGGCTACGTTATTATTTGTGTTCCTTTCTACAATGCACCGACTTCAGCAGATGATCCGACCCATAAACATCATTTCAGCTATAAGACATTCGATTATTTCACCGAATCGTTCGAATATCATTATTATTTTGATTTTTCATTTAGGATCATTAAAAAAATCATACATCCAACCCGAATCGGTAGGCTTTTCCCTGAGAAAATCACCCTTAAGTTATCCGCCTATTTCGGAAATCTCATCACCGCTTTAACGGTGGTCTTACAACCCGTTAAAAATTTATGATTCTCAACATCTATTACTACACCGGAAAAAAAACCCGAAAAATATCTAAACATAAAAAACCCGAAAAATATCTAAACATAAAAAACCCGAAAAAAAGTTTCCGTGGACCGAGTTATCCACGTTCTGATTTCGGTGTGGATATTCTGCGGGATTGTCCCGTTTTCCCACCGATTTTTCTTTTTTTATGTAAACGTTTGGGCCGAATTATCCATGTTCTGTCTAGCACGTGGATATTCGTTGGGAATGCCCGTTTCCCGTCAAAAATTTTTTTATGTTTATCCTAAAATCTTATTAATGATTTGTAATAATGCTTCCGGTGTGAACGGTTTACTCAGAAAGTTCACGTTCGGATCCAACACGCCATGATGGAAAATAATATTTTCGGTATAACCCGAAATATACAACACCTTCATTGCTTTAAATTGTTGTTCCAATGATTCGGCTAATTGCTTTCCATTCATTTTGGGCATAACAACATCCGTGATAAGAAGATCAAGCGCACCATTGTATACTTTTAAAGAGTCAAGGGCTTCGACCGGATCGGAGAATGAAAGAACATTATAGCCTTTCTTTGTGAGCCCTTGAACGATGACATTTCGAACTTTGTTGTCATCTTCAACCAAAGCGATAGTAGCAGATCTCTCACCAGATTCAACCTCTTTTACAAAACCTTTAACATTATCCGCAGCGATCTGAAATTGATAATTTTCAAGAAGGGTTAGTTCGTGGTTTTTTGGTTTAATCTGTTGTTCTGGTTCGGCGATCGGGAAATATAATTTAAATGTTGTGCCATAATTTAATTCGGAATACACCTCAATACGACCTTCCGCTTGCGTGACCGCTGCATACACCGAAGCTAAGCCAAGCCCGGTTCCTTTATCTTTCGCCTTAGTGGTGAAAAATGGCTCGAATAAATGCGACTTAACCTCATCGCTCATTCCCGTCCCTGTGTCACTTACCGCCAACATTATATAACTGCCCGGTTCGTCCAATATATGAGAATTGACATAGTTTTGGTCCAAAAAACAATTTTTAGTTTCGATAATTAACGTCCCGCCCCGCGGCATTGCATCCCGAGCATTCACAACAAGATTCAGAAGCGCTTGCTGTATTGATCCTGGATCAGCAATAATTTCGGGCAATAGATCTTCGAGGTTAAGATTTAAAATGATATCTTCACCGATTAAGCGTTTAAACATTTTTGCAGTTATGTCAATTAAATCATTTATATTGAGCCTGACCGGGTTTACCATCTGTTTTCTGCTGAAACTTAACAGGCTACGCGTTAGGTTCGATGCGGATTTGGCCGCAGCTTCTAATTCAGCCAAATATCCTTGAACTTCTGGATTATCTTCTACAGCCATTTTTAATAATTCTATGTTTCCCATAATTCCGGTAAGCATATTATTAAAATCATGGGCAATTCCTCCAGCCAATCTTCCAATTGACTCCATTTTTTGCGCTTGTTGCAATTGTAATTCAAGTCTTTGTTTCTCTTTCATTGCTTTTTCGCTAATTTCATTTTTTTCTTTTCTCAATTGGGTCTCAATCAATTTGGAATCATGTATATCATGCAAAATAAGAAAATATCCAATTCGTTTGCGAAGAGCATTAAAAATCGGATAACGTTTCATTTCAAAAGTGCGCAAAGACCCTCGTGAAAATAACTCGAGTTCTATTTGCTCCCGTTTACCGAATTCATATGGCAATTTAGTGAGTTTTATAATTGCAGGGTGTTTCTTCAAGCCGATTTCAATCGGAAAATTCGATCCAGCGCTTTCAATTGAAAGAAGATGCCTCGCGGCAGTGTTCATACCTATAACTATCTGATTTTCATCGACGATTATAATTCCATCCGAAATCATATTAAAAATGCTCGGGAGAATCGACTCATATGAAGAAAAGAGCCCATACCGAAAAAATGCGATAAAAATGAAGATATTTGAAACAAAGAAGTAGGTCGGACTCGAATCCCGATGCTCTTGAAAAAAGGTGTAGCCTAACACTGAAAGATACCCCCCAACAAATGGGATCACAATACCGATGGTTAGGAATTGCGCTTGCTTCTTTATATTCCCGCGCTTTTTTCGATAATTCATCAAAAGTGCGACTATCGAAATAATGCCGAATGCAAAGACAAAAAAATTTAATAATTGATACATAATCCCAAAGTCGTAATATAATGCATTGAAAGGAGTATCCGGAATAATCCTTGAATTTTGACGTACCAAACCATTTGGATCTCCGATTAAAAGGAGAATATATATTAAAAGTGAAGAAATTCCAATGCAAATCGATGAAATGAAAAGAATTTTTTTGAAATAACGGGTATAAAGAAACGTGAAAACCGGATAAATCACTCCGATTAGAGCATAGCCGATTAATTGAAAATCATCCCACCAAATTTTACCTTCGAGCGTTTCTGCAGTAATTTCAAAAATATAGCCAAAAGCCCAAAGTAATTGCGCAAATAGATACAAGCTGAAAGCCTTGACTTCATTCCTTTTCAAAGATTTCAAACAATAGAATGAGAGTACGGTGGTACTGAGGATATAAAGTAAATATGGTGAGAGTGCGACAAGAATGTAGTTTAAATGACCATCAATCACAAATTTAGTGTGAATTTCGTTTATTTATGCTTTTGCTCGCTAATTTATAAATAAATTTTTTAGAGCTCTTATATTTTATAGATGAGTTTTTAAAACAAATCAAGATATACACGAACCGCTCGAACCAAAATGAATTCTTTAGGAATTAAATTAAGAGGCGTAAAAATTTAAATAAAAATCGCTTTTTCGATAAATAACCTTGAAGATAATAATGGACATTTTTGGGATAAAATTGAGAAAAAAGATCTGTTTTTTGGCGAAATAATACAAAATTGATGTTGTTAAATATTCACTTAAATGTTCAATACATATGAATACAATATATTCAATGATGAAGAAGCGTGGGTTTGCAGAAACTATCAAAATTTTGGGCACATTTGAAAACGGGGCTGCGCCTCAAAAAAAATTCTTTAAGAAATTCCAAAAATTTAACAGCTACTACAATGCGTTTCTCCGGGTTAAACCGTTCTTAACACAACACAATCTGGTTGATTTTCGATGCGATAACGATGGCACAAAAATTATTTATTTAACCGAAAAAGGCCTTGCGGTGCTGTCCAAACTGAATGAGATTGAGAAAATATTAACGGATTGAGCAAACAAACGAACAAACAAAGAAACCGAATTAAATTATTTTCTTTTCTTTTTTTTGTCTAACCTCCTAGCGGGGGAGCACAAAATAAAGAAGATTTTTTCCCATTCACATCTTAACGCTTAGAATATAACGAATTTTTATTTTTGATTTACGCAGGTTCGTTTTGAAAAAATTCTTGGAAAAATTACGTCGTTACAGTACAGAATTTTAACGAAAGAAATGTATAAAAATGCAAATTTTGGAAAGTTACACATGGAAAGTATTTACTCTCTTTTTAAGAAGCGAGGTTTTGCAGAAACTATCAAAATTTTGGGCACATTTGAAAACGGGGCTGCGCCTCAAAAAAAATTCTTTAAGAAATTCCAAAAATTTAACAGCTACTACAATGCGTTTCTCCGGGTCAAGCCGTACCTCACAGAAAATCATTTGGTCGATTTTCGATGCGATGCGGATGGCACGAAAATTATTTATTTAACCGAGAAAGGACTCGCGGTGCTGTCCAAACTGAATGAAATAGAAAAGATCTTGGCTAAATAAATAAATAGGCAAGCAAAACAAGCAAAACAAGCAAAACAAACACGCAAGCAAAACAAGCAAAACAAGCAAAACAAACACGCAAGCAAAACAAACACGCAAACACGCAAACACGCAAACACGCAAGCAAAACAAACACGCAAACACGCTAGCAAATAAAAAAAAGAAGTTTTTATTTAATTTTTTTTTTCAAAGTATTTAATACCATAAATGCATCTAAGGGCGTTAGTAAATTCAGATCAAGGCTTTTTAGCTCATTCACAATATCTTCATATAAAAGTGGAGTACCTTCTTTATTTTTTGGTGTGTCTGGTACAACCAAAAACGATTGGATCGTTTTGGATGCTGGTTTTTCCGGTTTGGGTTTTGATACAGTTTCTTGGGTCATTTTTAATTTTTCTTTTTCTTTATTCAGCATAGCAATAGATTCATCAAGATTTTTTAATTCTTGAAGAGTTTTTTGTTTTTGCACGATGAGATTTTCTACCGCTTGTTTTTCTTCTGCTTTTTGTTTCTCATATTCTTCAATTTCGTGTTTTAATTTAAGGATTGAATCTTCCATTCGTTTCATTTCGTGCCGTGTCTGGCTTAGTTTTTGTTGGAGTTGCGTAATCTCAACATGATCATATTCATCTTCCAATTCGAGTTCGGATTCTTCAAATGCTGCTTTGGACTCTTTACTCTTCTGCTCTGATTTTTCAAATGCTGCTTTGGACTCTTTACCCTTCGGCTCCGACTCTTTTTGTTCTTTTTTGGATGTGTTTTCCGATTCGTTAATACAATAGATTTGCTCTCCGGAATATAAATTCACATATTGAAATGCTTTATCGATAACATCTTTAGCGAGCCCCGCCATCAAAGCCACATGAATACCGTAGCTTTTGTCGGTGCCTCCTTTGGTTATTTCCCGTAAAAATATGAGTTTGTGGCCTTGTTCCAAGATTTTAAAGTGGTAGTTTGAGACCCTCGGTAATTTTAACTCGACTAATTCATGAAAATGGGTGGAAAACAGCGTTTTTATTCCTTTATCATGCAGTTTTTCAAGGACAGCCCGTGCGATAGCCAATCCATCGGTCGTGCTTGTGCCCCGACCCAGTTCGTCGACAATCACCAAGGATTTTTCGGATGCATAATTTAGAATATTGGCGGTTTCGTTCATTTCCATTAAAAATGTGGATTGGCCTCTTGTAAGGTCATCCGAGGCACCTATTCTTGTGAATATTCTATCAACGATACCGATTTTTGCTTCATCAGCGGGCACAAAACATCCTAATTGGGCCATTAAAACGATGAGTGCGTTTTGTCTTAAATAAGTAGATTTTCCGGACCAGTTCGGGCCAGTGATAATAAGCACTTGATGATCGGTGTTGTTTAACGTTAAGCTATTGGGTACAAAGGGTTCCGATTTGTTTATGATTTCGATTACGGGGTGTCTGCCGTTAATGATGATTATTTCATTTCCTTCATCGACTTCGGGTTTGTGATAATTGAGCTGAAAAGATACTTCGGCAAAACTGGTTAAAATATCTACCATTGAAAGTGTTTCTGCATTGGTTTTTATGATTTCGGTGTATTTTGCGGTTTCTTTTCGTATTTGCTGGAAAATGGAATATTCAAGGTCTTTAATCGATGAATCGGCTTCAAGAATCTTGACTTCCATTTCTTTGAGGGTTTTCGTGGTGAAGCGAACTCCGTTCGATACGGTTTGCTTTGTTTCCCAATCATCGGGTATAATGTTCTCAATTTGTTTATGAATGTTATTTGTGACCTGAATGAAATATCCAAGAACTTGATTAAATTGGATTTTTAACCCAGTTTTTATTTGAAATTGGTTCTTCAGCGATTCTTCGTATTGATCGAACCATGTGTTTCCGTTTTTGATGATTTCCCGATATTCGTCCACCTTTTGATTATATCCCGGTTTTATGATTTCACCTTCCATTACCGAAATCGGTGGAGAATCAACGATTGCTCTTTGAATGAGATGCACAAGGTCATCAACGGGTTGGATGGTATTTCCGTAGAATTTTAAAAGAGGGTTATCCGAGCCCTTCAATAGCGCTTGAATTTTTGGAACTACCATTAGCGCATTCTTCAGATGGACAAGATCTCTTGCGTTTGCGGATGTTACAAAATTTATCCTTGATATGATTCGGTTTAAATCCCCCACTGCGGAAAGTAACGTTCTTAATTCGTTTCTTTCAAATGGATTATTGAATAGCCATTCAACGGCATCCAATCGAGCTTTTAATTGATTTATATCGGTTAAGGGCTGAACTATCAATGTTTTTAATTTCCGGGAGCCCATGGGTGTTTGGGTTCGGTCTATAATTGAAAGTAAACTTCCAAACGACCCGCCATTTGACATGTTACTGACCAATTCCAAATTTCTTTGGGTATTTGCATCGATAATCATGAATTCTTTTTCATAGACATACTTGATTCTGGTAATGTTATCAATTGTAGTTTTTTGGGTCTCTTGCAAAAAAAATAATATTGCACCCGCTGCAGATACCGCGCATTCTTTATCTTTCAAGCCAAATCCGTCTAAATTTTGGGCCTTGAATTGTTTGCATAGCAATGAAAACGCATTTTGATATGAATAAGGAAAGGCAGGAATCTGTTTAAAGATCATGTTTGATGCTTGCTTTAAAGCCTCTATAAAGTCAACATCTTTAAATAAATCCACCGGAAGCAGACACTCCACCGGCTTATAATTTGAAATAAAGGAAAGAAGCATCTCGAGTGGCTCTTTATCGAGTTTCACCGTGAATTCTCGACAATAAAACTCTGCGCTGCTGAGTTCTACGAGCGCGATTCCGAAAGAGAGTTTTTTATCTTTGTATATGGCGCAGAGAAAGTTGCTGCGATGTGAATCCAATAAATCTTCATCAATCACGGTTCCGGGACTGAGGATTTTCACAACACCCCGCTTCACGATTTTCCCTGTGGCAAGCTTAGGATCTTCGAGTTGTTCGACAACAACGACTGTGATTCCTTGCATAATCAGACTTTTAAAATGCTGGGTTGCCCGATGCGGGATTCCGGCTAATGGATGAGCGGTCTCACCTTTTCCCCGTTGTGTAAGTGTCAATCCCAAGAGTTTTGAGACTTTCTTGGCGTCATCGTAAAACATCTCGTAGAAATCACCCATTCTATAAGCGATAATGTGATCCTCTTCCGGATATTGTTTCCGAATCTCATACCAATGACACATCATTTCCGGGAGTTTCCCTTGCGAATATAAATTCTCAACTTCGGGCATCATTTATAATCATTCCTTTCCTAATACATTAAAACCCATCATTTTTATTAAAATGTGCTATTAATGTATCCACAATTCAAGGCTTAAGGGTTTTAAATCGAAAAGAGTAATAAAACTCCGCGATTGGAGGA
Source organism: uncultured archaeon (assembly GCA_964623665.1). Taxonomy (GTDB): domain Archaea; phylum Asgardarchaeota; class Lokiarchaeia; order Sigyniarchaeales; family Promethearchaeaceae; genus CAZUTM01. The sequence continues at coordinate 8,811 of CAZUTM010000048.1, forward strand.
ATCTTATTTGTGGACTGCATAAAAGGCCATTTTTCCCGTGTTTTTGGTGAATAGAAATTTATAAAAATGCTTAAGAATTTTATTGATTAATAGCGGAATAGCGGGAGAATCGGAAATTATCATTTTTGGTTTTTCGGATATTTCGTTATTCTTAGTCCGGATAATTCGGCTAAGTAAATAACAGAGCAAGTGAAAGTAAAATGACCAATGGTACGGTAAAATGGTTCAATTCGCGTAAAGGATATGGGTTCATTACCCCCGAGGGCGAAACAAATAAAGACATATTCGTGCATTATTCGGGTATCGTCGATGAAGGGCAATTTAGAAATCTCTACGAAAACGACAAAGTCACTTTCGATATAAAAGATGGTGAAAAAGGTCAAGAAGCGCACAATGTGAAAGTTGTTGAAAAAGCACCTCGGCCTGAACGCAGAAGAAGAAAGACTGAAGAGCAATAAAAAAAAGAGCCTATTTGAAAGATTAATATTTTTTAAGGATTTTTTGTTTCAGTTTTATTCTCACGAGATATCCCGTTTTTGACATTACCTTTGTTCGTTCTAAAGCAATTCACCGATATAATCGTCCAATTCTTGTAAAAATGCGGTTAAATTTTCTTTTGGGATTCTCGCGCCGCATGCATTTTTATGGCCCCCGCCAGTTCCGCCATGCTTTATCGCTAAATTTGGAATAACACGTCTCAAATCGAAAAGCCCGCGACCTCGGATCACCAAATCCACTTTCTCATTTTTTATATAATGGCTTGTAATCGTGATTCCTATTGCAAGTCGTGTATGGCCCATCACCCAATGGGCGGCTTTTGACCTCGATGATTTTGGATTTTCAATGTAAGCAATATTATTTAGTGTTTTATATTCTTTGAGTACGCGTTCTCGCTCATATTTTTCCGAAATCGAGTACGCGATTGCCCCTTGAGTCAAGAATTCGATTTCGGACGGATAAGTTCCTTGCGCGAATTTCATAACGAGTTGTCGCTTTAATTCGTAGTTTCGGGCGATCGGATAAAGGCCTTGAGCCAATATACCGGCTTCGAGGAATAATGCGCGTTTCTCGAACTGGATCATGATTTCCTCCATCATTTGAGAGTCCGTAAAATAATCACAAATAGCACCTATGGCGGCGATTATTTCATTGGATTCTGGAATTTCTTTGTAGAAATAACGGAAACATAACTCGGTTGTGCTTATATTTTCTTCTCCATAATACTCCACCTTTTCCGGTAGCGGTTCCGGTAATTCGTGATGATCGATATAGAGGACCTTGTGTACGGCGCTAATACGTTCCAATTCTCTTTTTGTGAATGGCCAATGCTTTATATCGATTGCAATATCTAATATAATAACATCATCATCGAATTGGGCTAAATCATGGCTAAACCCGATAGGGTGCGAGAAAAAAATCTTGGGCGTCAATTTTGAAATACTTTTACATGATAGAACCAATGCCGCTGCACAAATTCCATCCGCATCTCCATGTGTGCAAATGATCATGATAAGATATTTATATCTTCAAGCTATTTAAGGGTTCGCGGCTTAGCATTTTCAAAAATGAAAGCTTCATATTTCGCCAAAAATAAAAACAAATAATGATAGAAATCGTGGTAGAAGGAAGAGGTGGCCAAGGGGGCGTAACCGGCGCGCAAATCATAGCGGAAGCGGCATTTCTATCGGGTAAATTCAAAGATGTATCCAGTTTTCCCGCTTTCGGTGTTGAACGACGCGGTGCACCGGTTAAAAGTTTCACGAGGATTTCGGAGAAAAAAATTTGGACAAGAACGCAAATCCGCAATCCGAATATCGTAATTATCTTAGATCCCACGGTGATGTCTCAAGCCACCATCGACAATATAAAAGAGAACGGAATTATAATCATCAATACGAATAAGGTACCCGACGAAATCGAATCTCATTTTCATTTTAAAATTCCACGGTCAAAGAAACTTACCGTTGCGACGGTGGATGTGAATAAGATTTGTTTTGATGTGCATTTACTTTTGGAAGGCTTCCCGATAGTGAATACTCCGATCTTGGGGGCTTTGTCGAAAGTATTACCTGATATTTCGCTTGATTCGATCAAGGAGGCGATATCCTCTCATATGGGCGGCGGAGAGAAAGCAAAATTAAATGTTCTTGCAGCGGATTTTGCTGCCGCTTCTACTAGAATAAAAAAATTAGAATAAACACAGATGGACGGAAAAGAAAATGGAAGAAAAAAAAAGTGTAGGGAAAAAACCATTCCACCAGCGTATTCTTGCAAGTTGTCAGCGTCCGGTGGTTGGAGAGGCGGGAAAGACGGGAACGTGGAGAACCCAACGACCGAAAATAAATTTGGATAAATGCACTGTAGCGAAAAATAACAGCCATTCTTGTCATATCTGTTGGGAATTTTGCCCCGATATGAGCGTGAGCCGAACAATCCCTCCCGTTATCGATTACGATTATTGTAAAGGATGCGGTATTTGTGCTCATGAATGCCCCGTTAAGGCCATAGAAATGGTACCCGAATACGATAAAGAAGGAGCGGAAGAAATATGTCAAAAAAAATAAAGATATTAACCGGAAATCATGCGGCAGCTTGGGCATGCAAAGGGGCCAAGGTGGGTGTTGTTGCAGCCTATCCGATCACACCTCAAAGCCCTGTTGTTGAAGAAATATCGAGATTGGTGGAAGCGGGCGAAATGGGTAATACCCAATTCATTACCGTAGAATCGGAACAATCGGCGATTACGGCGGTCATTGCAGCTTCTGCGACAGGTTCAAGAGTGTTTACAGCATCATCTGCAAACGGGTTGGCTTATATGTTTGAATTATTGAACTGGGCTGCGGGTAATCGACTTCCCGTGGTCATGAACATCGTGACACGAGCGCTTGCGGCCCCGTGGAACGTATGGTGCGATCATCAAGATGCGATCTCGGTGCGTGACTGCGGTTGGATTCAGATGTTTTGTGAGGATAATCAAGAGATTTACGATACGAATCTGATGGCCTTTAGAATTGCGGAAGATCCCCGTTTATATATACCCACCTTTGTCTGCTATGATGGGTATATTCTTTCTCATACGGTTGCACCCGTTCAAATCGAATCGGATGAAGACATTGCGAATTTCATTCCGCCTTTGAAGCATCATATCAACATTACCGATTTCAATGATGTAAAGGGGATGTCGCCCGTCACCACATCGGATATGATTGTCCGTGCTGAAGGTGTGTATCCCGGATATATGGAATTCCGATATTCGCTTCAGAAAGCATTGGAATCCTCAATAGATATTGTAAAGGAAGTGCATGCGGAATTTACCAAAAGATTTGGCAGGGATTATGGAAATGGAGTAGTGAAGAAGTATCGAACCGAAGATGCCAAAATCTTGGTTGTGGGAATGGGTTCCATTTCTTGCGAACTCCGCGGCGTTGTTGATCGATTGCGTGAACAACAAATTCCTATCGGCCTTATAGCAATAAAATTATTTAGACCGTTTCCAAAGTTAGATGTTATTGAAGCAATAGGAACAGCCGAAACCGTGGTGGTATTCGATAGAGACGTCGGCTATGGTGTTGAAGGCGTGTTGTCATATGAAATTAAAGCGTCGCTTTATAATTCCGGAAAGAGCCCTTATGTTAAAGGTTATATTGTGGGTCTCGGCGGTCGGGATGTCCGACCCGAAGATCTGGAGTTCGGGATCAAAAAAGCGATGGAAGAAGCCAAAAAGAGACCATATCAAGTGGAAACCGAATTTTTGGGCACAAAAGTTAAAGAGATCGAGCAAATGGAGGAGAATGGCGTATGTCTAAAATAATGGATATCCCAGAAGAAGAATACATCAACAAAGGGCATCGTGCATGTGCGGGGTGTCCGATGGCACTGGTCTATCGCTATGCATTGAAGGGATTGGGCCCGAAAACTATCGTGACAATTCCAGCAAGCTGTTTAACGGTATTGCACGGAATGCAAGGATTTTGTTCGGCCAAGATTCCGATTATTCACACGTGTTTTGAAACGACGGCGGCTTCCGCGAGCGGAATAAGCGCATCTTTGAAACAACAAGGAAAGGATAAAGAGATTACGGTGGTCGCATTCGCCGGAGATGGAGGTACGGTGGATATCGGCATTCAAGGCCTTTCCGGTGCCGCGGAGCGCAGAGATGACTTCATTTACTGCTGCTACGACAATGAAGCCTATATGAATACCGGCACCCAGCGGAGCGGTAGTTCTCCTTGGGGGGCCATAACCACGACAACACCGATTAAAGGAAAGAAAAATCATAAGAAAAATTTCATTATGATTATGGAGGCCCACGGCCTTTCATACGTCGCTTCCATCAGTCCTTCCCATCCCACCGATATTATTGCAAAATTCCAAGCCGCTAAAGAACGACGAGGACAAGGGGTTAGATATATCCATGCTATCAGTCCATGTCCGCCCGGCTGGGGCCATGACTCGAATCAATCCATCCAAGTAGCCAAATTGGCCGTTGAAACGGGTTTTTGGCCTTTATATGAAATTATTGATGGAACTCTGATTCTGAGCAAGCCCTCGAAGCATCTTGTGAATCCGAAGCATAGAAAGCCGATCTCAGAGTATCTGAAAATCCAGAAGCGGTTCAGAAAACTGACCGATGAAGATATTAAGGAATGGCAAAATTACGTAGATAATCTTTGGGAAGAGATTCAAAAACGAATTTAAAGTCGAAACGACCTATTCTATCGACCTCTGACTCCAACTTTTTTTTATAGTGTTTTTTAAACATTCTCAATGCTCAAGCGCATCAAGTATCGCCGATAATAAAGCATGTTCGTACATTTTAAACATATGACCACCTTTCTTGAACACATAATAATTTCGAGGTTCCAATTCGGTAAATTCAATGAGTTCCAAGAAGTTGTGAAAGAAAATGATCTTGTCGTTGACACAGTGAATCAATCGTAATCGATCATTTACGAAGCGGTTCCATTCGTTCCCGGATTGATCTTTCTTCATAAAATCCGCTTTTACATTTTTCAAAGTAAAAATGGGAGAAATCTTGATATTTTCTTCATCAGAAGGAAAAATATCAACAGCAAAGAAGGAATATCGGAGCCAAATCCACCATTTTCCTTTAAAGGGAACCAAGTACCGGGGAATATTTTTTTTAAAATTGGAGACCGATGCGACAGCAACCACTTTGCGAACTCTGGAATCCGGAAATGCAGAGATCAAAGCACCCATGGAACCCAAGCTTATACCAACTACATCAAAATGTTTATTTTCAATCGGAAAAGAAGAATAGAGAAAATCGATAACGGTTCGAACATCGTTGATCACAAGCGAAAATTTGTTTTTCAAGCCGCTAAAGCGGGATTTTCCGACTCCGCGAAAATCATAACTGAAAACCGCATATCCGGAAAGTGCTAAAGAGTATGTATAATGCTTGATCTTTTCGATATCATCCGAAAAGCCTTGTAAAAAGAGGATTATTCCTTTAAAATTTCCATTCTCGACCACCTTTCCGATCTTGTCGATATTATCATTGTCGCTTTCGGAATTCTGATGGATCAGCGACGAATTAGTGATTAGAAGAGAATATAACGATGCTTTTCCATTAAGCGGGATTTTAAAAGGAAATACACACACTTCTTTCATGTGATAGCGACCCCAGCGATAATTCCAATAATCTTTAAGCTCCCAAAACACAAGCCAACATAGCGTGAATATCGAAAATGTGAAAAAGCTGAGCATAAAACTCCTGTTAAATGAATTACCCCATGAACGGTTGACCCAAAAAATAAATAGAGATAATGCAAAAGCAATTAATAAAATTAATAAATGCTTGATACGGAATATCAATAAGATTCACCCGATTCAATTTTAAACCTCGACAAAGATCCCCTTATTCACCGCTTGATTCATTTTTCGATTGATTTTCACATTTACGGTCAGAAGGAGAATGGTAGAAGGGTGGTGATGGAGGTTGGAGAAAATACGAGGTATCATCAATTTGAATAATGGTCCGTTCCCAATCTTTAAGCGCATTGTTAAATTCTTCAAAAGTGAATTTATCCTCCAAACATATTTCTTTAGTATGTTCCATCTGTTTGAGAATTTCAATGCTTCTTTTCTCCCGTTCAAAAGTCTTTTTTGCCCAATGAACTTCATCCGGAAAACATTCCTTCAATTCTTTTATTGTGAGTTGCTTGATTTCTTTCAATAATTGTTGAACACCCGGACAATCTGGATCCACAATTATTTCGGTGTTAAATGCATCGATATCTCGCATCGCGATAGGATAGCCCCGACACACCAATGGCCTGTTTTCGTATATTGTACACTTTCGGGTGGTAGGATCGCTAAAAACGCAATATTCTCCCTCTTTAAGCATGTATTTATAGCGTACAACAAGGATCTTTTGTGTTTTTTTATCTGCAAAGACAAAATCCTCAACAATTTTTAAGTCGTCCACGCTTCGAAGACTTGCAATGGATTCCAAACGATCTGCCTCTTCGGGATAGATTGGAATCTTTTTACTTACGATTTCTTCTCCTTCTTCATTGGTCTGAGTAATATTTTTACAACAGATCCCGCATCCTAAGCATTTAAATTTCACACAACTGAAAATCAGCGATAAAATAAAGAGTTTTGTATGCCTCGAAAATGAGAAAGAAATGGTTGAAAAAAATTAAGTTCCGAAATATATTCCCAAACACGCATTATAGATGTATCAAAAAGGCCTACGCAGGATTTGTAACAGATACATTAGTTGCTTCGATAGAACCCTTCTTTTTACCTTCTTTGATTTCGTATTTCACTCTTAACCCGGGCAATAGTACTTTATATCCTTGCATATCAATGCTCGAATAATGAACAAAAATTTCACGATTCGCATCTCCTTCTGGGATTCCATCACGAATAACGAATCCATAGCCTTTTTTTGCGGAAAACCATTTTACTGTTCCATATTCCATTTTTGAACACCGTTCGAAGGAATCTCAATTCCTCCATTACTACTTGCAACTTCAGTAAATATAAGGGTTTTACTCCAAAAATGTGCTATTCTTTATCGGTATTTTCATCGAAATCTTCAAGGTTCTCAAGCATAAAGTTCGGGATGATTTCTTCATTGACCAACTGCTTTAGAATATTGATGATTTCTGCCTCGCTGTAATCTGTTTCTTTTTTTAATTTTTTAATATCAATTTTTCCGTCCGAGGACTGCTTAATAAAACTGATAATTTTATATATTTTACTTTGGATTCGGAGAATACAGTGAACTTTCCGGATGATATCTTCTTGTTTTCCGCGTTTTTCTCGATATTGCCGGAGGATATCATTCGACTCAAATTTAAATGCGGGGATTTCTTGGATCTTTGCCTCGATTTTTTCAACGATGGAATCCTCATCTTTTTGGTTTTGTTCTTTAAAAGCACGAATCTCTTTTTCCATCTCTTCCTTTTTCTCGAATGCTGATTTATAATCCAACTTTAATGCTTTTTCACTGATTACATCAGAGCGGACCTTCATATTTTGCAAACAAGAATTCACATATTCGAGAATTTCTGCACTTGCCTTTTCTATCTTTTCATCCATATCTTTGCGAACCCGAATAATTTCTTCCAATCGTTCTTTAAGATTCTGGGCAAATAATTTGACTTGCTCGGATGAATCGCTGCAAAATTTTACAAATACGGGCATGGTTTTCTTAATCAATTCCAAATCTTGAGATTCTTCAACCACAAGGCCGAGTGCCCAAACAGAAAACTCTTTCACTGCATCTTCGGTTTCTTTTTCAAGCAAACGAACTAAATGATCAACGATGATAGGAACGAGAGGCATAATATTCTTTAATTGTTCGATGAGGAAACAGATGGAAATACGTACTTTAATATTTTGACTCGGATCCGCCAGAATTTCCAAGATTTCCACCATTAATTGTTTGGCTTTGGTGAAATTTTTGTAATTGAGTGTTTCGTTCAATTGTTCCACAACTTGCTTTAATTCCTTTGGCCAGAACCGCTCAATATTGATGATCCCCATTCCTTCATTCTCCTTTGAAATCATTCTTATTTGTTTTTTGAGATTTAAAAAAATGCTCATTTCTTTTCAGCGGGGGAAACAAAGAATCGAAATTCAGAAAACGAAATTTTCTGTCCAGTTTTTTTGACAAATCAACTTTATTAATTGAAAATAAAAAATAATTTGAAATATTGATGCGCTTATTCGGTCTTTACCGCCTCTTCGGCCGGTTCATCTTTAACGCTCAAAATACCCATATCGGGTCTTTCGACCTCTTTTTTAACAATTTCTGTTGTATTTTTAATGGCTCGATTTGCGATAATGGTTGATATGATGTGGCCGATGCATGCAATGGCCGACCACACAAAGAAAACAACAATACTTCTGATTTCGAGAAGATAATTCCACTCCAATGTGGTTGGCAGCGAATAAAATAAAAATTCTCTGTTCCCTACATAAAAATAAAAACCGAGCGAGATGACAAAGCCCACAACAGCCGACACCGTTAAAAATAGCTTTTCAGACCATATTCCTAAGACGACACCTATTCCTGCCAATATAACAGAGATAAAAACCAATTGCTCGCTTAAAATAAAATAATCATGAAACTGAAAACTATTTATCAACAAACCATCGCCAACGATATCCCCTTGGAGCATCCGGAACAGATTAAGAACCGAAATAATCAAAAATCCAAGAGATGCATACATGCAATAATAGAACAAACTCATGGGAGCCGTTCGAGGTATTTTTTTTGTAAGAAAATCCCGATTTTCGCCTAACAATTGTTCAATCTCTGCTTGTAATTTTAAGGGTATGGTGTCTTGATCAAGCACGTCGAGTTTCATTTCTCCATAATTTTTCATATATTCTTTTGCCCGCTGCTCCGCGGCTTCCCGTATTTCTTTTTTGGAAAATGGACCAAACCAAAGATAAACCTTATTTTCTTTCATTTCAACCAATAATGCAATATCGTGGGGAAATAATTCCTTGGATTCAATCCAATCATTATCGTAAATAAATACAATCATGAGCAATTCCTTCTTTAAACTATACACCATATATTCGAATTCGGATAAAAATCTTTTGGCTTCCAAGCAAAATCTACAAAATTTCAAATATGTATTGATCAGTCGGCGATGTTTCTGGGATTTTGAGTTTTTCTCGTTGGATTCGCTTTAAATCGTTAAGTTTTCGATTCCATCCTTCCAATTCTCGTGTGAGATTTTCCCGGACTTTTTTATCCTTTTCCTCCCCAATCTTTGCATATTGATTAATTTTTATTTCAAGATATCGCTTGCATAACTCGTAGTCCATTTGGGTGTCATAAATCAACCTGTGGATAAAGGCATGAACCATATCTTCTGTTCCGAAATTTTTTGGAATGATGACTTTACCATCTTTTGTTTTAAATATTTCAAACGTGCCCATATTCTGTATAAAATCAATTTTTTCAATCATATCGTTAATGTTACGAATTTTAAAGATATCGCAATAATACCGACCAAGCCAATCTCCAATTCCGATTTCAATTTCATATAGCGGCCGATTTCTATCGTTGATATAAGAAAATAATACGGTCAAAAACTCTCGGGGTATTATTGCAAGAGATCGATTATCATAGCCGAATTTTTCATTATTTCCTTTTATAAACATGATTTTATTCATGGTTATGAAGTCTTTAACGAAATTAGATATCTTGTATGAGGAGCCGTGATATCTTTCGATATGGTCTTTAATTTCTTCGTATAGAGATTCATCGATGCGAATCGAAAGAATTTTGGAATCATTAGATTGATCAACCATATGAATATAATACAAGCGCATTAAATTAAATATTTTGTATGACAATTTATAGAAATTTTCTTCACAAAATGATCACCACATAATAAGAATACTATTTTTCGGAATGAAATTTTTATATAATCAAGGCTTTATTCGATGATCCGGTTAAAATAATTTATCATGATTTATTTATTGTTGTGATAACTTAGAGATATCTTGTTTTACTTGAATAATTTCATAAAATCTATCAAATCATGAAATTTATGGCCCAAATCATAAATCGGAAACATTTACAATAAGGGCGAATATTTTTTTCTGATTAAAAAGATTGAATTGATGATTCTGATGCGGGAGGAGGGAAAAATGAGGGTTTGGCTTAATTAAACAGGTTCATAACGATTCTTTTTGTTTTTAGCGAGCAGATCTTTCTAATTCCATGGGTTCCTGGCTGAAATTCCGTAGAAACCAAATTGGATTTAACCAAGTTTTGAATCTGCGCACTGATGTTGGCCTCGGTTTGTTTTAATCTCTTAGCGATTCTTGAAATATCCAAAGGTCCTTGTGATAACAATTCAAGAATTTTTAATCTGGTTTCGCTCGATAAAGATCTCGAAACTTCTTTGAATGTATTAATATCAGATATTACGAGTTCTTCTAGAGGAGAATTCTCCATACCGATTTCATCAATAATTTTAGGTTTTACCGCTTCCATTGGGATCACTTTTTTATTTCCTAACAATGAACCTAAGTAAAAATGCAAATTTAAGCATTTTTGCCGATTTGGTTTTTTTCCTTTTAGCTCTAGCTAAATTATGACCGTTTTCATTGTCATACAATTTCATTCATTTTAATCAAATGATGATAAAGTATTTTTATTTTTATATTTCTTATTAAAAATCTCAAATTTTTTAATAAAAATTAATATTATTAATTTCGCGAAATTATTTAGAAAAACGAGAATTTATCAACGTTAATCTATTAAAATTCAAAATTAAGGTTAAGAGAAACAAAACCATGAAGATTAGACCATTAGATCAATATAGGTTTATTAATTTATTATGAATTATAGAAAACCTAAATAAACGGCTTTTTATTTTTACTTTTCCAAATGTTATTTGAAGAAAATATTCATAATCAATAATATTTAGCAAAACACAACAATAATTGACATTATATCAACAGAAAAGAATTAAGTAAAATTTTTCAATTTTTTATAAGATTTGGATGATATAATGAATACATTCTAAAATTTGATTTGATAATTTTAAGATTAACAAAATAAATTGATATTATAAACGGACAATAAAAAAAAACAAAATATAGAAGCGACCCGATAATTTTGGAATTAAATTTCAACTTATAAAACAAATTGATTGATTTTTTAGGTTTGTATTTTTTTATCAATACCTATGAAAAATCTCCTTCTTTCAGAATGCATCATACTATTATTTAATTCTTAGACAATTAATTAGGAATGATAAAAGATAGCTTTCATAAAAGTTAGAGAAAATTTATCATTTGTTACGTTCCCAGCATCAAATATAATTTCAAATATCGTATTATCACACATAAATTTCTTATATTTAAATTAGATCTCGTATTAATAAATGGAAATGAAACAATTTGATAAATTTTGCATCGGAAAAAGAATGAACGAATAAAATATATTATGCTTAGCCGATTGTAATCGCTTTCTTATTAATATTTTGAATAATATCAAAGAATCTTTTTGAACAATTGACCTTCTAATCATATAATGTAAATATAATAATTTATTGTATGACAAAATAATACTATGTAATTGTGTTGAAAATATCGTTTTTTCAATCTCGAATTATTGAAAAATATAAGATTTCAAACTTTTTAATAATTTCCGTAGGAATATATACGCACAAAAGAAGAATTAAATACCTCGATTCGCATAACTAACGTATATGGCCAATTTTTCTTACATCGTTCAAAAGCCTCATCAAAAAGCCGTTATTTCAAACAAGTTAGATACATCAAGAAATGTACTAATTACTGTTGGCGGCGATCAAAAAATAAAACTAGCCAGGCTAAATGACTTACAACAAATATCAAGTCTGAACATCCAAACTCAGATTAAATTTTCTATAATAATACCGGAGAAAAACAAAATTATAACCGCTACCAATAACTCAAAAATAATGATTTTCGATCTCCTTCCGCTGGCCTTGAAATATAACTTTCAACTTCCGATCAGCGAACCTGAAAAGCTTTGGATAGATCCTCAATTTAAATTTCTAATTATTGTTGATAAGAACGGAACTATTTTATCGCTTGATATCGAAACGAAAACAGTTTTATTGAAAATAAATATCCCGTGGTTAAATTCAAATTTGATTGAGTTCGATGCAGATGGCAGAAATATCTTTGCATTTTCAAAAAAAAATAAATTATTTAAAGTTAGAATCGGAACCGGAGAAATAATTAAGGAATATTCATTGGGCATCCCTAATATCACAAAATTTTCGATCGACGAAGAAGCAAACATGATGATTATACTCTCCCACACGGATTTGGTAAAAATCGATCTAAAAAATAATAAAGTATTGACAGCAAAAAACTTAGAAAACATATATACCACGTTTGTTTGGGATGAACACCATGGATTAATCATCTTAGGAGGTGAAGATGGAAGAGTTTCGATTCTTAAAACAGAAGATTTTGAAGAAATTGAAATCCATCAATGTTGCGTTGGAAATATAATATCACTTGACTTGGCTCCGAATGGATTGATATATAGCGCGGGTACGAATCTTGGAGAGATTGGAATTTTTCCCATTCATCAAGGAATAAATTTACAAGAAGAAATCAATAGGTTTGATTCATTAGGCTCATTAAATGAACATATATTTGAAGAGCATGAAGAAACATCCGGTGAACCTCTTGAAATCATCGAAGAAATAGCAAACCAAGAGGATATGGTATCAAAAATCGACCAATTCGAATCAAATGGAAAAGGTTTTGATGAAAATATGAAAAACAGCGAAGATATCGAATATTGCAAATTTTGCGCTGCCGAATTAGGAAAAACTGGAGATTTCTGTCCGAATTGCGGAGCGAGGCGCTGAATCCATAAAATGTTTCAATCTTTTATATTACGCGGTTTTTTTGTCAATATGGAGGCTGAACAAGCCGATTCAAAGAAAATGAGAATGATCCGGGATTACGATGCTACCTCTTCATTCTACGATTTCCGATATAAAAAAGACCAATTTGATAAATTGAAAAAGATATTTTTGAGAAAACGGGTTATGAATTCGCCAATCCTTGATTTTGGAGGAGGAACCGGGTTATTTCTTGATTATCTTGTCGAACTCGAAGATGATACCCTTTTTGATATTCACCCCCTTCCCGAGATCGGCAATCATTATGTAAATATCGATATTTCATCAGAGATGCTTAAAATAATGAAAGAGAAACCTTCCATAGAAATGATTTCGGAGGTTCTTCAAGTCCATGCGGTGTGTGGGGATTGTGAAAATCCACCTTTCCGGGATAATACGTTTAATTCATTCATATCTTTAACATCCATTCAGAACTTTCCGAATCCACACAAAGCTTTAACCGAATTATATCGAATTACGACAAGGAAATCAGAGGGCTTTGTTACCACTTTAAACAAGAAGATCACAAAAACGGATTATGTGAATTTGGTTTCAAGCGTTTTTAAAAGTTCAAGGATTATTGCGGGAGATTTCGGAGAAGATTTTGCCGCTAACTTAAAAAAATAAGTTTGAGAAGCATTTAATAGCGACGATATTCAATTGAAAAGATGAATGGAATCGGTATTTTTCTGTTTTTCACTTTTTAAGATTTCTTCTTTATCCAATCGTTCAAGGTCTTTTTCGTTCAATACGTTTGCAGGCTCTTTTATATCCTTTAAAAATGATTCGATATCAACAGTTAAATTATATCTTCGTTCGAAAAAAGCGGAAATATTCTGTAGATCCCGGGTTAGATACGATTTCCAATTGTAGTGATTTGCGGGCTCCCATTGCGGGAAATCTATTATCTGAACGTTCTGTTTTGGGTCTATCAAGATATTAAATTCGCTTAAATCGCAATGTATTAATTTTGCCTCAGTAAAAAATCGGAATACATATTGAAGGATAGTATCAAGGATTTCCTTCGGATTATCCAATTGTTTAAACGAGTTTAAATGTTGCCCTTCAAACAGCTGCATTACTAAAGAATTACGATTTTGGGCAATAGGCTTTGGTGTGTTTATATGGAGGTCGTAGACCCTAGCAAGGCCTTCAAACTCAGATTCTGCTGACAAGCGGTTGACATATAGCCATGAGATATGCTTTCGATTTTGGATATAATTACGGAGTTTGCGGACTTGTCTGAAACTGGGTGCGCCCAATCGATGGATTTTGACCGCGCACTTTGTATTATCGGGCATCATTGCGAGAAAGACTTGCGACTCCTTACCCATTCCGATTTCCGAACCGACAGAGGATAAAATCTTCTTCTGATAAAAAGCATTAAACGCTAACACATCGTAGGAAGCATTGATGAGGCAATAATCCCGTTTCTGCTTGTGACTTGTATCCAAGATGCCCATCTTATAGAGCCTGTCTAAACGAAAAATCACTTCATCGCGGGGAAGTTTTGCATAAAACGATATTTGTTCAAGAGGCACAAACTGGAATCTACGCATGCCCAATTCGATTCCTATCAAAGTTCGAATATCTTTGGGTTCCAAATTCTGTAAAATAAATGCTGCTTGAAATGCCTCTGACACATAATTTAAAAAGAAAGGAAATCAAAAAAGGTTTTGAAATCGAAAATTCAGCTCAAACGGGCTATAATCTCACGATTTTTTCGATTTTGTCTCCTTGTTTTATAGAATTCACCACTTTCTGGTCTTGCGGGCCTACAACTTTACCGAAGATGGTATGTTTGTCTTGCAGCCATGGAGTATCCACGTGTGTTATAAAGAATTGCGAACCGTTGGTGTTTGGACCTGCATTCGCCATTGCAAGAGTTCCGGGTGCAAATTTGTGCCCATTTTTAAATTCATCTTTAAATGGATAGGGAATCTGTTGGCCCTTGTACGGGAAACTGCGAATCCCTTTTGCTTTGGGATCTCCGGTCCCATTTCCGAGCGGACAGCCGCCTTGAATCATGAAATCATTAATCACCCGGTGGAATTTTAGGCCATTATAATACCCTTGATCTATGAGATAAAGGAAGCTGGCTACCGTCATGGGGGCTTCGTTATCGAATAGCTCAAGATTAATGGGCCCCTTAGCAGTTTGAATTTGAACACGTGTCATATTCAATCACTAATATTTGGTTAAGCTACCATTTATATTTTTTCATCTCATTATTGACTATTCAGCCGACAGACTTTTCAATTGAAAATCAATAAAAAATAAGGAGAATCATTGAAAGAAGTAGAAGATAATTATACAGCAAAGTCATATTGAAACGAATATTCTTTTCCATCAACCGTAATCATTCTTTTAAGCTTCCCTTTTCGTTTCGTTTTTATTCGGATAAGTTTGCTGTCTTTCTCGTTCTTAGGGATTTCCAAATCTTCAATCTCGTAGTTATTTTCTATCATAATCTCTTTCGGGTTTGATATAACCACGTTCTCTTCCGGTATCAAGAGCTCTTTGATTAATTTTAACATTTCAGGTTTATTCGCTATGGTTAAAGTTGCAAAACCTATCCGCTTTTCGGGATCATCTTCGCCCGGATCCTTTTTGCTGGGTGTAGGAGGCTTGGATTTACACTTATATGATACATCAGATTCTTTGGATACGAATGAAAGTAGAACATAACAGTTTTTAAATAAATCGGGCAAACTCTTTTGTAAAGATTCCTTAGAGAGTTCCACTTCTTCTTTGATTTCAACTTTGAAGTTTCTTGCTTGCCCTTTTGATTCGACTACTTTAAAATCTGCGGGAAAGTTATTTTCCTTTAAGATGGGTGCAAAATCTTCACCAGAAATGATAGATCCGGAGACTTGCAAAGTCTTTGTGGTCACTGATTGAATAGCAATAGAAAGTAATGCATCATCATAGTCAAAGGATGCTTTAATAGTGATTTTGGGTTTAGTAATTTTTATTTTTAAACTTGGGCCCGGAAATACACCTTTCGAGTATTTTACGAATCTTCGGTGAATATCCGGAACTTCTTCATCGGGCTGGCTATATACGCCTTTTTTTACCATTTTCGCGATAAAACTCATAAATAATGAAGGTTTTTTGCACCTATAAAACTTTTTGAAGTTTGAGATTTGCACCGAATCAACGCGAAATTTGTAGTATTTAAAGTTTTTGCTTCAATCGGTAAATTCCGCTTATTTTTATGGGATGTATCATTATATATATTGTATGGGGAATAGGAAGAAGTTAGATCCGGAATTGATCAATATTATAAAGGCTTTCGGCGGAGATGAAGCAATAAAGATTGCAGAAGAGTTATACAACTTGGAATTTGAAGTTACTGATGAGGAGTTACATTCAAAAACCGGTGTAAAAATCAACCAAGTTCGAAAAATTTTATATATCCTAAATGATGTAAATCTAACTCAATTCAAGCGTGTCAAAGATAAGAAAACAGGATGGTATGTTTATTATTGGCTTCATAATTTTGATCAATTTCAACAAAAAATCCAAGGAAGAGAAAAGGAAGTGCTTAAACTTCTCAAAACGCGCTATAATTATGAAAAAGAGCATCTTTTCTTTATTTGCTCCGGTGAACAAAAGTGTCCGGGACGATATCTGTATGAACAAGCAATTGAACTCCATTTTCGGTGTCCAAAGTGTAAAGAAGGAAGGCTGGTGGATTATGACAATACCCCAATTAAACAAGTGCTAAAAAAACATATAAAAAATTTACTGGATAATTCTCGTTTGGATCTATAAATTTATTAATTTTTCAAACCCTTTCAATTAATTCTGTCATATATTTCGCAAAGTCCCTTAAGGAATTCTGCTTTTTCCTTTTTCATAGCATCGATCGGAGCGATATACTGCCAATTTCCAGAAGTGGTGGATGGGACATTCATTCTTGCGATTGTGCCTTCACCGAGTAAATCTTGCATGGGAATGATCACCAAATTCGCAACAGATTGATAAAGAACCCGTATAATGTCCGCAATAATCATGGTTCCATCGGAGTTTAGGTATTTCAAGGCATATTCTTTTTCCTTTTTGGATGCGTTTTCCATCCACCATCCAAGCGTGGTGTTATTATCGTGAGTGCCCGAATATACCACGGAATTTTTCTCAAAATTATGGGGCAAGTGTGGGTTTTTTCCGTCGCTTGCAAAGGCAAATTGAAGCACCCGCATCCCGGGGAACTTGAACATGTGCCTAAGCGCATCCACTTCTGGTGTTATAATTCCTAAATCTTCAGCAATGATGGGTAAATTTCCATGTTTTTCAAGCAGCGCTTTAAAGAATTTCTCTCCTGGTGCTTTAATCCATTGGCCATTGATGGCCGTTTTTTCCTTTGCATCCACCCTCCAATACGCTTCAAAGCCTCTGAAATGATCGAGCCGAATATAATCAAAGAATCGAAATTGATGTTCAAAGCGTTTTATCAACCAATCAAAGTGAGTTTTTTCCAACTCATCCCAGCGATACAAGGGATTACCCCAAAGCTGACCGGTTTCCGAGAAATAATCGGGAGGGACGCCTGCTTGATAAATAAGTTTGCCATTCTCATCGACCGTAAAGAATTCCCGATGAGCCCACACATCTGCCGAATCATGGGCAACAAAAATCGGACAATCCCCGATGATCAGTATTCCATTGCGATTCGCATATTTTTTCAGCTGATCCCATTGTTTGAAGAAGATCCATTGAACAAATTTAATGAAATCAAGATGTTTTTGATGAGAAACTGCCCAAACCTTCAAGGGATTTTTAACTCGATTTGCATGCTCGGAAGGCCATTCGATCCAAGCTTTTAAATCGTAATTTTGTTTCAATGCAAAATATAAAACAAAATCATCAAGCCAATAGGCTTCTTTAACACAAAATTCACTATATTCTTTGTTTAAGTCTTTAAACTCCGAATTTTTTTTATCCATAAAGCGGTCAAACGCAACTTGAAGAATCTTGTTCTTTCGCTTCGCTACCTTATCGTATTGTATCTTGGTGTCCCGGGACCAACGGTAAATATCCTTTTCTCCGAAATTGGGTGAAGCATCTTCATTCATGATCTCAAGGACATCTTTATTCGTAAGAAGACCCAAATTGATTAATCCATCGGGCGCAATAAGCAATGGGTTACCGGCAAAGGAAGAAAGACACTGATAAGGAGAATCTCCATAGCCGGTGGGCCCTATGGGAAGTATTTGCCAAAATTTCATTCCAGCATCTTTTAAAAATTTGACGAATTCGAAGGCTTGAGAACCGAAATCGCCAATTCCGAATGGCGTATTGAGAGATGTGGGGTGCAATAGCAAACCCGCTGACCGTGGAAGTTCCGTATTCTGTTTCATTTTAATCATATTTAAAAAGATCCCGCATCTAATAAATCACTGCTAACAAGCAAATCTTTAAATTAGTCAAATTGATTAGCTAAGTACCATGCAAATGTTAGAAAGAATATCCGAAACAAGCGTAAAAGAGATCATTAAAATAATGAAAATGGAATCCTACCAAGATTTAGTCGCGGTCCTTTCTAAATTCAAGCCAAAATCGAAAAGCGGTGCAAAGCAAAAAGACCAAAAAAAGAAAAATCCATCCGTAGAAGAAAAAGAAAAAATAGAATCATTAGATCAAAAAGATAAAAAAAAGGAATTTGATAAAAATCAAGTTATTAAAGATGAAAACGATTCCGAGCAAAATGTGAACGTTGCGAATAGATATTGGATTAGAGGACATAACGGCGCGATGTTGCTCGATTTTCTTTCTGCATTCTGCGCAGCACATGAAATTGATTTATTCGCAATTAATTCAGAATATCTCATCGAAAATTGGAAAAATATTACAAATACATTACTGACCGAATTGAATAAAATAATAACCACAATTCCAAAAGAAAAATCAGCAGAATTTGAACAAAATCAAGCCGATATAGATTTTACTACTAAAAAAGAAAGCAAAAAGGAACTCGGAAAAGAAAAACAAAAATCATCAGAGCAAAAAAAGGCCGAAGAAAAGAAAAGTTCATCCGAGAAGCCAGAGGGTAGAAAAGAAGAATCGAACCCGGAAAAAGTATTTGATATAGATAAATTTATAGATGAGAGCGAGAATAATAATAATGAACAAACTGGAGTAAAGGCAAACGAGACTTCAAATTTGGGGCCAGATATTGCTCTTGAAAAGGAAAGTTCAAAAAGAGATAATCAATTGCTTCAACTGAAAGAATACAAGATTTTATATTTTGATTTTGATGAATTCATGGAATTATTCAACGATAACGAAAACCACGAAATTTCAAATAACGGCCACCTCACGATGAAAAAATTTCTTAAAATCTTCGCAGACCCTATATTGTTTAATGAAAAGACATTATTCTTGATTGTTAGCGAAGGAAAATATTACTCAAGACTATTGAGTGAAATATTTGATTACGAACTAACAGTTCCCACCCCTACAGAATCGGACCGGAAACAAATCTTCGAAGCATTCAAAGAATCGAATTTAAAATGCACATATGAAGCGAGAATACTTGCCTCTGCCACACACAATTGGACCCTGTGGGATATTAAAAAATTGATCTTAAATGCCATCCACAGGTTCAAAATTGGCCTCTGCAAATATGATTCTATCAATTCGGACTTTTTATTATCTTTAATCAACACCGAAAAAGTGCTTCCGAAGAAATCTTCAAAGCATCTAGGTATCAAAGGAAGCGAAACAAATGCAGAAAGCAATGCAAGTGTGTGTTATCAACAAGCATCAACAACGGATCTTTCGGATCCCCAATTATCAATGATAGATTCTTTAAATGAACAGCTGTACCAAGATGCTGCATTTAAGGATTTTGATAATGTAGTCCGAATCATTCAAGATATGATTTCAAATAAACCAATAAACCCTGATGACATGAAAATTATTTCAAAATATTCGTTTATCCTTAGTGACGAACCAAAAAAGGCGTTGAGTAAGATGAATCAAGCAAAGACAAGAGTGGATAGGATTAGGAAAATAAAGGATAAATAAAGAATAGGAGAATGATACAAATGGTATCGAGAAAAAAAATAAATACCGAAAACAGAGCCTCAGTTGATGGCGAAGTAAATGCAGAGATA
>CAZUTM010000049.1:0-11615 GCA_964623665.1 uncultured archaeon
TTCACCTGCCACTATTGAACCGATTTTGTTTTCCACTCAAGGAAGGAAGGAAAAATTATTTCCCTTTATTGATTCCACGATCAAAAGGGCAGAAATCCCTTTGTTTATTATAGGCGGATTTCAAAAAGGCCCAATTGCGCATGAATATACAGAAAAAGTCAAAGAAATCGTAGCAATCTATAATAAAGGCCTTGAATCGTGGACAATCATTTCAAGATTGATCTCTACTATTGAAGAAGCGCTTGAAATAATTTAAAACGACCCTTAAGCGAAATACAAAAATACGCTTGCCTCTGCAATTAGATTTTTAAGCGGAGGGCAATTCAATACATCATGGAATTTTTGATAATAGCGAATTTGATGAAATTTCCAAATGATCCGGATACAAAAATCTTTTTAAGCCCAAAACCGAAGCACGAAGAGATTTTACCTTTTTCATACGAAATGACCACAGAAACGGTGCTTATTGCACCGGATTCTAAAGAAATCAAGTATGTGATTGATTGTTTCAGCGAATTTTTTATCATCGACTGGGGTGTCGATCCGCCATTCCGGGTCTTTTTGAGCGCATTAGACAAAGTCGACGAACTCGAAAACATCGATATGCTTAAGGAACATTTTAAGGCCGCTGAAATAACGCATAAACAAGGCTATGTTATTATTTCGCTTGAAAATTCCATAATAATTTTAGCAAATGCGGCCGTTGGTGTATTTTATGGCCTTATGACACTATTACAAGGAGTGTTCATTTCAAAAGAGTCGACAATCAGATTTCCGAGTTTACTCATTAAGGATTATCCCGATATGGAAATTCGCGGATTATCGGATGATATTTCGCGCGGTCAAGTCCCGAATCCACAGTCGCTTAAGCGAAATATTCGACTATACTCCAAATTCAAACTAAATCAATATTTATTATACATCGAAGATGTCTTTAGCTTTCCCAAATATCCCGCTATCGGTAAAGAGCGGGGAGCATTAACGAGTGCCGAAATAAAAGAGGTTCAAGAATATGCAGAAAAGCATTTTGTCGAACTCATTCCCATCTTTCAAACCCTTGGGCATTGGGAAAATTATTTCTGGACTCCGGAATTCACCAAGTATGCCGAATTCCCGGGCGGAAATTCTTTGGATATGAGTAATCCGAAGGTATATGAATTGCTTGATGATTTATTGAGAGAAATCGCGACTGCGTTTAAATCTAAATATTTTCACATGGGTTGCGATGAGTCTTGGCACGTAGGGCTCGGTAAATCTAAAAATTATATAGAAAAAATAGGATTGGGCAATGCCTATTCAAAACATTATAATTGGATAATTTCAAAATTAAAAGAACTTGGAAAAGAAAACATCTATCTTTATCATGATATTGCTTCAAAATTCAAAGAAGTGAATGAAGCATTGCCTAAAGAAGATTTGATTTATGTATTTTGGAAATATCATGAAGCTGAAGAATATCCCGAATTAACACCGATTGTAGAAGCAAAAATCCCTTTCGTTGTTAGCTCTTCCATTCTAAATTGGTGCAAAATCTACCCAGACATTGAAAAAGCGGAGAGAACCAATCTTGCATTGATTAAATACGGAATGAAACACGGAGCGCTCGGCCAGATTGTTTCTTCGTGGGGAGATAACGGACAAGAAAACTTTCGAGAAAATAATCACTACGGGTTTTGTTGTGCATCTGCAATCTCGTGGAACGTTGAAGGCTATGATCCAAATGCGTTCTTAAGGGCATATTGTAACACCGCTTTCGGAAGTATGGTTCCGGAATTGATCGAATTGTATACTCTTGTAAAATCAACACCGAAAATCATGGAATCCCAAATCTTTTCGGAATTCTTCCCGTTCTTTTGGAGACACCCGTTTCCAAATCAAGATATTGACAATCCAATCCATTATTGGAATCAAGAATATTCTTCCGATTTTAAAGAGGACGCTGAGTCTCATTTTCTCCGAATGAAGCAGCTTTGTCAAGGACTAACAAATAAGGTATTCCGGAACTTTATTTTCTTAGATCATATTGATTATTTCGCCGATGCTATTCTAACACTCATCAGAAAAGTACAATATACCTATAAAATATCATTTTTATGTGAAGAACAACTCGATGCGGAGAAAATCGCAGAGATCGAAAAATATATCAACTCTTTGAAAAATATGTATGAAAATCTTAAAGAAAGATATGAAGAAC
Organism: uncultured archaeon; assembly: GCA_964623665.1. Taxonomy (GTDB): domain Archaea; phylum Asgardarchaeota; class Lokiarchaeia; order Sigyniarchaeales; family Promethearchaeaceae; genus CAZUTM01. The sequence goes on from CAZUTM010000049.1 coordinate 2,195, forward strand.
TATGGTTATATTCTGCAAAGCGACCACGTTTGGACAATATTCTGGAATATTTTGATTGGATGGTCTATTGGCTGGAATCGAAACTCGAAGAACTGGAAATGGGTATTCAATTCAAATATCCTTTTCTCACTTCCGATTGGATCTACCATGGTGAAGAACAAACCACCGGAGATGTTCGTTATTTTGTTAAGCAATTCGAGTTACCGAATGAGAGATTCGAAGACCTCGAAGCCGCATGGATCCAAGCAATCCCTAGTACATTTTGCACCGTTTTCATCAACGGAACGTTAGCATTGACCGTTCCATTAAATGAAGGAACGACCCGATTGCTCATGGACTCTCAAGTTAAAATTAAAGAGATCAAACATTTATTGAAAAAAGGCGAAAACATAATCGCAGTTGAAGCGCAAATGCTACCCAAAGGAATACCTGCTTTTAATTTTCTCATGGAACTATCGTACAAACAAGCACCACCCGAAATTCTCGTTTCGGATTTATCTTGGAAATCGGTTTCGAAAAAACCGGAACAATGGCCCTCCATTCAAAAAATAGATAAAAAAGATGGATGGAAAAGGGTATCAACCTACGGAAAACCACCTTATTACGCCGGAGAAATATCATTTCCATGCTTCAAACGAAACATGCCTTCTAAATTAACACACAAAGGGTTCTTCTCGGTGGTAAATCATATTGTGAGAAATGCCAATCAAAATCTGCTCCCGATTTCCATTCGCATGCATTCCGATAACCCGAGCAATAAAATGTAGAATAAAAAATGGTTGGATTTATCTGAATCACGCGAGTGTAAATTTCAAGAGAGAATGATTGCAATATTCTTGATTCGGGTGCAAGAGAACGGAGTCTCGAAATTCCGGCAATCGCACCGAATTTGAAGGTTTGCATGTTTCTAAGCATATCGCATAATGTTTTTTGCATTGAATGCCCATTGTAGCTATTTTTTCCATAAAATTCCCGGAATACACAATAATGGCGGGTTCGGTGGTATAGATCTCCAATGTTCTTCCCGTTTTATCCGATGATAATGAAACGGCATGCGTAAGCATGTGTCCATCTTTGATGATAGATTCAGAGCGTTTATCAAGAAGATAATTATCATCAACATCACCAAATTTGGAAAAAATTTCGGAGAATTTCATGGGTTGGCGCAGTATCGGCTTCTTGGATCCGAGATCTTTGATTTCCATTGGGTCTTTGGACTTTTTACCTAATCCAATTTTTGCGCCTACGCTTTTCAATACCATTTTTGCTAAATCGAATGCCAGATATTTATCTGCATCAATACTTATGCTGAGATCATCAATGGTTTTTCCCATACCATCAAGATTCCAATAGGCATGATTAACCATATTCACAGGCGTTGTTTTATCGGTGGTGGCTTTCATGATATATTCCAATACAATCGAATTTTGTTCTGAAGATATTCGATATTCAACCGTTCCTTTAAGATTCCCGGGATAGCCTTCCTCACCATCCGGGCTGAAGAACTCAAAGATCAAAGAGCATTTATCGTTTGAACATTGTTCGGACACCGGTTTCATCCATTTTTTATGAAAACCGGAAAACCCGCCATGTTGATGGTGCATCCCCATCATATTCTTGCTTAAGTGGTATGTTATACCATCTATTTCAAATTCTGCAAATACGGTAGTACTCGCAGTTCGACCTACGGTCGCACCGAGATATGAATTCCCCATATTGAATAAAAGCGCTTCAAGAGAATCCCATCCATATGCAATATCCTCAATATTACCCTTATTATCCTTCATCTTAAAGCGATTTAGAGTCGCTCCAACATTGCAAATATCAATTTCAAATCCTTTTATACCATCGCTAATTCGATATAGCCATACGGGGTTGCCTGATAAAGAGCCCCAATCGATTTTTTTCAAGTCCATGCTGTACTATCACCTTAAAACCTAATAAAAATTATTTTTGGACAAACCTCTCAAGAGATTTAATCCCATTTTTTTTGAAATCATTAAATTCGGTGTTCCAATTTATCTCCGGAAGATTATGTTGCTTCAAGAACTCGTTGGTTCGACTGAAACATTTCGATCCGAAAAATCCCCTGCTTGCGGACAATGGAGATGGATGAGCCGATTTGATGATCAAGTGTTTCGATGTATCTATCCATTTTTCAACGGTCTGTGCCGGATTTCCCCATAGTATGAAGACAACATGCGCGCATTTCTCGTTAACCGCTTTAATAATTGCTTCGGTCAGCTTTTCCCACCCCTTAGATTTATGGGAATTCGATAATCCTTCTTCGACCGTTAACACGCGATTGAGCAATAACACACCTTGTTTTGCCCATGATTCGAGGTTCCCGGAGTCGCATTTTATTCCAAGATCAGATTCCAATTCTTTAAAGATGTTTTTTAACGTTCTCGGAATATCCATTTCATTTTTGGGAATTGAAAAGGAGAGCCCGTGAGCATGATGTTTGTTTGGATAGGGATCTTGACCTAAAATCACCACTTTCACATCTTTTAACCGGGTATATTTGAGTGCATTAAACATGTCCTCTGCTTTTGGCAAAATGGATTTCCCTTGGGCGCGTTCATTGTTCACAAATTCGATGGTCTTTTGAAATTCTGCCGTCGAAAAATAAGGAACCGAATTGAACCAATCTTCGAGTTCTGACACAAACTTAATATATGTTTTAAACTATTTTAATCTTTGAGAAATTTGAGCCAAGATTCCGATGTTTTGAAAAAGATTATTATACAATTGAATGAAACTCCAGATCTTTTTGATATTCGTAAGGCTTGGGTCGTATTAACTGAAGATAGTGGAGATAATCAATACGAAAATATCAAAAAATTCATTGAAATCATGAAAAATCATAATATTAAAGTGGATTCATGCGCACCCAATCACATCATCATTTCAACGTTCGAAGATCTTTCCGGAATTTATCAAATAGTAATTTCAAAGAAATCCCTATATTTTAAGATTAAATCTAATCATGGTTTTAATGAGATCGTGAAAATCTTCGAAAAAATGATAGAATATAAAAAAACAAACCCTGATCCTTAGAAAATCATGGAAATTTTTTTTTGATCAATCTTGATCAACCAAATTTCTGTGTTTTTCACCAGTTTATATACAATTTATTGCTGTTTGAATGATTTTAGGAATTATTTCTTCAAATCTTCCTTCTTGGAATCCTCCTTCTTGGAATCCTCCTTCTTGGAATCCTCCTTCTTAGACTCTTTTTCATGCGGTTCTTCGGGTTTTGAAGGCGTCAGTTTGTTCTCATCGCGAGAAGTTTTAATTTTTTCGAGATTTAGTGGAGGAACGATCTTGCTTCGGAGCAAGAGAATCCCAATTAAAGTGCCAATCAAGAACACACCAATCATTAATACGAGATTCATGGGATCTTGCAATAATTCCAAGAGATGCTCCCCAATCGTTGGTGGAGGCTGTGGTGTGGTATCATTTGTGGGTGGATTATTCTGTGAGGGAGGCGTAGTCGGCGCGGGTGGCTTAGGTTTTTCGATTTCCATGAAGTAAAATCTCCCGGAAGTGGTTAAAACACCGATTGCGTTATTTGCTTTCGAATAATGGGCATCAAAAAACGCATTTGTAGCACTTAAACTCCGGTTGAAAATGATACTCATTGTGGTGTAATCAATAAGCAGAAAATGCTTTGAAGTGGAATCCCCACCTACAGCAAAATACGATAAATCAGCGCTAACGGTAAATATTAAAGAGTTCGGGAGCCCGGTGATTTCTGAACCGAACGAAAAGTCGACCGGGTTCACTTGAATCACTTTTTGATTTGGGCCATCAATGGTCAGTAAGGCAATTTTATTTCCTTCTTCGTTGAACACAAAGCCGTAGTAGCCAGAAACAAATGTTTTTTCAGTAATTATTGCTCCCGTAGCAGGATTTATATTGACGATATAGTTCATTCCATTATATCCGAGGACTATGGATTCGTTCCTTGAAAATTGTATATTTGAAGCGTATGTGGAATAACTCTGGGTCCAAATCGTCGTGTTCGTTGAAGATATTTTTTGGACGGTGTTATTGACTAACCCGACAAACACATTATTCAAATCGCTTATTTTGGTGTCAACAATAAAGAAGCCCGGATAATCTCGCTGCCAAATGATATTTCCATTGGATCCATTAAACAAAATTACATTATCTCCTGCTGGATTAATTGTATAGACTACCGCAAGGCTTCCATCTTCGTTTAAAGCAGATCCTTGGCCCGCATGAACTCTGGGAGTAGAGACTTGCCATAATGGCGTGGAGGAAGGCAGATTATACATGATAGTTAAATTCGCATCAAAATCTGTGAGAAGCAAGCGCGAATTCCGGCTTGAAAAGGAGAATTCCACGGTATTGCTGACTGTTCTATTCCATATTTGCCCCACTTGACTTTCACTACCATTTGGAATTGCAAATACTCTGAAGTTGTACCAACCACCGGCTTCTTGATAGTACGCTGCAGCGTATTTTCCGGCAGGATCCATCAATATTCGGGTTCCAAAAAGAGGCCCAGGGATCTCTTCAATATACGTTATTTTAACAGATTGAATAGGATTTGCTGCAATTCCTGATTGGATTTGGATTGCAAATACGATTATGAAACAAACTATTGCAGCAGAGAATCCACGATTAATCTTCTTTTTTAAAGTATTCGGCAACATAAAATGCTAGCAGAATCTACGAATAAATCCTTGTTTCTTTTTGAAAATAAAAAATCGGGTGAATTTATCGAATTTTAAAATCAAAATCGTGAGTTTCCTTATAGATATTTGGATCTAAGAAATTGCAATAAGAAAAAAATTTGGTTTTTATCTAACGAATGCTATACGAGGATATGCCAAGCGAAATTGAAGATCCAACAACCGAGCGCTATCGCAAAATCATGCGGGGGCTACATAAAATAGGATTCACCCGGTTTTTAATGAGATTGGGAATGCCGATATATGCGAAAGCCACCAAATTAAACCCAAAAAAGTATAATCTTTATGCGATTGGGCAATCTCATTTGGATAGCGCATGGAATTGGCGTTGGATTCCCGATACCGCACCCTATAAATTATCTCATACCGTAGGATATAATTTTTGTAATTTCAAAATTTTTAAAGCGAGAAACACGAAAACCCATTTCGGGGGCTATAAATTCGCATTTTCTTCTCCCGCACATTATGAATACATAGAGAAAACCTATCCCATAGCCTTCAAACATATCCAAAGATTGGTAAAAGAAGGACGTTGGGAGTTAGTCGGCGGTATGTGGGTCGAAGCGGATGTCCACATTCCCGATGGAGAATCTCTTGTGAGACAGCGATTATACGGACAAAGATACTATCTTGAAAAATTCAGCCGTATCTCTTTGGTTGAATGGCTCCCCGATTGTTTTGGGTTCGGGAACTCGCTTCCTCAAATATTAGTAAAATCGGGAAGTCCTTATTTCCATACCACCAAATTAACGTGGAATCTGGAACACGAATTTCCGTTTTACTGGTTTTATTGGATGAGTCCGGATGGCTCAAAAGTAGTGGCTTCTAATTTTAAAACAGGATTTAGGGGATTAGAGAAAATTTCGTGGTATGAAAAAAATGCAAGGTTGATTGATGAAAAAAACATCGAAAACAAAATCTTTGATAGCTCAAAGGATGTATATAATGACCCGAGACTAAACAAGGATCATATAACCGACTTTTTGTGGACATTCGGTCAAGGGGACGGCGGTCACGGACCATGGCAAATTGAATGCATTTTGGCAGATACCTTGGAACAAATTAATAGAATGCAATTGATCAAGGCCTCATTATTTTACAAGTTAATCGAAAAGAAATATGCGAAGAGATTGCCGATTTGGAAAGATGAATTGTTTTTGGAAGTGCACCACGGCTGTCAAATCACGCTTTATCGATTAAAAAAGCAGAACCGGCTTGCTGAGATTTTTATGCAAATATATGAGAAGATGTCAGTATTAGCTGAGCCTTTTGGATATGAATTTCCAAAAGAAGAATATGATATGATTTGGAAGAAGATTTTATTCAATCAATTTCACGATATTTTGCCCGGCTCTTCTATCCAAGAAGTTTATGAAGATTCAGACAGAGATTTTTCAGATTATTTCCCAAAACTCCTTCAGTGGCAAGATATGATATTCGATCTTATTGCATCAATACAGAATCCCGCGTTAAATGTTGGTGATCTTGTCGTTTTCTTTCCGATTCAATCGAATAAAATTCATAAGATCCCCCGCAATTTTCGAGAATACGATTCGCGTTTCCCCGCCGACCCGCTATATCTCTTCTTGAAATCAAAAACCGATTATTTTATTGGATTTGAAACAATCAAAAAAGATACCATTGATGCATGGACAGAAACATCATCGAAAATCATATACGAGGCAAAGGTTAATGTGATTGTTGTTCGACATCCGGAATTCATTGTTGAATTTAATAGTGAAAAAGCATCTATCCAATCAATAAAATTAATCAAAAGCGGTTCCGAGATCGCCAATCCGAAGGGAAGAGGGTTAAATATTTTAAAAATATTCCATGATTGGCCGAAAGGAAACGATGCATGGAATTTGGAACCGGATTATCGAGATCACGAATTGGAACTTATCAAAGTCGGTTCTCATACAATAAAACAAAGCCAAAACGGCATTATCCTCGAATTCAATCTAAAAATCGGAGAATTCTCAACGGCAAGGTTGATTTATGAGGTATTTCCGTTGATAGATTACATCGAAGTTCATCTTGAAATCGATTGGAAAGAAGAGCATAAATTATTGAGAACAGAATTCGATACGTCCATCGTTTCCGATACATACACAACGGGACAGCCATACGGTTCGATAAAGCGGCCAACGGTGCCAAAAATGCCGATTGAAGCGGGAAAATGGGAAGCTCCAGGCCAATATTTCATAGATCTTCATGATGAATCAGGGACCGGACTCGCTGTATTTGTGAAAAATCGATACGGCTTTGATTGCAAGGGATCGAGATTCGGAATCAGTTTATTACGGGCGCCTGCTTTTGAGCCTCCGGATAAGAACGCATGCAAATGGTTTGACCCAAAAACGGCACCAGAAAGGCTTAAAATTAAAGATCAAGGGATTCATATTTTAGATTGGGCAATTCTGCCTTATGATCAAAAACCGAAATGTGAAGACGTGTATGCACGGGCAATTGATTATGCATATATTCCCATTTATAAAGAATTTTCATCGATTCAACAAGAGAAAAATCATATTAGGCCGTCGGTGCCAGAAGATATTGGTTTTATAGTAGAGAATCCGAAAATATTCTTCTCTGTCGCAAAATTCCCTTATGATTATCCCTCGAAGAAAGGAATAATATTCAGATTTATTGAATTAAACGGAATATATCAATCGATTTCACTGAATCTCCCTAAATGTTTTACATACACGAAGATTCAAGAAACGGATTTATTAGAAATAAAAAAAATAAATGATAAAACCAAAAAAATCAATTATATTCAAGATAATTCCAAACAAACATGGATTCTCAAATTAAATCCGTTTGAACTTTTAACGTTATATTTAAGATCGGATTAACACTTCATCTTTTTTTTTATTAGATGTTTCTTCAATATATTACATGGAGAAAGAATCAATTAATAGCCATAAAACTATATAAGTGAGATCAAAGCAACATTAATCATGAGCTATCGGGAACGCATCTCCCGTAATATCGGTTTGATCACACCCGAAGAACAACAAGAGATTCGAATGTGCAAAATTGCGATTTTAGGAACCGGCGGAATAGGAGGTCCCTTGGCACTTAATCTGGTGTATTCCGGCTGTCAAAATATCGTTCTTGTGGATTATGATAAAGTAGAAATCAGCAACCTTAATCGACAACCTTATACTACCCTTGACATCGGGAAGAACAAAGTCGATGCATTGGCAGAACACTTGATTCGTATCGATCCTCAAATCCACATCGAGAAATATGATAAAATTGACGAATCTAACATAGCGCAAATTCTTGAAGATGTAATGATTGGGGTGCTTAGTCTTGATGGACCTGTGGGTAGCATTTTAGTTACCCGATTCGCCCGAACAAAGGGAATTCCGATTATCGAGAGTTGGGCCACCCCTTACCTTTTTTCCCGCTGGTTCACGCCGGATTCGATCGATTATGAAACATGTTATGATTTAAACACCCAATCCTTTTCGATTTCTCAAATCGAGAACGATAACGCACTCCAGAAAGAGATTTACCGAAAATTTATTGATTTTGTCTACTCCATTCCCGGAATTAAGGAATATTATCAACGGGATCGCGAATATTTTGAACAATTCATAAAAGGGGAGGCTCCCGCACGCAGCTTTGCGCCTTATGTTTGGGGAAACTCAATATTTACGGCTCATGAAATTATTTTTTCGGGGATTTTAAAAAAAAAGCCGATGATACGAGCCCCGAAGGTTATTGCGTTCGATCCTCTGACGATGAAAATCATTGAAAAAAATTAAAGGAGTTTGATGAGAATGGCAAATTATCGAATTTTAGAAGATCCGGATGAAATATTGAAATATATTCAAATGGGAACGCATCTTCCCATTACCGATGCCCTTAAAAAATATATTCGGTTCGATCTTGTAGATTTGAAATGTAAGGCGATCTTAATTTACTCTGCAGAAACTCTTGATGAGCCCATTGCGCATACCTTAATTTTTCCCATGAAAGGAAATGTCTTGGGTTTTGGATATTTTCGAGTGAAGGGCGATGATCAAGAGATGATTTCGAATTTGATAACTGTTATTGAAAAATACGCCCGAGAACATGCGTATGAAGCGATCTATGGTCCATTGAATGTTCCCATATATATTTTCGGCTTTGGATTTCTTTGCGAAGGAAACAGCGATTTCGATTTTATAGGTTCATCAAAGCATCCTTATCTGTACTTCGAGCAATTCGAAAAAAAAGGCTTTTCTGTCAAATCCACATATCATATGTTCGATGTTGGTCTGATCCCGATTGATCCCTATGCGCTTCCGGGAGTTGATTTTTCGGAGTATCAATTTAAAACCCCTAAATCCAAGGAAGATTTTTTACAAGTGAAAGACGAATGGTTGGCACTGCATGCGGAGCATATGCCATCGGAAATTCGATTAACCCCGAATCCATTAACAGAAGTTCCAAACATGGTTGATTTCATTTTTGAATTCGGGTATCCGTTTTTAATTTTTTGGGTGCGTTATAAACCAACGGGTAAAATTGTTGCCGCGGGAATGGCCCCGCCTAATTGTTTTGATTTAAGAGCAAAAGGAACCAGAGCGGGAAAAGCAAGCGATGCATTAGGATTGGATTTTGTGGTGGACAAGGCGCATCAATCGAAGAAATTAGCGACCTTGATGTGGGGTGCAACCTCATTACCCGTAGTGTATAAA
>CAZUTM010000049.1:11625-13507 GCA_964623665.1 uncultured archaeon
ATTTAGTAGAGAAACAAAACGAAAAATCCTTGGCATTAGCGGCAAAATTAGGCGGCATTCTTAATCGCAGTTTTAAAATATTCAACAAGGCCCTCCAAATTTCCAACGCTATAGCCAAATCCTAGGTTTTTTATTTGTCTTCTGTATTTATAATTATATATAAGGTGTGAGTCATTTGGCAGATCAGCAGAGCTTTAGAAAAAAAGTCTTTTGGGATGAGGGCTGGGTTCTCACTTATGATGATATTATTTGCCTTCCGGGTTATACTGATTTTAAACCCGATGAAGTGTCTGTAAGATCCAATATTGGTCCCTACCAATTTAATATTCCCATAATCTCAGCGGCGATGGATTCAGTCACTGGGAGTAACATGGCTATTGCAATGGCCCTTAATGGAGGATTAGGTGCAATACATCGAAATTGCCCGCTTGAATCTCAATTGGAGATGGTAAAGCGAGTGAAGAGAGCACACTCCTACATCATCGATGATGTTGCAACGCTTCCACCAGATATTAGCATTAAGGAAGCAAAAAACCGCATGGAAAATATGGGAATAAGTGGGTTTGTCGTCGTTGATGCTTATAAGAAGGTGATTGGAATACTCACAAAACGGGATATTCCATTTGATGATGCGAATATCAATCACCCTATTTCCGAAGTCATGACGAAAAATCCAATCTGCCTTCACGTCGGTGTTTCAAGAGATGAAGCGTTAAGAAAACTGTATGAAATAAGAAAAGAAAAAATTCCCCTTGTCGATCAGAACGGAATTTTACAAGGTTTAATTACAATGAAAGATTTAGCCCCATCATTCCCAAATGCTGTTAAGGATGAAAAAGGTAGATTGTTATGTGGTTTAGGAATAAGTCCATTCATGCCAGCTAAGGATAAAAGAGATATATTTTTAGAAATCGGGCGTCACGTTGACATCATGTTTGTTGATGTTGCCGAATTTTATAAAAGAATGGATATTGAAGGAATTACCGAAATAATGAAATTCTTCAAGGATAACAATGTGCATACAAAATTTGTTTTAGGTAATATTGGCACGTATGAAGCAGCGGTGGATATTCTCACAAATAAATATTTCTCAGAAACAGATCAATTTGTCGGAATAAAGGTTGGCATGGGCTCCGGAAGTATATGTACAACGACTATCCAAACCGGCGTTGGGGCACCCACATTATTTGCTACAGCACAAGTTGCAGACGCAATTAAAGAGTATAATCCTAAAATATCGTTGATTTCGGATGGCGGATTCAAATATCCGGGTGATCTCGTTAAGGCATTTTCGGTTGGAGCCGATATGATTATGTCGGGCCACTTTTTCGCGGGATGCACGGAATCTCCTGGTATTGTTGATACAATAGGGGGGAGGAAAGTAAAAATATACCGAGGGATGGGATCTGCAGAGGCGAGAGCTGTTGGATCTTTTGCAGATGATCGATATATTAAAGAATCAAAGAAATTGGCAGAAGGTGTCAGCGGATATGTTCCATTCACCGGTCCTTTAAAGGGTGTACTTGAGCAATTAATTGAGGGACTCAAAAATGGGATGATTTATGCAGGAACGAAAACGCTAAAGGAAACTCACAATATTAAGATAGGGAGAATTACATATTCCGGAAAAATTGAAGCGAATGTTCATGATCTTCAAGGTCGAAATTAATAAATTAAAATTCTTTTTTGAATCAGACAACATTTGTATGAGATTATCGGAGATTATCGGAGATCATCGGAGATTATCGGAGATCATCGGAGAAAATCGGAGAAAATCGGAGAAAATCGGAGATAATCGGAGAAAATCGGAGATTATCGGAGATCATCGGAGATTATCGGAGATCATCGGAGAAAATCGGAGAAAATCGGAGAAAATCGGAGA
>CAZUTM010000049.1:13607-28593 GCA_964623665.1 uncultured archaeon
GGAGAAAATCGGAGAAAATCGGAGAAAATCGGAGAAAATCGGAGAAAATCGGAGAAAATCGGAGATATCCGGAATTTATAATCCATTTTGATCCATATAAAAAATATCTTTGATTCAGAAATTCAATCTCTATCTTTGTAAATATACTGAAATTGAATAAATACAGCGCTTCAAAAGAAAATTTGAGGGATTTTATATAGTTATGATTCGAACAAATAATGTGATTAAAAAATGATCGACTGGTTATTAATTATCATCTCATCTTTGAGAGTATTCACAATGGACGTTATTTCTCTGCTTCTTTTTAAGAAATGGATGAAAGCTGAAAGACGATTTTTGACTGATATCCCGTTTCTGATGGGAATGTTTTTTCTCCTTTTCGGAATTGCGAAAATAATCGATGTGTATATTTACTACACATTCACTTTAGATCAAGCAAGAACACCTGAAGGTGAACTATTTAATATTGGAAAAACACGTGCAGTATTTCTTGCGCTAGAAAGTATACCAATGTGGACACTAGCGATGTTGATTTGGGCACCCAACAAGAAAAAAATTCAATTTTCGGTAATTGCTATAGTCAGTATCATTTACCTCTATTTAATCCTTATGATGCAAGATTACCGTGATTTAATGATTTCTGTCCCTATTATCGTAATTCCAGTTATAATTATTCACATAATCACGTACATATTCCTTTATTCTGGGAGGCGGCTTCCAGTTATAAACTCTAAATGGCTAATAATAGGGTTCACTTGGATGCTTATTAATAGCTTATTGTTTGGATTATTTAGAACACCTGAACCACAACCTTGGGGCTATGTTTGGATTCATGAATCCATTGAATTAGTGATTGTAATCATATTGGGATACGGGTTCCTAACGCCATCAAAATACGCAGTCATTTTCGAAAAACAAGAAAAGAAACAATAAACATTAAAAATGTCGTTGATTTTTTCTCTGATTTGTACCACATCCGCATATAGGTTTAAAAACACCAATCTAGAATCAACGTTGTGAATTAATAATGGTTGATCTATTGTTAGTTTTCGTTTCGGCTTCAAGGGTATTTACTTTGCTTATTATATCTTTCTTGTTGTTCAAAAAATGGATCTCTTCAGATAAACGATTCTTTTCAGACATTCCGTTTCTTATGGGTGTTTTCTTCATGAGTTGGGGTTTATCTAAGATTATCGATGTGTATATTTTTGCGAACTATACTCTTGCGCAAGCCAACCAACCCGATGGTGTGTTATATACGTTGGGTATTATGAGATTCTATCTGGTTGTTATAGAATCCGTTCCCATGTGGATTTTAGCGGTATTGATCTGGTTCCCGAATCAAAAAAAGAAGCAAATTGGGATCGCTGGTGTTGCGATTCTGTTTAATTTGATTTTACTGCTGACGGCGACAAATTACATTCAAATGCTCCAGAGATTTCCTTTGATTCTGTTTCCGGTTGTATTTTTGCATCTGTTGACCTACATGTTTCTTTATCTTCAAAAGCGGTTTCCGAATATTAATAATAAAATGTTGGCGTTAGGGTTCTTTTTGATGATAGTGAACAGTTTGATGATTTCGATATATAGAACTCCCGAACCGCAGCCTTGGGGCTATACATGGCTGCATGAATTGATCGAATTAGGTATCGTTGCGATCTTGGGTTATGGATTTTTAACGACATCAAATTATAAAAAGATCGTCAAAAAAGTGGTGAATCCAACACAGATTCAGCATTAAACACCTTATATTTTTTTCGATTTTTATAAATTGGCTTTTCCCAAAATCGTCACGGTCGCTACCGAAAAGGGTCCACCCAAATTATGGCAAAGGCCAAGGCTTGCATTTTTTACTTGCAATCCATCCGCCCGACCTTGAATCTGCTTTGTGACTTCATAAATCATTCGACAACCGGTAGCGCCAATAGGGTGTCCGAAACATTTCAAACCGCCGGATGGGTTTACGGGAATTTGCCCTCCTTCAACATTAAATTTGCCTTCTTTTAATTCTGCGGGTGCTTTTCCGATTGCTGATAATCCCAAATCTTGTATATTAATCAGTTCTGTGATTGTGAAGCAATCGTGGCATTCTACAACATTGATTTCTTTTTTCGGGTCTTGGATTCCGGCTTCTTTGTAGGCCAATGCTGAGGCTTTTTTAGTGGATGTGAATGCAGTAAAACCAAAGCTTGGTTTGTACCAAGGCGTTAGTGTTTCGACTGCAATTGCATTCGCTTTAACGAGCACATAATCATTTGCATGATTATAGCTTTTTGCGATTTCGGGTGTTGTGATGATAATCGCGGCTGCGCCATCGGACATTGCACAACAATCAAATCGGCCGAGTGGATCCGCGATCATTGGTGCCTTCATTACGGTTTCCATAGAGACTGGCTTTCTAAAATGTGCTTTTGGGTGATGCGAACCGTTTGAATGATTTTTCACCGCGACCCGAGCAAGATCTTCTTTGGTCCAACCCCATTGATGGAATGCTCGTGTAGCGGCCATTGAAAACATTGCGGGCGCAGAGGGAAGTGGTAATACTGGATGTCCGAATTCGCGAAACCCTGGAAGCCCGCTTCCGCCTTCATCCGTTAGTTTTTCAACACCAGTTGCAAGTGCGATGTCGCAAACGCCTGAGGCTACTGCATAACAAGCATTGCGGAAGGAATCCATACCGGATGCGCAGAAGTTTTCAACCCGTGTCATCGGTTTTCCGTATAATTTTATTGCATCCGCAAGGGTGCAGCCCGCTAATCCAGTGAAATAATATTGAACGCCCACCCACCCAGCATCAATTTCTTTTTGTGGGTCTTTGATACCCGCATCTGTATATGCTTCGTAGACGGCTTCAATAAGCAAATCTTCGGTGCCTTTCTCCCAATGCTCACCGAATTTAGTACAACCGACGCCGATGATAGCGACGCGATCTCGAATAGATTGAACCATTATTTATCTTCCTCCTCTGAATTTTCTCTGAGCGGTCGACATTTCCAATAATAATTGTGATAATTTGCTCCGGGATGCGACCAACGATAGGTTAATTCAACCGGCATCCCGATTTTCACTTCCGATGGATTTTCAATATCCGTCATATCCAATAACATTCGACCTCCGCCGTCCAAATCGATCACGCAACGGGGAATAGGTGTTTCGTAATATTCTCCGCCCACAAGATGATCCAGTGTGAATGTGAAGACTTTTCCTTTTTTTGATAATTTAATTTCTTCCTTTTGATCCTTGGAACCACATTCTATACATGCTCTCCAAATTGGATATTGTATCGTTCCGCATTTCTGACATTTCATGCCATATAGCTTATTGAGAAATTTATCTTCGCGCCAGATTCGAACGGGCGATGATTTTCTGGTGAATCGGTCTTTTTCCAATTTCTTTTTCTTTGCCAACGCACTCGGATAATTTTTCAAGGGAACTCTTGAGTTGCTGTATACCCTCATGCCTCGACAAGAGCGCTTTAAATCGGCTAATTTATTCTTATCAACTACCTTCAATAGCATCGCGGTTGCACCATCTCCGTATGTACCAAACGCAATTAAATCATCTGCCCTGCCTCGTCGAAGTGCATTGATAAGCACCATAACCGCAAAGGCATTTCCCGTATTTCCGATTTCCAGAAACGGGGAATTTTCAATTGAAGCAGGGCTAAATCCGATTTCTTCACCTATCTGGTTGCCGCTTCGTGGGTCTGTGGAGTAAAGGGCCACCTTTTTAATATTTTTTGGGTTCTCTTTTAGCTTTTCAAGCAGCGCATTGAACACTTTAATCATATTTCTTGAATACCCGAATAGTTGTTCATGTTTTGGTTCAAATTGTCTCACAAATTTATCGGATGTGCGTTTATAAGGGCCGATTACATTATCCGTTATACACACGTACCCTTCAATCGAAACGGCCACGTTTGAATCGCCAATGAGAAGGGCGGCTGCCCCATCGCCGTATTGATATTCAAACATAGATTCCGGTTGTGGAACTTGAGAATCCGAAGCGATTACCAAAATTGATTTCGCGGAACCCGCTTTTATCGTATCGTACGCCCTCGTGATGGCTGCGCCAATAGCGCCTGTTGAATCCGTAATATCTACGGTCAAAATATCGGAGCGAAAATCGAGTATATTGGCAATAATTGCTGCACTTTGTTTTTCGGCGTATACTTGAGATGTAGTTGCGAAAAACAAGCCATCGATCGCTTTCGGATCGAGATCCCCCAAACAATCAAAGCCGGCTTCTATTGCCATGGTTGTCGCATCTTCGTCGCTATTTCCTACAGATATTCCGCCCGGAATGGATGGAAATTCCCAAGATTCAGCGATTTGTGCGCGTTTAAGAAAATATTTTGGCAAATAAGCGCCATATCGAATAATACCGATAGCCATACACACTTCTTGATCTGAAAGTTAATAAAGCTGGCTCGTCTATTAGTTGAAAAAAACGATAAAATTGTCATAAAAAAATGTAAAATTTCAAAGCGGCAGACTTCTTCGCGTGGTCAGATTCGATTATTATCTTTGCCTTGTATAGAGACTCGGATTTGAATGTCATAACTTTAATTTTCCCCGAAATCCTCGACTGCTGAAATAGGAATCAGCCCCGTTGTGGTAGATAAACACCGTGTCGTACCTTTGATCTCCGAACAACGCACCTCCCAATGCTCTTATTTTATCGGGGGTTTTTATCCAGCTAGATGTTTTTGTGTCAAATGTTCCAAGTGATTGTAATTTCCGATATTCTTCTTCATTGAGAAGTTCTATTCCCATTTCTTGTGCAATATCCATGGCATTCGATTGAGGTTTATTTGATTTTCTTGCGTCTAAAGCCTTTCGGTCATAGCAGAGATTTCTTCTACCTTTGGGTGTTTCCGCAGAGCAATCAACGAAGTGGATTTCATCGGAGTTATTGTCGAAGATTATTACATCGGGCTCTCCACCGCTTTGTTCCATTTGGTTCAAAATCCATAGCATCTCAGGGTTGGATTCAAGGATATTCTGTATCTTATCCCATGATATGCTTGGATGTCTTTGCATATTACTATCAAAACGCTTTTTCAATAAGAGAAGCAAAGCTTCTTGCTCTGCTTTTTCCAATTTTTTTTTTGATTGTTTCATACCTCTTTGAACGGGTTCAAATATAAAAAATTGAGCGTTTGTTTTGATAGGGGTTTGGATTCGGAATCTTTTTTTGTTCTCAGAGCAGAATTATTGTATATGAATTTTCGTTTCCGCAATTCTGAATCATTTTCCTTTCAACCAACTTTAAACTTGTGTGATAAGATTACTGAGATGCTTTCGATTAAATCTAATGCAAATTTCCGGTATTTTCGTCAATTTTTTTCTGAATATATCGAGGGATCTTCGAGCATTTATCCATGGAAGCCATCACCTTCATGTAATAAATATTATTATGATTTTCATTGTCATACGCAATATTCCGACGGCGCGCCAACGCATGATGAGATAATTCAGTTTTTATCAAGAGCGAATCATCTTTCTGGTTTTTGTACTAGCGACCATCTTTTTCATATTCAAATTTTAAATGATGGATCTCACAAGCGTGAATCCAATGAGAAGGTAATTCATCAATCCTATGCATTATTGGATAAGATAAATCATGCAAAACAAACAAATAAAATCACGAGAGAATTACTTTTTATTCCGGGTTCGGTGGAATTCGGGATTCGGGTGGATTCCAAGGATAAAAAAACTGCAATTGAATTCATTGGACTCGGACTTCCGAAGGATTTTATGGAGCGTAACGGAGGTTTGCAAAAAATTAAGGATACACCGGCGATTGATTTGATAGAGAAAATACATGATGATGGCGGAATTGCGATTTTTGTTCATCCTTTTTATTTTAATCAAGGGTTAAAATATCCGGAAATATGGAAGCGATGTGATGCGGTCGAACAATTCAATCATACCAATTATTTTTGGGCCGATAGCGCCATCATTCCTTATTTCGCGCGCTTTAGAGACCCGATTATGCTGCATCGATTGTTCCTTTTATTTTTATATTTCAATTGGTCGGGTGAAGCTGTTATTTCCCAATTGAAAAAATCCGGAACTGGGTCTTCGGATGCACATATTTTGTCATTTTACGGTGCGGGTGCCACTGCCTTTGATAAAAAATATGATACTTTCGACGAATTAGTTTCTGCGATTAAAAAAGGGAGAGGAACACCTTGCTTGAATCCGCTATGGCGTCCTACATTCTCAGAACCTGACCCAATTCAACAAATGTATAATAAATGGGGTAGAGATTTCAATAACACAATTGAAAAGATACATAGAAATGGCCCGTTGCTCTATAGTTGTTTATTGGGATTATCAAAAATTTTTGGCTTTTTTGAACGCCTCCACAATAGTCGCGTGCGAAATCAGCACAAACCCAAGTAAATGCTACCAATTTTCACAAATTTCTTGAATTGGCGAATAAATTATACCACAATAGTTTATATATTCATATTTATTTTATAGACCCGATTATGAATCAATCGTTAGAATCATTTTCAAAATGGTTTCGGGAAATTCCGATTAAAAAGAAACGTTGGATGATCGTTCTTTTTGTTTATTCCGTGATTGCAATGGCAATCCTTCCATATTGGGGGTTGTCAATTCCCGGGATTATCGGTATTTACAATTGGACACCACCATTCAGATATGTAATGCAATTCTTTATGTTTGCTGGTGTAGCGCTTCCGGTGGTTCTTATCTTAGATGTAATAAAGTCATACAAAACCCAGAACCCCATAAGGGTTCCTTCCCGCTTTTATTGGGCGATTTCTTTGATCTTTGTGTTAATTCCAACAGGATTATTCGGTTTTGTTATGTTCTTTCAATACGTGACATTCGGAGACAAGCCGCCTCAATTGGTTCTTGAGCCGAATTCTACAAAACAAATTCCAAATTACGCCGTGGTGTTTTATACCCAACGTGCTACCCAAAATACGCTTCATTGGGGGCCAACGCCGGACATGGAATTTCGATATGAGGAACCGTCGCCTTCTCGACAACATGCATTGAAAATGGTGGATCTTGCCCCCGCGACGACATATTATTATCAGATTAATGGCATAGGCAAGGTGTATAATTTTACCACACCACCAAATCAATCAAATAGACTCAAGTTTGCAGCTTTCGGAGATGTTCACATAGATGCCGTTACTGCAACGTATTCAGCAACCGAGCAAATTTTCCAATCGATTACCACACCGGCTTATGGATATAATTTGATTCTTACCGCTGGGGATTACGTCGAGCTTGGGTTTATGGATTCTTCATGGAAGATGTGGATGGAACTGAGTACAAAATATTCAACACACGTACCGATTTTGGGAACTGTGGGTAATCATGACAACTTTGGCGGAGGTCAACAATGGTTTCAAGCATATTTTCAGCCTAATATATTGGATTTGAATGGGGGAACTTCTTTTTGGAACCTTCATAAGATTAATGGAATTAATATTATCACCCTAAACTTGGAGTGGAGCAATGAGTCGTTCTCAATAGCGCAAAGAGACTGGCTTTTGAAGACCCTTCAGACAATTAATGTTAACGAATGGACGGTCGTACTTTGCCATGCATTCTTTTATTCATCGGGCACAATGGCCGCCGGAATTCAATGGGGTGATGATCAGAACATGATTGGCAATTTCCATGATTTGTTCAAACAACATGGTGTGGATTTAGTGATTTCGGGTCATAATCATCATTTGGAACTTTGCGAAAAAGATGGAATTGTATATCTGACCGTTGGCGGAGGGGGAGGTCATCCGGATTCAATGAGAACCTATACTTCGGTCGCAACCGTGTGGTATCAACAAGGAAAACACGGATTCGCCGGAGTGGACATCAACGGAAATACAATGGACATTGGATTTTACACGCCACAACACCAATTAATGTATAATTATACCATTTCACGCTAAAACGCTGAATCACAACATTAAAATAATAAAATCTTTTATTTTTTGAATTCTTTCCTTTTTTGAATCAAAATGGTTGTGTGGAATTTAGACCATCTTTATCCAATTAATGAGATTGATAAAGGCTTAAATGAACTTAATGAGAAAGTTAAAAATTTTAATGGATTTCGTAAAAATTTATCTGCAAACATCGAAAGCCCGGCATTTTTGTCCTTGTTACAAGAATTTGAGACCATTATACAATTAAAGGGCAGGATAGATGGGGCCACGTACATGTATCAATCGGAAAATTTTAAGGATAATAATAGAACAAGCTTGCGCGGAAAAGTAGAGCAACAATTAGCCGAGATAGAAAACGAAACTTTATTTTTCAGCCTTTGGTTTAAAAGTATAGATCAAGAACATGCGAAACGATTGATAGAAGGCTCCGGAAAATATAGATATTTTTTGGAGTCATTGCGAAAATTCAAAGATTTCACTTTACTTGAAAAAGAAGAAAAGATTATCAATTTAAAAGATACAACGGGCAAGGAAGGGTTAATTCGAATCTCCGACATGCTCCGGAGCTCGTTCACATTTCCTTGGGAAGGCAAAGAAGTGGTGCAAGCAGAACTCATGATTAATGCACGCAGCCCCGTTAAAGAAAAGCGACATAAAGCATACACTCTTTTGCTAGAAAAGTATGGTGCACATGGAGATTTATTTGCGGAGATTTACAAATCGCTTGTAAATGATTGGAGGAACGAGTATGTGCAAATACGAGGCTACAAATCACCCATAACCGTTCGAAATATGAAAAATGATTTGCCGGACGATGTTGTTGCCATTATTCTTGATGTTGCAAGGAAGAACACAAAGATCTTTCAAGATTTCTTTTCTTTGAAAGCAAAAATTTTCGATGAACCGATATTGAACAGATGCGATATTTATGCCCCGCTTTTGAATGTAGATGTGGAATTGACATGGGATCAATCAACCGAAATGGTGTTTGATGCTTTTCAATCGTTTTCACCCACCGCATTCGAATTTGCTAAAGAGATTTTCCAGTTAAACCATTTACATTCGGAATTGATACCGGGAAAAAGGCAAGGTGCGTACTGTTATACCGCAACTAAAGATGTATCCCCCTATGTGTTCATAAATTACTCCGGGCGATTATCCGATACATTCACATTGATGCACGAATTGGGCCATGCGATTCACGGTCGGGCAGCCCGAAACCAAACCGAATTCACATTCCACTCTTCATTACCTATTGCCGAAACCGCAAGTACTTTCAGTGAATTGATTCTTGAGAGAAAAATGATTGAAGAATCCGATGAACGGGTTCAAATCAATTTATCAAGCACCAATATTGATAATAAATACGCAACTATCATGAGGCAAGCGTTTTTCGTGATATTTGAAAAAGATGTTCATGAATTGATACCCAAAGGCGCAACATCCAAACAAATAGACGATCTTTATATGTCGAACCTAAAGATGCAGTTTGGAAACGCGGTTGAAATACCCGAAATGTTTAAACATGAGTGGAAATATGTGCCTCATTTCTTCCACACGCCGTTTTACTGTTATGCGTATGCATTTGGTGATTTGCTCGGCTTATCGCTATTTGATTTGTACAAAAAGGATGAAAAAGGGTTTCCGCAAAAATTCATGAATTTTTTGGCCGTTGGCGGATCGTGTGCCCCTATTGAAGCGATAGAATCTTCATTCGAAATCTCTGTAAAGAATCAAGAATTTTGGCAAAAGGGATTTGATATCATTCGGGAAGACCTCGATTTGCTCAAGAAAATGATATAGTCCGGATTTATTTTTCCTTGAATATTCCATTTTTTATTCTTTTGAAGATTTTGAAAAATATGGAAAGAGCGATTAAGCGTGCGATTATCTCCGTTTTTGACAAGACCGGAGTGGTAGATTTTGCGAGACAGCTCCACCAAGAGTTCGGAGTAGAAATTCTATCAACCGGCGGGACCGCTAAAACTTTACAAGAGTCGGGAATCCCGATTGTAAAAATCTCGGATTTTACCGGTGCGCCCGAGATGTTCGATGGCCGTGTAAAAACCTTACATCCAAAAATCCATGGCGGAATTTTGTGGAGAAGAAACAACGAATCGGATAACAAAAGTGCCAAAGAGCATGGAATCTTACCGATAGATCTTGTCTGTGTGAACCTTTATCCTTTTAGCAAGGTGATAGCGAAAGCCGAAACCACATTTGATGAGGCATTAGAAATGATTGACATAGGCGGTCCGACAATGATTCGGGCTTCCGCAAAATCATTCCCCGATGTTACTGTTATCTGCGATCCCGCCTATTACGATGTGGTATTACAAGAGATGCGAACGAACGGTGGCGCGACCACTTATGAAACCCGAAAGAAATTGTCTCAAATCGTATTTTCAACGATGGCATTATACGATGCAACCGTTGCCCACTATTTGAATAAACAGATGGGTGGAGATTCCGAATTTCCGGAAACCTTGGTAAAATTGTATAAGAAGGTGCAATCGTGCAGATATGGAGAAAATTGGGACCAAAAAGCCGCTATTTATAGGGATTCGGAGTCGATTATAGGACTTGCGGATTTGAAGCAACTTCACGGAAAGGAGATTTCGTTCAATAATTACCTCGATGTGGATGCATGTATCCAAATGATGATAGATTTGGGGACCGACCATTACGTATGTTCCATTTTTAAACATGCGACACCAAATGGGGCCGCGATTGATTATAAGACTCAATTGGAGGCGACCAAGCGGGCCTTTTCAACAGATCCATTATCCGCTTTTGGAGGCGTTTGGGGTTTTAACAAACCGGTAGGAAAAGATGTTGCCGAATTTATCGTAAAGGAAAAAAACATCTTTATTGAGGTATTGATTGCCCCGGGCTTCGACCCTCAAGCCTTAGAGATTTTCAAAACCAAAAAGGATCTACGAATAATTGATTGTGGAGATATTCTTTCGAGAAAAACCGATGTTTACAAACTCAAAGAAATCCGATCCTGCTTAGGTGGTGCATTAGTTCAAGACTATGATTGGAAACCTGTAATTTCTACTTGGGATGTAAAATCAAAGCGACAAGTGTCGGAATCGGAGAAAAAGGCGCTTATATTTGCATATGTAATCTCAAAATGGGCAAAATCGAATTCCGCCGCTTTTGCAAAAGAATATGAGACTGGAGTGTATACGCTTGGTATTGGTGCGGGTCAGCAATCGCGTGTTCATGTTGTGAAACTTGCAGCGCAAAAAGCTAAAGAATTTGGGCATGATCTCAACGGATCGGTGATGGGAACTGATTCCTTTTTCCCGTTCCCCGATGGATTAGAGGCGGCAGCTGAACATGGATGTAAAGCCATATTAAATCCGGGTGGGTCGATTCGTGATGATTTATGCATATCGAGAGCAGACGAGTTGAACATTTCATTGGTATTCTGTGGAAAGCGTGTATTTAGACATTGATCTGACCTTTGTTATGCATCATATATAAATGCTTTTTTTGTGTTTTTTTTTGTGGCGAGTCGAACAAATCACGAAAATGTATAATATTATTAGCGAAGAATTTTATTAGTAAAATATGGACAGTAACATTTACTCCCTTTTCAAAAAACGGGGTTTTACCGAAACCTTACAGATTTTGGGGTCTTTCGAGAAAGGAGAAGCGGTTCAAAAGGATTTCTTCAAAAAATTCGAAGAGAAAGAATCATATTACAACGCATATCTCAGAGTTAAAGGATTTTTAGTCGAAAATGGTTTAATTGATTTCAAATGTACTCAAGATGGAACCAAAATTATCTATCTTACAGATAAAGGACTCAATTTATTAGGGAAGTTAGCTGAAATCGAGAAAATTCTCGGTGAACCATACTCCAGACAAGAATAATCAAGATCATTTTTTCTTTAATTTTAACCTCCGATTTTTAGAACCCGTTTGAATATTGCGCGGATTTGCATAAATCGCAAGTTTAAACGACCGAAAATAATAAAGAAAAGAATCCAAAAAAGATTTTAAGGTTTTACCAATAAAATTTCCGCATTGAAACTCGGAATCGCACCTTCGTAATCCACGATGCCTTTTTCTTTTAACTTTTTCAAAATCAGACGAACACCTTCAAATTCATTTTCACAAATTTTTTGAAGCTCTTTGTATCCAATCGATTTTCCATCCTTGCCCTTTTCCTTAATCGATTTGATGATGAACTGCTCTTCCTTGGAAAGATCGGCCATGAGGATAGATAAAATAAAAAGTAATTTATAGCTTTTCGTTCTCAAAGAAATATGTTGAAAAGCTAATCCAAATCAAGAGAAGGTATTATAAATCAAGAACAATTTAACTTTTTTATGGATTTCTTGGAACTTGTGAAGTCGCGAAGGAGCGTTCGAAAATTCACAGATCAGCCAATATCGAAGGAGACTCTTATGAAAATTGTAGAGTACGGTCGATGGGCACCATCCGGATTAAACAATCAGCCATGGAAAATTATAGGAGTCACTCGCAAAGATGTTTTAATTGAGTTGTCGAACTGTACAAGTTCTGGACATATTTTAAGAGAAGCGAGTGCAGCGTTTGTGATCTATTTGAATAAAAAACTCCAATATAATTACACAAAGGATGTGCAAGGAATTGGAGCCCTTTTCGAAAATATACTCTTGGGAATCCATGCGGAAAAACTCGGCGGATGCTGGCTTGGACAAATACTAAATAAAACCGAGGAGGTTAATAATATTTTAAACATCAAGAGTTCCGACTTTGAACTGATGGGTGTTATTGCTCTCGGCTATCCGGATCCATCGGAATTGAAACAAGAAGCGGAGAGAAAGCCGATCAACGAGATTTTTGAGTTCCTTGAATAAATTGCAGCATTATTGGATTAAATCTTGTTTTTTTAATGGAATCTATAAAAAATTGAAGAGGGAAAATTATAATGGAAGAATTCGAATTAATTATCATCGGATCGGGGCCCGGTGGCTATCATGCCGCATTGAGGGCTTCGCAATACGGAATAAGGACAGCCTTGATTGAAAAAAAGCTTTTAGGCGGAGTCTGCTCCAATTGGGGCTGCATCCCAACCAAAGCATTGCAAGGTACCGCCATTTTAATACAAGATATATCAGAAAAAGCTAAAGAATTCGGAGTGAATATCAAAGAACCGATTACCATAGACTTTGAGCAAGCGGTAAAAAGAAAGAACCAAGTTACCGACTATTTGAGGCAAGGTATTGAAGGCCTTCTCAAAAAGCGAAATGTACCCGTATATTACGGCTCGGGATTTTTGGAAAGCGGAAATCATCAAGAAGGCTTTGTGGTACGAATCGAACCCTCAGGGAATTCGCAATTGACAGAAACAATCCGAATAAAAGGAAAGTATGTTATTATCGGAGTTGGTTCAAAACCGGCCACCCTACCGCAATTTAATTTGGATCATAAAAGAATTTTGGATTCCAATGACATTCTTGAGCCCAACTTCACGACTCACCCAAAGAGTATCATCTTCGTTGGCGGAGGTGTAATAGGATGCGAATTTGCAAATATATTTGCTTCAATTGGCTCTAAGGTCACCATCTTGGAATACATGGATTCCATTTTATACATGGAAGAAAAACGCGCGGTAAATATGCTCTTGGAAAAGTTTAAGAAACTTAATATATCCGTTGAAACATCCAAAAATGTGATTTCTGTGGAAAATAAAGGGGATCACGTAGAGATTAAAGCGGTTGATGCGAAAATACCTCAGGATAAAATTGCGAACGCCGAAACCACCACCTATGAAGCGGAATTATGCGTAATTTGTATCAGTCGAAAATCATCGGGAGAAGCTATTGGGGCGGAAGCACTCGGCATAAAAATTGAGAAAGGAAAAATCGTAGTGAACCCCGATACCTTAGAAACCGATGTGAAAGGCATCTTCGCAATCGGAGACGTTAAGGGCGGAATGATGTTGGCCCATGTCGCTTCGCATGAAGCCGATGTGGTGGTAAACAATATCGGGGTTGCATTGGGAAAATTAAAATACCCAATCAGAAAACCCGATTATAGCGCTGTTCCATACACGATCTTTACCTATCCAGAAATCGCAGGTGTCGGAATAAGTGAATCCAAAGCAAGAAAATTAGGCAAAAAGCCGTTAGTCGGAAGATTTTATTACAGCTCCTTAGGAAAAGCACAATGTGTTGGAAGCACGGAAGGATTTTTAGAGTTAGCAGTGGATCCGGATACGGATATGATATTAGGCGCAGTATGTGTTGGACATTCTGCACCAGAACTCATTTCAGAAATCGCTGTTGCGATAGTAAATAAAATTAATGCTAGAGAATTGGCCCATGTCATCCATTCGCACCCCACAATTTCCGAAATGGTTTTAGAAGCGGTGGAGGATGTGTACGGAATGGCTATTCATAAAATTGGAAGACCTAAACTCTAAACCATAGTGAAAAACGTCTTTTTTAATTCGAATCTTAAACATTAAAATAAAGAAGGGAAATGGGCATTCCCAAAGAATTTTCACTCGGAATTCTGAACGTGGATAATCCCATCCATGGAATCTTTTTTTCGGTCTTTTTTTTATGTTTACGGATATTTTTTCCGTCGGGAAGATTGCAGTGAGCAGTTCTGAATTATGATCGGTTTCTTTCATTGTTTTGACTTCCTCCTTGATTGTATGCGTGCTTGGGTGGGTGCGGGATGCATCCGGCCTAAGATCTCTGAGAGCGTATTTAAAGATCCCGCTATTTGTGTTTATTAATTATTCCGGGATTTATTGAAATTATGTTTCTAAAGCGCCAATATTCTGTCCGCACCGCAGAATTAAAACCGAATATCAAAAAAAGCATCTATCATAGATATCTTACATACTTATCATCTAATTTTTCGTTTCAAAAGCATCAGTCAGCCCTTTTAAAAGTAAAATCCAAATATTTCGCCACTGGCGATAACCGTGAATAAAGAGATAAATAATTGGATGAAGAATAACAATGGTATCAACGGAATAGCGGGTTGATAAAACAATATATGCTTGTATTGAATTTTCAACTGCTTGGTCGGAAA